>CAIVSG010000250.1 GCA_903908555.1 uncultured Chlorobiaceae bacterium | reverse complement strand
CAGGGTGGAACCTATGCTGGGTCGGAGATTGGAATACCCCATGCCAGACTCGATGGCATGAAAGAAGCTGCTGTTATTATTGGAGTGAGCAAAAACGGTTTGCATGACAAGGAATCCGGAAACAGAGCCCGTATTATTTTCCTTGTGCTTACCCCGATTTCAGATCCGAACGGTCACATCAAGATACTTGGAGTCATCAGCAACATGGCATCTGACACTCAGTGGCGCAATGCCATGCTGCAAGAGGCGAATTAAACTATCATATGAGATTGCAAGGGATGGAGGGCTCTCTTACAATGTCTGTTCAATGGAGTTGGGAGTTACTGCCATGACTGCACGTGCCCATGCAAATTTTGCTTTGGTTCCGTCAAAGTCAACGCCTGAGGTTTCAATGTTCGCGGTTCCTTTGATCAGGAAGCCGGTGCCAGGGCCCATATTCCCGGCTACCTTGCGGCTGCCGAGTGTAATCAATACCTGATTATTAAAAGCAATGTTCGCTTCTGTACGGTGCATATACCCTACAGGAATCAGAATGCGTTCAGCATCGGTAATGCGTACATAGCTGTTCCAGGTATTAACCATATGAGGTCCATCCTGCCCCAATGTTGCTATAGCAACCACACCATCATGCTTTAATACTTCCGTCAATTTCTCTGGAATCATCTGTATACCCCGATTATGTTGAATGTGTTTCAAAGAATGTAATCCTGCGGATTAAGCACCATCATTGTAAGGCTTTGACAAGAAATTGCCAAATCTTGTTCTTTTGTCAGTCTTGATGTGCGGATAAAACACAGGATATTATGTAAACAGGTAATCTCGCATAATGTTTGTTATGCTACATTGCGCCCGATGATCGGAGAGCTTTAGTTTCAATTGTGTCTGGCTATAATTTCCCTAACAAGCTCAACGTTTGATACCAATAAAACAAAGGTGCTCCGGGGATGTTTCTTCGTTTGTTGAGAAACTGGTACTCTATGGGAGCTATGCTGTAATTCGTAATATCATTGCCCGCCGCCCATCGTAATATTTCTCCATCATAATCTGTCAGGATCATAGCGGCCAGATAAGCTGCCTTGGAAGATGCTAATACCGCATCATCGATACGGAATGACCCATTGTAGATGTAGGACTTTAATTGTGTCAGGCCTTTTGCTATGTACTGAAACTCTTGATTCGGATCAAAGAACTTGCCCAGCGAGCCAATCATCAATGATGTGGAGATAATATCGTTCAACACCGACTCGGTTGTAATGTTTGCCTCCCCTCTGTAAGAAATCTCTTTTTGTGATGCTGTAGAAAAGGATTGCTTGAGATGATCGAGATTGGATATCCTGTCGAATAAAATACCAATGTCGAAGAGTTGTTTCATCACTTCCATTTGTTTTTCGGTAATGCCTCCATCGGTATCCTCAACTCTGAATCGAATTCCAACGGTATTGGGGGCAAAAGCAGTGAGTTTATCACCTGTGATGGAATCAGCGGAAGGTATTTGAACGGTAACCAGTGTATCGTCTGTTTGAATCCACTCGTTTATAATCGGCGCTTGCACCAAGGCCGGGTATCCATGCTCTTCAAACAGAATATCCAACAAGATCCATAGCTCTTTCTTGTCAGACTGCGAAAAGAAAGTGAGTTTGTAGTGAGCCTTGGGTATGCCGGGTTTATAGCTTCTCCGTTCGTCCAATTCGAATTTACTGAATATACCTCCCGAACAAATGCCGGTTAAAACGGCTTCGATATTTTCTCTGCTTTCGGTGGTAACAATATCTACATCAATGGAGAACCGTTTAGGTTCGGGTAAAATCAGAAGGAGACTTGTTCCTCCTTTGAAGGTAAAAGACATGTCGGTTTGCGCCAACTGCTCGACTAAGGAAAGGGCATAAATAACCTTTTCCATAATGGAAGGGTTAGGGGCGTTATTACGGTAGTTTTTCCTTTTTCTCCTGATCCAGTCTGGTGTATATGACTCTGGTAAGATCATTTGCTGAGTAACTCCGAGAGAAGGGTGTGTTTTGTCATGAAATCAATCAGTTCCTGATCTTTGGCTCTCCGTTTGGCATAAGCCGTCATTTTGGTGATGTTGAGTGCATACGTACTGTAGAGCGTGTTGAAAATATGCACAAGTTCACTGCCTTGAAAAGCGCTGAACAGTTTACGGTCAACAAAAATGTCTACCAATATTTTTTCAAGTGAGGGCGTGGCAATTTGCTGTTCTTTTTCAAAAGGAGCTTTGGTTACCAGCGGTTTAACAATGATGGACTCGTTCTCCTCATAGATGTAACGCTCAAGGAGGTTTTCATCAGGGTTTAAATACACGTTTTTGTATTTCTCATCCTTCAGAAAATAAAAAACTGATTCCGTTGCCACCGCTTCAACCTCAACCAACAGCAAGAATCGACCTGGTTGGTGAATCATCCACTCGTTCAGCCATTGGGTGCTCCACACACACCTTCGAGCAACAGGAAACGCCTTGTTAAGCTTTAGGGCTATCTCTCTTAGTTTGGGCTCTACATGTGGGCGAAACTGAGGCTTTGTTGAGAAGGTGTACACTCCTCTCCTTATAGGCTTAAGCTGGCTTTTTTCTTTAAGCGAATAGATTCGCCAGGCAAAGGTTGACTCTTTTAAATCAGGCTCCACTGACCTGTAAAAGCCCAGCAACTCTTCACGGGTAATGTGAGGATGATGAGCAAACCGCTTTTTGAGCTGTTCTATGCTGAAATCTGTTGCCACGGCGGCTATCTTGTTACATAATAGGGCTATTAAATGTACTTGATAAATAGCAAATATTGGACAGTAAAACAAGATTACTGGCATTTATTTGATTACAAATAGTAACCATCTATAGCAGAGTTGACAAGGCAGAACTTTGATGTCCTAAAAGCGGCATACTGAGCGATGCTCATGCAAGAGGTGGAAGACGAGTGAGGGGTCAGGCATACCAACACCCTGGACCGACTCACCCAGGAGAAATACCACTTGAAGAGTTTTTGAACCCGATGGGAATTACAAATAACAGAATGGGTTCGTTTTGTAAATTTTATTAAACCGCCTCAAATCGTCAAGCCCTTGCACTTTTTGGTTAACTGATTTGCTGCTCGCCTGAGGTGCCTGAGGTGCCTGAGTGCTGAGTGCTGAGTGCTGAGCGAAATTGCGAAGATGAAGACGTGGGCAGTGGGCAGTTGGCAGTTGGCAAGTGAAGATAGAGGGGGTTGAGGGATTTGGAGTGCCTACTGCTTACTGTGGACTGCAAGCTGGACTTGGTGAGT
>CAIVSG010000249.1 GCA_903908555.1 uncultured Chlorobiaceae bacterium | reverse complement strand
GCTTTTTTGACGGGATGAAAAGAGATCGCTTTCCGTTTGGGTAGAGATCTCGATAAACCGATCCTGAAAGGCAAGAAAAAATTGTCTGAAGCTTTTAACGCTGGGAACAGAATAACCGTGACCATATTGCTCGGTCAGTTGTAATGACAGCGTTTCAATGACCTGTTTTCCGTATACTGCGCGCTCTTTGCCTCCTTGTATCTCAACAACTATTTCACGGACAATCAGCCAATAAGCCGTGACCATATTGGTATTAACAGACTGCACCACAGTGGAGCGAGCTAGTTCAAGAATCTGGACAACTCGATCACAGAGGGTTCCGCCGATTGTCATTTCATGATCCATCATTGCCTCCTCAGATTGATTTTACTTCAGTTCCAGGAGACAATTGCCTGAATATCTGTTCTACATTGATTTTCACTGCATCGGATACAAAGCCGTTGTCACGGAAAACTATTTTTCGGATCGGCATATCATAGGATCGGAGCTGAGCCAGTTCCCTGACCAGTTCCTCATTCACATCGGTATCGAAACATGCTACCAGAGCATTTTCATCAACAAAGAAAACAGTTTTTCCCTGAATTGTCTCCTTGCGGATTGTCAGGCTCAAATCAACGCCCGCATCAAGAAGTACCTGGAAGAGCAGGTCTTCCGGTTTACGGTCGGGCTTTATGTTGTCAACGGCATTAAAAAGGTCGACCTGATTAACGGCATCGGGAGTGTAATAGACCTCAGCCATGTTGGATGAATCTATTTTTAGAACTCGAAAGCCTGTGTCGATTGTCGTAGGAGCGTATAGTAAGACGCCTTGACCCGATACGGTTTGCTCTTTTTCATCTTTGATTTTCTTTCCTGCTCGACGGATACGTTCCTTTGAAATCTCGGCAATGTTAGGTTTAATGTTTTTCTGTTTACAAAAATCAAATGCTTCTATTGATTCTTTGTTACTCGATGTAATTTCCTCTGGATACTGAATGCTAATAAAAACACGGTGTCCTCCGTCGGCGATATTCAAATTCATTAATGCATGAGCAAACGTCGATGATCCAGCAAAAAGGTCTAAACATGTATCTGTATCTGCAGTCGAAAAAGATAAAAGTCGTTCAAGTAAAGCGACAGGCTTTGGGTTGGAAAAAACTTTTTTTGCTTCAGGAAAAAGCTCTTTAAGATCATATGGACCGGTCCTTCCATCAAGCTCGAACACACTGGATAGTTTGTCTTCGTAATCCTTTGCATATACCTTTAATTCAACAATCTTATTATGGTCATCTCCAAAGAGTATTTTTTCTTCTGAAAGCAGCTTAGCCATTGTTTCTTTTGGAAATCGATAACCCATTAAAGGTTCTTTACAGGGTAATTTCGTATCCGGATGAATAATGTCATATCGATATCCTTCTTTGCCGGGGTTATGAACGCTCTGGCTCCCCGTATAAATACCATCAAAGTCTATATATTTATATCTATCAAGTGTACTAAGCTGGCTTTTATTTTCTTTAAACCATTTTAAATATGCGTCTTGTAGTTCATCCAAGTTCTTGTGCTTTGCAATAAGCTTTTCGCCGATTTTGACTAAAACATCCTTGATATCTGATAATTGTGACTTCCAAACGCTTTCTAAAGAAAGCTTTGATTTGGCATAGACATGAATGCTTTCATGTTCAACTGCAATATTGGTTGGATTATTATCAGTTACATTCTTCCAAATGATTGTGCCGACAAAATTTTCCTCTCCAAAAATCTCATCACATAGACGTCTGATATTTACTGTTTCATTGTCATCAATTGCTATAAAAACAACCCCGTTATCAGAAAGAATGTTTTTAGAAAGTTTAAGTCTTTGATACATCATTGAGAGCCAATCTGAATGAAATCTGCCGTTTGCCTCGGTGTTTGAAACGAGTCTTTGACTATCTTCGTCGAGTTGATTAGACTTGATAAGATAATCATATGTGTTCCCTACGAAATCATCGCGATATATAAGGTTATTGCCCTTTTTCCTATTATATGGCGGATCAATGTAGATCATCTTCACCTTGCCAAGGTAGGTCTCCTGCAGGAGCTTCAGGGCATCGAGATTGTCTCCCTCAATGAAAAGATTCTTCGTGGTATCAAAATCAACGCTCTCTTCAAGGCAGGGACGCAAGGTCTTGGCAATCGGAGCATTTGCGGTCAACAGAGCTTCGCGTTTCCCCGGCCAGTTGAGGTGGTAACGCTCCTGCGGCCCTTCGACAATGGAGTCACTCAGTTCCTGTTTGAGCTGATCAAAATCAACGGCTAGCTTCAGTGTGCCATTTTCATCATGCGCTTCAGTGACACAGCCAGGAAACAGCTCTCGAATGCGGGCAATATTGCCGTCAGTCAAATTCGGAGAGTGCATTTTCAGTTTTTCCATTTTGATCGTCTTTTATGGGATGGCCAGCGCCTCTTGGCGGGTCAATGTTGCAATTTCTTGTTTCAATATGCGGAGTTCCGCGTTGATTTCAACTTTGCGATTGAACTGTTTTTCCTGCCGGATGCGTGATTCGCATTTTTCCATCTCTCGCTGCTTGAAATGGATCATGCTCATCCGTTCGACCCGATGCTGCAGGCGTTCACCCTGTCGGGCAGGATAGGGCATCAGTGGTGAAAGCAGATGTTCATAAAGCGCATCAAGATCGAGGACAACCGGCAATGGTGTGCGGGGTGTTCCAATTGGCAGCCATGCAGATTCAAAATAGTCGCTGACGACCCATTTTGCAGCATCAGCCTCGCTCGGACGTTTGTAAGCTGCAATCACTTTGCACTTACCCTCATAAAAGAGTTCAAAAAGAAGCGGAAAGGGGATAGCCTGGTCAATACAGCGCAGTACATCGTGTTTAAGCTCACCATGTTTCAGGGTAATGGTGAAAATCTCTATTTCCGGCACGGAGGGTGTCTGTCGCAAGTTAATCGTCTCAGGTGCAAGCTTGTACTTCCAGACGATTTGATCAACCTGCCGGACAAAAAGCTCTTTCAAGGCAGTGCTCGGGTGCGCATGCTCATAGATTTTGTTCTTTGGCAGTATTCGACCGAAGGCTGCACTTTTTGGATAGTCGAAGAGAAAGGATGACGGCTGAAGGTGGAAGGATGAACTCATGCTCGATCCTCCTTTTTTTTCTTTGCATTTTTCGCGCAGGTAGTCAGTATGGCTATCAATTCACCTGCTTCATCCATGAGATCTGATAGCTTTGATTCTGGAAGTAAAGCGGATTCGATCAAGAGCTCCATCCAATAGCAACTTTCTTCAAGTTCCTGTAATCCACCTTCGATCTTGCTGACGAACTCCGCATCAGAACGAGCACGAATTCCTTCGCGATAATGAGCGCCAACTGATGTCCCCGACCTGAGTAGTTGCTTGCCAATCACCTGAGCGTCAGTAGTTTTCGGCAAAGCAGAATACAGGCGGATAATTCGCAACGCAAACTCTTTTGTTCTCATCTTCAAGTCTTTCATTTCGCCTTCATCCCTCATCCTTCATAATTATCAAAAATGCAATCAGTTCGAAGTCATCAAGACCGGCAATAGTGTTTATCAGTGCCGTTGTTTTGCCTGCCGAAAATAGACTGTCGAGGTCTTTCTCCTCCTTGACGTCAATCATCGAACGAATAACAGAGCTGAGCAAATCGGAGTAAACCTTCATGTTTCGACCTTCATCCGTCTGTTGATTGAACAATCGGCAAATCGTATGAATCGGCTCAGCTTCTCCTTTGCAGCTTGATCGAACAAGGTCGAGCAGCTTTTTGACCTCAGTGTGGTTAGCGATTATTTCTCCATCCATAGCAATGTAGACGAGGTAGTAGGGGTGAAGCCGGTTGTGCTGGTTGATATTAACGCTGTCGTTCCGGTTACGTAACGTAAAAATGACGCCCGGTTTGAGACCTATTTCAGGTTGTGCAGGAATAACGGCATGCATACCTTTTGGCAGATCTTCGAGGTCGCCGTATGCTTTTACATAATTGAGCAGGTCCATCCGGAAATCATTCAAGCCAAGGTCGGTAATCGAGACGCCGGTTTTCAGGTCTTCAAGCTCGATCACTTCATCCTGCAGGCGCCGGAGTTGCTCTTTCCGGTATGAAACATCGCTGCTTTGTGCGGTGAGCACATTGTCGTCACCGGTGGCCGTTACGTCGGCGATCATCATCCGGTTCTCGACCCGTTCCTTGAGATTGATGTACTCATCGAGCGTAATGTCAGGCCAGTAATTGACCAATTGAATCGCGATGTTTTTCGAGCCGATCCGGTCAATTCGCCCGAAGCGCTGGATAATGCGAACCGGGTTCCAGTGGATGTCGTAATTAATCAGGTAATCGCAATCCTGAAGGTTCTGGCCTTCAGAAATACAGTCGGTGCCGATGAGGATATCGAGTTCTCTTGGCTCTTCAGGGAGCACAAGGCTTTTTTCTTTGGCAAGAGGTGAAAAGAGTGTCAATAATGACTGGAAGTCGTAGCTTTTTTTGAGCGTTGATTTTGGTGTGTCCTTACCGGTTACCTTGCCGCTGTGCAGACCTTTGGTATGCAGAATATCCTCGGCCAGGTTGTTGTAAAGATAATTAGCTGTGTCTGCAAAGGCTGTGAAGATCAGTACCTTTTTATTCCCTTCGTTAATGGGGTTGGTAATCTTGTTCAGTACGAGATTTTTCAGGTGCTGCAACTTGGCGTCATCGTCGGGTGTGATCTTATCCATGGAAGCAAGCAGTTCTTCAAGCAGGAGAAGGTCAGAGGTCAGTTCATGTTTCCAACGCTCAACGTCCATATCGCTCAGGCTGATCTGAACTTTCCCGCCGATTTTGATATCATCGGGTACCGTGAAATCATCCTCTTCTGCCTCAAGGGCTTCATAATTGGCAGTAAAATCTGAGATGGTTTCGGAACGGCCGGTTTTCTGAAATGTCGCTATAATTTCCAGCGTATTGATCAGGTTGGTTTGCAAACTTCTCAATGTCAGCCGGAAAGACTCCACCGAGCTTTCCAAGCGTTTGAGAAGGTTTGTTGTCATCAGGGCCTGCAAGCTTCGTTCGCGGTCAGCCTGTCTGAGTTTTCCTTTGCCGCCTTCAACCATGGTGTCATAGAGCTCTTCGTATTTACTGAGGCGGCTTGGAAGGATGTAGCTGATCGGGGCATAGACAGCAAGCTTGAGCATTGCCAATTGCTTGAAAATGTCGTTGAGACCAAGCACATCGCTCCGATAGGTTAAAGGGCAGCGATAGGAGAGCGGCTTGAGCCTCTCGGGGAACTGTCCGATATCTTTGGTGTCATAGAAGGTCTGGATATGTTTGCGCGAACGGGCGATGGTTACACTGTCAAGCAGTTCAAAAAAGTCGAAATCAAGTGTATCGAGTATAGCCCGGGCGGTACGCAGTTCCAGAGGAAGCTTTGTCCACTGGTTGAAGACGGCTTGGGCACGCCGGAATATATCCTCAACGCTCCGCTTGGTTCGGAGTTTCTTGCTGAGGTTCTCGGAATCCCCCTCATAAGCCAGGGCAAGCTGATTTCTCAGGTCGTTAAAACGATTGTTGACCGGGGTGGCAGAAAGCATCAAAACCTTTGTCTTGACCCCTTCGCGTATAACTGCGTTCATCAGTTTCTGGTAGCGAGTCTCCCTTTCCTTGAACACATCATTATTGCGAAAGTTATGTGATTCGTCAATGATGACAAGGTCATAGTTTCCCCAGTTGACCCGGTTCAGAGGGATGCCGAAAGAGTCTCCAGAAGTGCGGGAGAGATCGGTGTGGCACAGTACATCATAATTGAACCGATCCTTGGCAAAGATATTGGTCTTGAGGTTTCTGTTGTAGTTCAGCCAGTTATCGGCAAGTTTTTTGGGGCACAGCACCAGAACGGAGCGGTTGCGTAATTCGTAGTACTTGATGACCGCGAGAGCTGTAAAGGTTTTTCCGAGTCCTACGCTGTCAGCAAGGATGCAGCCATTGTAGGTTTCGAGCTTGTTGATGATACCGACAGCCGCATCGCGCTGGAAGTTGAAAAGCTTTTTCCAGACCAACGAGTTCTGATAACCCGTAAGGTCGTTGGGCAGAACATCCTCATCAATATCCTCAAGGAACTCGCTGAAAATATTGTAGAGCATCAGAAAATAGATACGCTCCGGTGAGTTTTCCTGATACACTGATGCAATGTGATCACAAATCACCGCAGTTACATCTTCAAGCTTTTCCGGATCATTCCATATCTGCTCGAAAAGTTGCAGGTAAGTTGCCGTAAAGGCCGGTTCCTCAAACCGATTCACAAGGTTTGAAATGGCATTTCCTTGCTGGTAACCCAAATCAACTGCAGTAAATCCATGCAGCGGCATGTATGCGGTATCTCCCTCCGATCCCTGAATGCACGCAAACTGCTGCATAGGAGCCTTCGTCCTGTTTGATCGGAATACGGTCTTTCGCCGCATCCACTCGGCGCATTCTCGCGCAATGGCTCGCTGGGTAAGTTTGTTGCGAAGCTGGATTTCAAACTCTGAACCGTACAGGTTCTTTTCCCGGTTGGACTTGGGTATGAAAAACTCGCGATGCTCCTTCCGGAATTTGTCGGTTACCTCGTTGGGAACAAATGTTGGCGCCGTGAAGATGAACTCCAGGGAGTCAATCTTTGAGAACTCAGACTTCAACGCTTCGTAAGCGTAGATGGAAAAGCAGGAAGCCGCAATTCTGAGCTTGTCTTTGGGGCGAATTGAAACCTTCAGATCGTCGCCTAACAGGGTGTTGATGTTGTCGATGATCTTCATGAAGAGGGGTTCATTTAGTCAACGCTTACAGGTTCCTGTATAAATTTATGAAGAGATAAGTTACGGAAAAAAGACGTGGTGATGGAATAGGGGAGCAATTTCATGAAATACTTTTGAAATTCGTTATTCCGATAGATACATTACATGGATTTATTTTCTGACTTACCTGATCTCTGCATTCCGTTTTTTTACACGATTAGATCGAATAGAATAATAGTGTTTGACTCTAAACAGGATAAGCTAAAGGAGCCTACAGTTCCTGAATTCGCCAGTTCACACCCGGCATGGTTCCGTCTTGAAAATCAGATCAATTGGTACGACAGCAAGAGCCAGCAAAACCAGTCTTGGTACAAGCGTCTGAAAATTACGCAAGTGACTATGGCGGTGCTGATTCCAGCCATGAGCTTATTGCCTTCGGAGTTAGCCAAGTGGGCAGCCTCCATGGCAGGGATTATGATAGCCATACTCGAGGCTATTCAGCAGATGAATCAATACTCGATGCTATGGGTCACTTACCGAGCAACAGCGGAGCGGTTGAAGCACGAAAAGTATCTTTTTCTATCAGTTGCAGGCCCATACAAAAATCTGTTGGAACCTGATCGGTTGGTTGCGCTTGCCGAACGAGTTGAAGAGCATGTATCAACCGAGCACGCCAATTGGTTTAACGATACAAAGCAGCGGAATGTTGTCCAGAAAGTCGAGGGAGCATAATGGAGATTACACGACCTTCCGAGTTGCAAATCGGCATGAAACGCCTGACATTGCCCGTTTATTTTCCCTCGATTTCATCCGTGAAAACAGCCTTGCGCCCATTAGACTATTTACAGGTCTTGTCGTCGTTAACTGCGTTGAATAGTCAATACTTGGTTTCAGCATTTGATCTCTCCACTATTGAAGCTCCGGAGCAGGCCGTCAGAATTCTGGCGACATCCACTGCCGAGGGTGCGATTACATTGATGGACTCAGGAAATTATGAGAGCTTTTGGAAAAATGCCCAAGCGAATTGGTTACAAGCAGACTTCCACAGAATGCTGAGAGCGTTTCCATGCGATCTAGCGTTCGGTTTTGATGAGCAGGAACCGCCTGTCGACCTTGGCGACCATGCGACATTGCTGGTGTCCCGCTGGGAGGCAGACCAAGACGTGGCCGGAGCTTGCCAGATCATTCCAATTATCCACGCTTCAGCAAACCAGTTGCCATTGCTATGTGCCACCGTAGTAAATGAAACAGGAGTATCAATGCTGGCCGTTCCAGAGCGCAAGTTGGGCAATGGTATTATCGAACGTGCTCGCGCTGTGCAGGCTATTCGAGCTGAACTTGATAAGCAGGAACGTTATGTTGCTCTACATTTGCTCGGTACTGGGAACCCGATCTCGATTGCCGTGTATTCTGCGATGGGCGCGGATAGCTTCGATGGGCTTGAGTGGTGTCAGACTGTAGTCGACCACGATACTGGATTGCTCTATCACTTGACGCAGAGTGACTTTTTTCGCGGCCAAACAACATGGGGAGATACTGGTCTATCGTTTCATGCACGAACATTGGCACACAACCTTGAGTTTTTTTCTGGGTGGATAAAACGATTACGATATGCTATAAACGAAGGGCGGGTTGTTGATTTTTGTCGGCACAATTTGCCTGTCCGGGTCTTCCATCAGTGTGCCCAGTCTTTTGGCTGGGTTTTATGATGAGTGTAACATTCATCAATCAGACGATTCGCGCGATGTGCGAGGAGGTTAATGTCCAGAAGTCCCCATTATTGGATTGGCGCCTGCTGGCTGAGGAAGAATTGCTATACGAGTCCGCAGTCTGCATTTTCGGAAGTCAGTTAGTGTTTGAAATGGCGATAGCGATGGCTGATCGATTGCGTGAGACCGGTTTGCTCCGCCCGGAGTTTTTTCGGCAGGAACGCTCTGATTTTGAGTTTCGTGTTTCGAAAGCATTCAACGATCCATTGGCCTTGAGTGATAATAATGGATCAGTGCGATGGGTGCTGCCTAGGTTCAAAAATCGCCTGGCATCGTTGTTAACAAACACTCTTGATGAGATTTATGGGAATTCACTATCAATACGAGGCTTGCTATTTAATGCCCAAAATGCCAAGGCTGCTCGCAAAGTGTTGATTCGGCACATTTGGGGATTCGGCCCGAAACAAGCCAGCCTTTTCTTACGTCGTATTGGCTATTGCGCAGACCTCGCTGTTTTGGACGTGCACGTACTAGACTATCTCAAGTTGGCAAAAGGCATTTTCATAACGCCAAGAAAATTGGGGCTCCTTACCTTTTACGAGGAAATTGAAGACAATTTTCGCGAGATCGCATCAGAGTTTGGACATTCACTTGGCTGTGTTGATTTAGCGACTTGGGTCACGATGCGAGTTGCTAAGCGGGAGGGCTACATATGAGCTTTGTGAACCTTGTCTCTGGCGGCCTTGACTCGACGCTGATCGGTATGATGGCAAAAGAGGAGCAAATCGATCACTATCCACTTTTCATCGACTATGGACAACGTGCTGCCCAGATTGAATGGGATACGTGCAAGGCGGTTCATAAAAAACTTGGATTGCCTGAGCCGACGAAGATGGATCTCTCTGGTTTTGGACGTGTTATCGCTTCTGGACTGACAAGACAGCATTTGCATGTGAAGGCCGATGCGTTTACACCTGGTAGAAATCTGATGTTTTTGCTTATGGGTAGCGCATATGCCTTCCAGCTTGGGCTGTCATCTGTTGCTATTGGCTTACTAACGGAGCAGTTCAGCCTCTTTCCTGATCAGCGACCGTTTTTTGTGGCCAAAGCGGAAGCTGCTATAGAAGCCGCAATGGGTCGTAATATCAGAGTGATAACTCCCCTGATTGAGTTTGGAAAGGCTGATGTCGTAAGGCTTGCTGCTGCAAAGGGATTAAGTGGTACATACTCTTGCCACACAGGTGATACGCAGCCCTGTGGTCGCTGCATTGCCTGTCTTGAATTTCAGTTCAACGAAGGAGAATAACATGGGAGGTAGTTCTGGCGGTAGTATTCCGAGTTCAGACATTAAGAGCCTTGAGGCTAAAGCGAAAAAGTGGCTCGCTGAGGCAAAGAGCGATATAAGTAGGCACGTCTTTATTAGCTTCGACCACGAAGACTTGGACGAGGTGAACTTGTTACGTGGACAGGCCAAGAATGAAAAGGTAGATCTTCAATTCGATGATCATTCCGTTAAAGAGCCATATGATAGTTCGAACGCCGACTACATCCAGCGAAACATTCGAGAAAAGATTGATCGTTGTTCTGTCACTGTTGTTTATCTGACTGAAAAATCAGCATCGAGCAAGTGGGTCAATTGGGAGATTGAGGAAAGTATCAAACGCGGAAAGGGTGTGATCGGTGTCTATTCTGGCGATACACCCCCTTCAAAAATACCCATAGCATTCCAAGAAAACAGTTGTAAGGCAATAAAGTGGGAGCATGAAGCGCTAATGAACGCCATAGAAAATGCAAGCATAAAAAGATAATCATCAATTAGGAAATACGTTATAAGAAGGGCATGGGAATAGTTGTGAAGGTCAAATTGATGGTTTTTGAAGATCTTTCAATAACACTCCATACCTGATCTTTCCGGCTGGCTGAGGAAGCTGAAAGCCGCTCCGAAATTCATCATTCAGGTCAGCTCAAAAGCGTAGAAGGCGGCTGATTACATCCTTGGCTACCATGAAGACTCCGGTTGATCCGGGGCTTCGCCCTCATCTGCTTTTACTCCCTTCTGTCGTTGTCATGCTTTTTGCTTAATGCCAGGCAAAAAGACATGCCAACGGACATTCATTCCACTGCAAGCAGTTCAGGGCTCGAAGTGGCTGATGCCTTGGCTTCAGCTTCGTGGTGCTCAACTGTCCGGATTACCGGTTCAGTTCAGCACATGGAAGAAACTCAAAAGAAAAAAGATTAAAGATTAGTCATACCCGCGTTGCGGATTTCAGGATTACTCATCCCCGGAGGGGGCCGGCTAGGATAAGTCAGTTTGCCTGTTTTGTGTAGGGCCGTTCGCTTCCGCTCCCGACAAGTCGGGATTGTGCAGCTCTCTTGTCTCTTGGACGCAACATGCGCTTTTAACCCCCTTTTTTTCAATCATACTCGGAGTACCGGATGGAATCCGCCCGGCAGGCCATTTATGCCAGCCTGCCGGCGGGTCTATCGTAAGCTATACTGGCTTCACGTACAGCAATCCGTAAGGTAAGCTGCGGGTGCCTGACCGCTCCAACCCGATCTGAAAAGACATTGTCAGTGGGTCATCCTTTTTTCCCCTCATTTTATGGCGG
>CAIVSG010000248.1 GCA_903908555.1 uncultured Chlorobiaceae bacterium | reverse complement strand
GTAACCACCATCGCCCTGTTGCTCTCATCCTTCACTCCCCTGACAACCGCTTTTGCATGATAGATCATCTCGTCAATCGTGATAGGAAGGGTGGTGCTGTGACCTGAAAAAACATTGCTAGCTGAATCGCCAACAACAAGGACGTCAATACCTGCACGATCAAGAATTCTTGCCGTCGTATAGTCGTAGGCTGTTAATACCGATATTTTTTCGCCGGCCTGCTTCATGTCGAGCAGTCGTCTTGTTGTGACATGAGCGGCTTTCTGCTGGGCGCTTCTGTTCATATTCATCCTCGCTTAATTGATTTAATAGTGATGAGCTTAAAGAATATCTGATAACTGAACAGGCTGAAGTACTTCAACGTCACTGCTATGCACTGTTCTGAGTGCATCGCGCATCAGTTCAGTTAAAAGGCCGTATTGTGGAGTGTAGCCAAGAATTTCTTCAAGAGAGATGGTCTTTCGATCCATTTCCTCCCTGATATCTTTTTGATCACTCTCTTCTGAAAAAGCAATAAACCCGCAGAGCTCCTTGTGACGACCCGAAAGTGGAAGAGAGCCATGTTGCAAAAGGACATTCCGGGTTTTGCGCTGTGCTGAACCAACCAGTTTTCTTCCCTCAACCTGTAATTCATATTTGGCCGATGCAGTAAAACAGCTTACAGAACCGGCATTTTGTGCTTCCTGCGACCTCTGAAGAGTGGAACGGCAGAACTCTGCATGAATGCCCAGTGGTTCGAGGGCTCGCCGGATTGTTTCATGCACCATCCTGTATATCTCAGAATTCTGTTCAGAAGAGTCTGAAAAAAAACTGTAGGTAAACTCATCGGCATGAAAAACCGCACGCCCACCTGTAGGTCTTCTGACAATATCAACACCAGCCTGCCGGCATTTTTCGGTATCAATCCCCGAAGAGTCCTGATTGTACCCTAAAGTAATCGCATAGGGCTGCCAGGCATAAAAGCGCCAAAGACAACTCCCTGTACCAAATTTCAGCTGAAACCGGCCATCAAGAAATGCCGCCATGATCCGCCGGTCGAACTCCATATTCTCTTCACCGGTGTGAGAACCGGTATCAACACAATAAACCTTGGAAAAAGGGGCATTCACCAGAAAAATCCTTACAAATACATGAAAACGCTACTTGATTAACAGGTTAAGATAGCTGAAAAGGATATCGCAACAAAAAGAGAGAACACTGTTACCAATTGAATGGCATCACTCTCTCTGAGGGCGGAAAGCTCATTTTCTGATTATTTTTGCCTGTTACATTGTTTCTATGCTTCGATACGGGTATTTTGCGAAAAATAGAACCTTGATAATCACCTGCAGCTTCTTTATGGACATCATGGACTCAACGACCATAAAGGATATCCTTACTTCATTCCGAAATATTGCCGTTGTTGGAATATCGGACAAACCTGAACGTCCAAGCAACATGGTCGCCGGTTACCTCCTGCAGCATGGATTCACTCTTTATCCGGTTAATCCGGTTCTTAAAGAGGTGCTTGGCCGTCCCTGTTTTCCTGCCCTCTCTTCCATACCTGCAGAGCAGAGAAAAAAAATTGAAATCATCAATATTTTCCGCAAATCTGCGGATGTTCTGCCTATTGTTGACGAAGCCATCGCCATCGGCGCAAAAGTCATCTGGATGCAGAGTGGCATCACCAATGAAGACGCCGCATTAAAAGCAAGAAACGCTGGACTTCTTGTTGTGGAAAACCGCTGTATCGCGGTCGAACACCAGCACCTTTATCATTAACCGTCACAGAAGCACTCATGCCACTTATATCTGTTGCTCTCATTTTTGGAGGCAGGTCAACTGAACACGAAATATCAATTATCTCTGCAAAATCAATAGCAGCGAACATCAGTACCCAGCGTTACAGGGTTATTCCGGTCTACATCACCCGTGAAGGCATATGGCTTTGTGAAGGCATAGCGCATGACATTCTGAACCTTGATCTCTCTGCGCTCTTGAGAGCTTCATCTCCTGATGCAGTTTCCTCAACGCTCAGAAACATGGTACAGCAAGCCCTTCAAAAGCCCTTCGACCTTGATTTCAAGGCGGCAGGGATTGATGTCGCATTTCTGGCACTCCATGGCTCGTATGGAGAAGATGGCCGCATACAGGGCTTTCTTGATACCTGCGGCGTTCCTTATACAGGGTGCGGCGTTCTGGCATCGTCACTCACCATGGACAAGGCTCTCACTAAACTTTGCGCAACTGATGCCGGCCTTGTTGTCGCGCCATCAATAACGCTTTTCAGCACCGATTACCATGCTGACCCTGGGGCGGCTCATAAAGGAATCGCAAAACAGTTCGAATTCCCGTTTTTCGTCAAACCGGCAAGTCTCGGTTCTTCTGTGGGCATTTCAAAAGTACACAGCGCCGAAGAGCTGCCGCGAGCTCTTGAAATTGCCTGTTCTCTTGACTTAAAATTACTGGTTGAAAAAGCAATTACAGGAAGGGAAATAGAAGTTGCCATACTCGGCAATGAGTTGCCGCAAGTTTCAATATGCGGTGAAATCGAGCCCGGTGGCGATTTTTATGACTATGAGGACAAATACATTCACAACGCAGCAAAGCTCTTTATCCCGGCCCGCATTCCGGATGACCTCCAGAAAGAGGTACAAACTGCAGCACTCAAAACATATAAAGCACTGGGATGCAAGGGGATGGCGAGAATTGATTTTTTTGTTGACGAAAGCAGTAGAGAGATCATTCTCAACGAAGTCAATACCATTCCGGGATTTACCGATATCAGTATGTTTCCGAGACTCATGGAGGCTACCGGCATAAGTTTTTCTGAACTTGTTGATCGGCTGCTCCAACTCGCACTGGAAAACAGCAAAACCCTGAACACTAATGGTCTATGATCATGACCATTATACCCGCTGATCCCGATCATGAAGATTGTGCTGCCTTGATCAGTAAACCATACCTGTTTTTTGCGGAGGTTTCACTTGACCTTTCACGAGGAGAATTCCAGTCTGGTCTTGATAAACTCATGTCGGTGTCAGACTATTTTCCGGACTCATATCTCTTTCATCTGTTGTGTGCAAAAGCCTTCCAGGGTCTTAAACAGCAAGCTCTGGCAGGAGAATATTTACGAAAGTGCTGTACCATTGCACCAGCCAACCAGGTTGCATGGAAAGAGCTCCTCGACATTCAAGCTTCAGGAAAAGGCGAAGAATACTCTGTTCAATCTCCCGTGTTCGACCCCATTTCTGACGAACTTGAACAGCTCACAGCGGCACTTATGCAGTTTAATCCAGTCCAAACAACAGAAAACTCCGACCCGACATCCATCCTTGAACAAAAACAGCCTTTTTCTGACGATACCACCATTGCTGTTCCCACTGAAAGCCTTGCCAGCCTTTTCAAGGCCCAGGGTGCCTATAAAAAAGCCATAAAAATATATACGCTTCTCATACAGCTGAAGCCACAGAATGCTGATCATTACCAAAAAGAGATTGACTCGCTTCTGAACCTCCTTTAGGGAGGCTGCTACCTCTGTGCGCAATATCAAGAGTGTTTTAATCTCATAAATAACGGAAATGATGTTGTGTTTTATCGGTTGGGATGATTGCTGAACCCCAACAAAACTAAAGCTGTCTTGAGAGTATAGCTTTTTTCAGCCTGCTGGTAAAGTTGAAGAGAACTTCAATCAAAGGAACTATTTAACCTCTCTTAACGTGTAGTATTCATTATATTAGCATTGGACAATGGAACAATCTAAACGGTTAGCATACAGTATTTTGGTTTCACGGTTTTTTCTATCCCTCTTTATATCCGCACTTATTCTTGTGCAGCCTTGCTCCGGTATGAGCTCCGAAGTCAAGGAAAAAACGCTCTCTCTCGACAACTGCATAGAGATAGCGTTGAATAATGCCACTTCAGCAAAAAAAGCAAAATTAAACCTGAAGCTGCAGGGTTCCGATGTCCTGAGAAGTTACGGTAATTTTCTTCCGAAGATTTCTGTTTCAGCGACCTATACCCCCTATTCACTCAGTCAGACATACGCTCAATACTACCTTGATGTCCCTCCTTTCAAAATCAGGAGTGAGAGTGGATCGGTTAATATGACACTGACAACTTCCCTGAATCTTTTCAACGGTTTCAGTGATTATGCATCTCTGCAATCAGCACTCAATAAAGAACAGGCAGCCGAATACACCCTTTCAAGGGCACTGCAGTCAATCGTTTATGATGTTACCCAGTATTATTATCAGGTACTTATGAACCGTGAACTCCTTGATATTGCCAAAGAGAATCTTCTTTCGATTAAAGATCAGCTCACTCTTACTGACCGGCAATTTCAGATAGGCCTTAAATCCCGGACCGATCTCTATCAGCAGCAGGCTGCTGCTGCAGAAAGCAGCTTGTCTGTTATTCAGGCTCAAACAAGAATGCAGCGCAGCTCACTCGAATTGCTCCGCCGCCTGCAGATCGACCCCAGGACCAAAATTACTCTTGACTCTAACCCTAAAGAACTGAACAGAGCACGTTCATCGAAACCTGATATTGATTCTCTTGCCACCATTGCTCTTGAACGACGAAGCGACCTGAAAAGCAAAGAGCTTGAAACCAGGGCTGCGAAATGGCAGATAACGCAATCAAGGTCTGCCTGGTATCCGCATCTGGTTCTTAACGCCAATGCAAGCACGGCAGGCACCGACTACCTTCGCCAGAGCTATAGCGGATATAGTGCAGAGTATTCCTATCCACCGGTTTCAGATCAGCTTCGAAACTCAATCGGATACTCTGTTGGACTGAACCTCAGTTGGTCGATCTTTGATGGGTTTCAAACAAGCTACAATGTCCAATCCGCTAAAGTCAACCATCTCAACCAGAGGTTTGATTATGATGATCTGAAAAATAATATCGTCCTTGATCTTCAACAGGCGGCAAATGACTATGCCGCAGCAGTAATGCAAATCGAAACATCAAAAGTCAGCCTTACTGCTTCAAGCTCCGCATTTGAAGACATCAAAAGAAAGTATGAACTCGGAGCAACCGGCTTTGTTGAACTCAGCACTGCGCGGGCTGCTCTCTTCAATGCCCGATCCAATAATTCTCAGGCAACGTATAATCTAGCGCTTCAAAAGAGTGTTCTTGATTTCGCTACAGGCACCATACCCTATACCATAGACACAAAAATCCAGTAAGATATCCATGAGCAAACAAAAATCCCTGTTGAATCGCAAAACGATATTGATCACCCTTGCAGCACTTCTCGTTGCAGGCGGAGCAATCTTTACTTTTCTAACCCTCAGGGAAAAACCCGTTGAGGTAACAACCGAACGTGTTTCCGTAAAAGAAGTTGTGCATATTGTTACAGCAACGGGAAAAATAGAACCTGTTCTTGTCGTTGCCATCTCCCCGGACGTCTCTGGTGAAATTCTCGAACTGCCCATCCAGGATGGACAAAACGTAAGAAAAGGAGATCTGCTGCTTAAAATTCAGCCCGACCTCTATATCAATCAGGTTGAACAAAGCCTTGCTCAGCTAAATTCAGCTAAATCGCAAAGCCAGGAATCTCTATCAAAAAAAATGAAGTCGGAAGATGATTTCCGGAAAGCCCAACTCCTGTTCAAGGATAAACTTATCTCCGAATCAGATTATATTGCATCTAAAAGCAATGCACAATCTGCTCGGGCATCCTACCAGGCCTCACTTCATGCGATAGAACAAAATAAAAGCCTTCTTGACCAGAATCAGGATCGCTTGAAAAAGACTGTGGTACGTGCACCGATCAGCGGCTCAATCATCGTCCTTAACAACAAGCTTGGTGAACGTGTTGTCGGTACAGGGCAATTCCCCGGCACCGAAGTCCTCCGGCTCGCCAACCTTGACAGCATGCAGGTAAAAGTTGAGGTCAATGAAAACGATATAATCAATATCAAGCCAGGTAATCCAGTCTCTATCAAAGTCGATGCTTTCGGCGATCGAATATTCCAGGGAGTTGTGCATGAAATATCGAATTCCGCCATATCAAAAGCTACAGGGACACAGGAAGAGGTCACAAATTTTTCGGTCAAGATTCACATTTTAAACCATCATCGCCTGCTTAAACCCGGCATGAGCGCTACAGCAGATATTGAATCGCAACGTGTTAAAAACGCTCTTGTTGTCCCTATTCAAAGTGTCACAATAAGAAGTACAACCAAAACCCCGGAAAGTGAAGGTCAGGACAAATCCGTCACCATTGCGGCAAAACCAAAAGCACCCGACAGCCGGCAAGGGGTATTTATCATCAAATCTGGTAAAGCATCATTCCGTCCGGTTAAAACAGGAACAACAGACAATACCCATATTATCGTCACTGAAGGACTCACAAAAGGAGAAGAGGTTGTTTCAGGAAGCTACACAGCAATTACAAGCCAGCTCAAAGAAGGATCCATTGTCAAGCCTCAGCAACGATAGCCCGACAGTGCAGTCGCCAGCTATCATCACGATGCAATCGCTCTGTAAATTCTACACCATGGGCGATCAGGAGGTCAGGGCACTCGACTCGATAAACCTTGATTTCAAGCGTAACGACTATACGGCGATCATGGGACCATCCGGCAGCGGCAAATCAACGCTCATGAATATTATAGGCTGTCTTGATACCCCGACTTCAGGTATTTATGAGCTCAACGGACAGCATGTTGCTGAAATGGACGAAGATGAGCTTGCCCGTATCAGGAATAAGGAAATCGGCTTTGTTTTTCAAACCTTTAACCTGCTCCCGCGCCTTAACTGCCTTCGCAATGTCGAACTCCCTTTAATCTATGCCGGCGTTCCGCCTGAAGAGCGAGAACAAAGAGCTGCTGAAGCACTTGTTAAAGTTGGACTCGGTGACAGAATTACTCATAAACCGGCTGAACTCTCTGGTGGCCAGATTCAGCGAGTGGCTATAGCAAGGGCACTGATCAATAAACCGTCGATCATACTTGCCGATGAACCGACAGGAAACCTCGACACTGCGACCAGTCATGATATCATGGATATTTTCGGTGCACTCTCCGATGCAGGAAATACCATCATCCTTATTACCCATGAAGAGGATATTGCCCGCTACACCCGCAGAGTCATACGGCTCAGGGATGGAAAAATAGAAAGCGACAACAAGCAATGAAACTGACCTACCGACAGTTTCGCTATGAAACCACTGAGAGCCTGAAAATGGCTCTCTTCCAGATCCGGGCCAATAAAATCCGCTCGTTTCTTACCGCACTCGGTGTCATAATAGGAATTGTTGCCATTACCATGATGGGCACAGCGATCAATGGTATTGACCGCGGATTTGATAAAAGCCTTGCCATGCTCGGTTACGATGTTATCTATGTCCAGAAAACATCGTGGACCACGATGGGACAGTGGTGGCTCTACCGCAACCGCCCTGACCTGAAAGTAGAGTATGCCGATCAGCTCAACAGGATGATTGCTCCGAATCCACATTCAGAACTGCTCCTTGCAGTTCCTCAAATGTCAACCTATCAAGCATCGGCAAAGTACAGGGATCGAATCCTTGAGCAGATATTTTCTCTCGGAACGAACCATAACTATCTCGAAACAGCAGCAGGCGGGCTCACATCGGGCCGGTTCTTTACAGCTGTGGAATCAGCCAGCAGTGCAATGGTTTGCGTCATCGGCGATGATATAGCCACAGGCCTCTTTCCAAATGAGCCTGCTCTTGACAAATCAATCCAGCTGAAAAACGGCAAATGCCGCATTATCGGCATATTCAAAAAACAGGGCAAGTTCCTCGGCCTTTTCAGTTTTGACAATCAGATCATCATGCCGCTCGGTGCCTTTGAAAAGATCTACGGCAAAAACATGTTCACAACTCTCAGGGTGAAAATCAAAGAGCAGACCCGTGTCTCAGAAGCAAAGGAGGAACTGCTTGGCCTGATGAGAAGAATCCGCAGGATTCCTGCAGGAAAAGATGAAGACTTCTCGATCAATGAACAGAGAGCGTTCAAAAGCCAGCTTGACCCCATCAAAAACGGAATTGCAATCGCAGGTATCTTCATTACCGGAATGTCGCTTTTTGTTGGAGCTATCGGTATCATGAACATCACCTTCGTCAGTGTAAAGGAGCGCACAAGAGAGATCGGTCTTCGCAAAGCACTTGGAGCAAGACGGCAGACCATTCTCCTGCAGTTTCTTATTGAATCGGTGATGATCTGCATTATCGGAGGATTTACTGGGCTTTTCACGGCTCTCATGATTACCTTCGCTATCGAAAAAATTGTCCCTGATTTTCCAATACAATTCTCTCTTGACCTTGTACTGGCAAGTCTTGCCGTTTCAGTGATTACCGGTGTTGTTTCAGGCCTTGCACCTGCTGTAACAGCCTCAAAGCTTGACCCTGCAGACTCGTTGCGTTATGAATAGGAGTACTTATGCTGCTGCGTGAAATCATCATCCAGGCGATTTTTTCGCTGACCGTCAACAAGCTTCGGTCATGGCTCACCATTATGGGCGTCGCCGTCGGCGTATTCTCCATCATTTCAGTGATGACAGCACTTGATGCCGTTGAAAAAAGCGTTGAATCGGGCCTTGCCAGTCTTGGAGCCAACACGTTCCAGATGCAAAAAAATCCTGCAACAGTTTTCGGCAGCGGCCACAAACGAAACGTCTATGCCAACAGGAAGGATATCACCTACGTGCAGGCGCTGTTATTTAAAAAAAGCATGGAGACACACGCCCGAAATATAGGGTTTACCATTTCCAGCCCGGCCAACCTTGCAAAATATGCCAATCGCACTACCAATCCTGATGTCACGCTGACCGGCGGGGATGAAAACTTTTCCGCATCCAACGGCTTCAATGTCGTCATTGGTCGTAATCTCTCACAAAACGATATCAAGTCAGCAAGAAACACTGCAGTGCTTGGCAGCGAGCTTGCAGAAACACTCTTTCCTGCAGGTGAAACTCCATTGAATAAATTCATCAAGGTCAATGGAGAGGTCTATACCGTCACAGGGGTTTTTGATAAAAAGGGGGCAGCATTCGGTCAAAGCCAGGATAATTTTGTGCTCATTCCCATCACCCGCTACCTGGATCATGTCAACGAAAAGAGCAGCCTGAACATCACCGTTGAAGCCCTCTCACGCAAAGACTATCCGCTAGCCATTGACCGTGCAATCGGGGCCATGAGACTCGCAAGGGGATTGACTGTGAAGGATATCAACGATTTTGAGATCAGAACAAACGAATCTCTCATCGACTCATTCAGAGATATACAACGAGCCATCAGTACAGGTGCCTTCATTATCAGCTTTATGGCCCTCCTGACTGCAGGAGTTGGTATCATGAACATCATGCTGGTAAGCGTAACTGAAAGAACCAGAGAGATCGGAATCAGAAAATCGATCGGGGCACCCAATAGCAGTATTCTTCGTCAGTTCCTCTTTGAATCGCTTTTTCTCTCAATAGTAGGAGGTGTCATCGGTATTGTGGTAGGTATTGTGGCGGGCAATATCGTTGCCTTGAAATTCAATCTGCCGCCAATATTTCCCTGGATTTGGATAACGGTCTCCATGATAGTCTGTTCTACAATCGGCATGACGTTTGGGCTCTTCCCCGCATGGAAAGCCGCAAATCTCAATCCAGTTGAAGCGCTTAGACCCAAGTAAGCCTCCGCACGCTACATATGTAGGTTGGGGTGATTGCGGAACCCCAACAAAACAAAAGTTGTCCAGAGAGAAAACAGTTTATTGTCTCGGGTTGGTGATTGTTTCATTTCCCTTCAGTGAATCACAGAGCATCGGAGAAAAAGGATCGTAATGCTGGAGGGCTTTGCATGCTTTTGCATGCGAGGAAACTGCATAACAGTAGAGGCAACCGTGCGTGCAGGTATCGTAACTGCCGATATCGCGGCTCTCGACGCATCCACAGGCATTTCTTTGTCTGCTGTCTTTTTTCCGACCACTCATCTGCCGACTCGAAATACGGCCCACAAGATCACTATCGATACATCGGCTGTGCATGATACCGTATTGTGACATGTCAACATCCTGGCTGCAGGTAAAAAGCGAGATACCATTCCGGTTAGCTGAATCAGCAAACATACCGGCAATACCCTCCATCAGCACCTTGTCGGGCATGGTATGGCCAATAGGACGCATCCGGGTTCTGACCTTACGGTAGTCATCAAAAAAACTGATAATACAGCGTTCAGTATAGCCGGAAAGTTCTTTTGCAAGCCGGTCAAAGGAGGCCCGGTGCCACGCAGGAGTATAAAGATCACTGAGAATAACCGGATCGTAGCGCCAGACAACTTTTTCCGGTCCGATCAGGCGCGAAAGCTGCTTGAAAACATTCATGACTGACCGCTTATCTTCAACTCCGGGTTCAATCGCTGCATCGTAAGGAGTGAGTGTAAAAAGGAAATAATAAGCATATCCCAGCCGGTCAATCTCAGGCAGACGGGAGAGAAAGTTTGCAGGATTTTTTGTCCAGAAAACAATGGCGTCAACATTATCGGGAGAGAGCGAAATTCTGCTGACCTGTTTTGGCTGCATGGGGTTGCGCACCAGCACTTCACCTGCCTGCAGACGATTTACCAGCCACTCACCAAAAAAGGCAGGAATATCACTCCTTCTGCTTGCGCTGATAATCATGTAATAGATCCACACTCTTAAGACTGAGTGACACTTTTTTTGACAGTTTCCAGCAGCTGGTTGACATCAAGAAGTTCTTTGTTCATTTCAATAACCGTGTTCTGCAGGTGAATGATCTTTTCGGTGCATTGGTAAAGCAAATCCCTCAGCTCCTGACCTGATCCCGTTTTAGGTTTTTCTGCCTCCGTTCTTTTTCCGTAAAGGATATAGTTGACATCCACACCCACTGCTTCAAGTTTTTCACGCAAAATATTACCTATGCGGTTGTTTCCGTTGACGTAGCCGGTAACATAAGAACCGTCTTTTGCGCCTATGGCATGACAGAGAGCTATCTGAGTCTTGAATTTCTTTTTTATCTCTTCCCGAAACCGGACAGCTTCGTTTTTATATGGACCGGATATAGGCATGTATTTATATTTTTTCCGCTATCATCGATAGATCGGCGAACATTCATGGGTAAAAGGTGAAAAAATGTATGGAATTATAACAATAATTGCATAAGAATGCGAATGAAAACAGAGCCGCATCAGTCGCAACTGCGCAAGATTTTAAATTTAAAACACACCAACATTGCAAGGATACCCTATAGCGCTGAAGTGTAGCTTGCGGGGTTTTCGAGACTCAGGATGCCGGAACCCTCTTCGTAGGCAAAATGTTCGGCATAACGACCCCACTCGATAGCTACCTGCAACACCCTTTCGGCCTCTTCTTCGCTGAAAAAATCTTCGAGTTCACGAAGGAAGCGGTCCTCGGGCGCACGATTACCGGGGCGTTCATCGATAACGTGACGGATATGGGCTGCCAGGGTGACATGGCGGATGACATGTTCTGCAAAGATCACCTTGCGTTGCAGAATGTCAGAGTCGACGTAGCTTGTCCCTGATGGAGTCAGTTCAACGTCGCCTCCCTCGGTTCGGGCAAACGAAAGGATTTCCAATGCCTCGAGAAGCGGGAAAAGCTCTTCAACGTCAAATCCCATCTGATCGGCAAGTTCAGGCAGATCGGCTCTTCCATTATAGGGCTCTGCGGCCAGAGCTTCCATGAAACCTGCAAGCTGATTGACAGACGCACTGGGGAGACGGTACGACAATGGGACGGCTTCAACCTTGCCTGCAGCACTCCGGGGGCGTTTAGTCATGAGTTCATAAACACGATCAACAAGCTGCCGGAATGTGGGAGCTTCGCGATCACGTGGATGCTGGAGGGGGATTTTGATTTCGGCCAGAATTCGACCTGGATTGGTTCCGAGAATGACAATACGATCGGCGAGAAGAACAGCTTCCTCGATATTATGGGATACCAGAAGAATTCCCTTGGTTGGAATTCGCCGCTCCAGCCAGAGCTCAATCAGATCGGTACGGAGAGTTTCGGCAGTAAGCACATCAAGGGCTGAGAACGCTTCGTCCATCAAAAGCAGTGTAGGTTCAACCACCAGCGCACGGGCAAACCCTACCCGCTGCCTCATCCCGCCGGAAAGTTCTTTCGGATAGGCTGATTCAAAACCATCAAGGCCGATGAGGTCAATTGCTGCGAGTGCGCGCCGCCTGCGTTCTTCTTTATGCACCCCCAAGGCATCAAGCCCGAGTTCAACATTTTCCAAGACGGTAAACCACGGGAACAGGGCAAAGGTCTGAAACACCATGGCCAGCCCTTTTACGGGACCGGTAACCGGCTTACCGGAATAGAGGACTTCGCCGCTTCCTGGACGGTTAAGGCCTGAAATGATACGGAGCAGAGTTGACTTGCCCGAACCTGATCGTCCAAGGAGCGCAACAATTTCACCCTCTTTGATGGTGAGGCTAACCCCGTCCAGAACGAGATGCTCTTCTCCTCCGGACTTTTTGAATGATTTGCTGACATTTTTCAGATTCAGCAGGTCAGTCTCGGGATGCAATGTTTTCATAAGTATGCGGTTCTAATCCAGACGAAAACGGGTCTGTGACATATTATAAAGCCGCCTCCAGAAAAAGCGGTTGAAAAACACAACGTAAAGGCTCATGACAGCGATACCAAGAACAATATGCGGGTAGTCACCTTTTTCGGTCCACTGGGCAATGTATGAGCCAAGGCCTGTAGCGATAATGGTTGTACTGCCCCAGCTGACGACTTCAGCAACAATGCTGGCGTTCCAGGTACCTCCTGAAGCAGTGATCAGACCGGTAATCAGTGAAGGGATTATGCCCGGCAGGAGCAGGTGCTTCCATAACCGCCATCCTGAAAGACCAAGATTTTTGGCGGCCTCGCGAAGATCCGTTGGAATGGCAGCTGCTCCGGCGATAACATTGAAAAGAATATACCACTGGGTACCGAGGATCATAAGTGGTGCAGTCCATATTTCCGGTGAAAGACGGTATCGTACCAAAAAGAATACCGCAACAGGGAAAAAAAGGTTTGCCGGAAAGGCTGCCAGAAACTGCGCCAGTGGCTGAACCTTTGTCGCAAGTCGGGGATTGAGGCCGATGATGACTCCCAGCGGAACCCATACCAGACTTGCAAGGAGCAGTAAAACCATAACCCGGGTAAGCGTTATAAGGCCCAGCATAAAGACATGAACAATTTCCGTATGATCAACACCGTTCATGACAAAACTCATCAGCATCCAGGCTCCGACACTCATTCCGCAGATCAGGATACCATACCATGTGTAACCCTGTATCTTTATCACCAGTGGAGAGATTTCCTTGAAATTCTGCGTAGGTCGGGGCAGTTTCGGAAGTCGTTCGATGAGTGTAGTCCACTTGTTTCCGATTCCTTTTACAAAGTTACGGAGCACATGGGCACGTTGAAAAAGGGTCAGAACCCATGATTCAGCAGCATCCTGACTTTCGGTCAGTTCAAACTTGAACTTTTCGGCCCACGCTACCAGCGGACGAAAGAGCAGCTGATCGTAGATGAGAATGACAATCAGCATGGTGAGAAGCGCAAAACCGATTGCTGAAAGGTTTTTGCTCTGTATTGCCTGTGCCACGTAAGAGCCTATACCGGGCAGGGTCACAGCAGTCTTGCCAACGGTGATAGCTTCCGATGCCACAACAAAAAACCAGCCGCCGGAAACCGACATCATGGTGTTCCAGATCAGGTTCGGTGTGGCAAATGGAGCTTCAAGTTTCCAGAACTTCTGCCAGGATGAGAGTCCAAAAAGGGCTGAGGCCTCCTTAAGTTCCTTGGGAACGGTTTTCAGGGACTGATAAAAGCTGAAGGCCATATTCCAGGCCTGAGAGGTGAAAATGGCAAATATGGCCGCCATTTCAACACCGAGAAGGTTACCGGGAAAAAGAGCTATAAAACCGGTAACGGTAATGGAGAGAAAGCCAAGAATCGGTACGGATTGGAGGATATCGAGTAAAGGCACCAGAATGCTTTCGGCCCGACGACTTTTTGCGGCTACTGTTGCATAGATGAAGGTAAAGGCAAAAGAGAGTATAAGCGCGGCAACCATCCTCAGAACGGTTCGCAAAGCATACAATGGGAGATGAACAGGATCGAGGGAAAGAGGTATCTGCTCTCCGGGGGTGTATGGGACGGCCATTTGATGACTTCCCCACGCCAAAAGGGTGATGAGCCCCATGACAAGAGAAAACGCAACAATGTCCCAGAAATATGGAAGGTTTTTTTTAATGTTCTTTTCTACCATGCTCATGGCAACAATCCATTATCAACAGAACTCTCCATAACAACATAAATAATGGCGAATATACCCATTTCATGGTCGATTTTACCCTTTCATCGAAGGGTTTTCAAGCTTTATTCAGCGGCACTCACTCCCCATAAGGATAACGGCCCGTTATTGCCCTCACTGAGGAAAAAAGGTAGTTCAAAAAAAGAGATAGTATTGTTACGATAGTGTTAAAGAATAGAAAATATCACACCCTGCATCAACCGGTACTGAGCGCTCTACCAAAATTGTTTATACTTGATTATACCTATACCGTAAAAGGGGTAAAGCACTGTGAAGAAAAGGGAAATTGTGGTTCTCTAATTTGTAACCTTCAAATACTATGTCGGATCCTATGCTGCTCGTTATTGAGGATGACAAGAACCTCTCGAAACTGCTGGAATATAATCTCGAACGGGCAGGCTTTACCTGTCATCCTGCATATTCCGGAGAAGATGGTCTTGAACAGCTTTCACGGAAAAGCTTTGATCTTGTTCTGCTCGACATTATGCTGCCGGGAATGGACGGATTTGAAATCTGCAGGAGAATCAGGCAGAACCAGCTTTACAAAGATCTTCCCATCATCATGCTTACAGCAAGGGGTGAGGAGATCGATAAAATTCTCGGCTTCGAACTTGGTATCGATGATTATGTCATAAAGCCGTTCAGTCCCCGTGAACTGACCCTTAGAATCAGGGCGATTTTGAAACGGGATCGACGGCAGGGAGGCAAAGCGCAGGAGGTACTTAAGGCTGGTGGCCTTGAAGTTGATTTAACGCGTCACATTGTTTCTCTTGATGGCAAAGAGCTTGTTCTGACACTGATGGAGTTCAAACTTCTTGTCGCTTTGCTTAAAAGAAAGGGTGAGGCCCAATCACGGGAAATACTGCTCAGCGATGTCTGGGACGTCGATAAGTCGATTAACACGAGAACCATTGATACCCACGTTACCAGAATCCGTGAAAAACTTGGGAGTACAGGTAACATGATAAAAACCGTAAGAGGACTCGGCTATAAACTTGATGAGCATAAGGATATCGAGCCTGCTGAGTAAGGTTACAATTCCTCTCTTTTTTTGTTTGTACTCCGTCACAAAAAAAGCTTACATTTCCGGCCTGAACCTGTATAACCGATTATGCTGATAGAGTTCTATCAGGAACAACGATAACAAGCACACTATTATGTTTTTCAAAAATGCTGAAGAGGTTCTTTTTCAATGGGTTTCACGTGTCTGTAGTGGAAGTCCGGATGACATTGCAGCACTTTATCATGAATCAGCTGTTCTTGTCCCTACTTTTTCGCCTCATACTGTCATAAACACCGAAGGGGTCAGAAACTACTTTGGTCAGCTTGCCTCACGAGACGGCCTCGGGGTTCGACTGCACAACAAGGCACTCAGAAAGCAGTCGTTCAGCGATACTCTCCATACCCTGAGCGGAATCTACTCCTTTGAATTTGAAGTGGATCAGGTACTGCTCTCCTTCCCTTCACGGTTTTCATTTATGGTTGATATCTCACTTGAAAGGCCTATTCTTCACCACCACTCCTCACAGGTGCCAAGAAACCTCTCGTAATCCTCTTTTTACGTTTCCCCCGAAACAGCGCTATCAGGAATGCGTTGTTCCGGGGGGAATTCGTTATTATTTCTGATAGAGCTTTTCAGTTTTTTTGTATAAAAAAACAGGGATTTGAGAATGTACCGTCTCATTGCCGATTACGGACTCATCGGGGATCTCCATTCAGCCGCTCTGGTATCGAAAGATGGCTCTATTGATTACTGTTCCCTTCCCTGGCTTGACTCTCCGACAATTTTTGCGGCGCTTCTTGATGATGAAAAGGGAGGATTTTTCAGTCTGCAACCCTCAGCAATCTTCACCTCTGAACAGGAATATATCCCTGACACCAACATCCTCTCCTGCAGATTCAAGACTGAACACGCAGAAGCAGTGCTGCACGATTTCATGCCGGTGGACAATACAGAGGCCGGAACAGGCAAAATCCATCGAATCCATCGCTGTCTCAAGGTAATCCGTGGCAGTATGGCTTTTACGCTGACACTGATACCAAGACCTGATTATGGAAGGATAACTCCCGGCTCTATTGAAGAGGCTGAAAACCGGTTTATCTTCAGATACGGTACTGAAACCCTGACGCTTGCTGTTGATTGCCGCAACACCGCCACTCTCAGTAGTGCGAATGGACAACTCACGCTTGCATTGCAGCTTGAGGAGATGGAGGCAGCTCACATTGATTTTTTGTATGGCTCTCTGGAAACATCTCTTCAATTGTCTTGTCCTTTTGAAGAAAACAGGGCGTTCTGGCTGGGATGGGTGAATCATTGCGTTGGCGAACGATGTGCACTCCTTGGAGAGTTCACCCCGATGATACATCGTTCTCTGCTTTTGCTGAAGCTCCTTACCTTTCAGCCAACCGGAGCCATTGCCGCAGCACCAACAACCTCTATTCCGGAAACCCTGGGCGGCGAAAGAAACTGGGATTACCGGTTCAGCTGGCTGAGAGATGCTGCGTTTACTCTTAAAGCCCTCTTTGCTGTCGGTCACGTCAATGAAGCTGACAATTATCTGCGATGGCTGAATGCCACCTATCGGAAATATGGAAGCAGCAACCTCCAGATCATGTATACCCTGCAGGGCAATGAACGACTTGAGGAAGTGGAACTTGGTCATCTTAAAGGATATCGAAATTCACGTCCGGTAAGAATAGGCAACGAAGCGCATCGGCAGAACCAGTGGGATGTCTATGGCGAAGTGATGGATTCAGCACTCAGACTTTCCGATTATGCGGGGAAAATTGATGAGGAGATCTGGCCGTTTTTAAGGGGGATTTGCACTCTGGCTATAGAAAACTGGCAAAAACCTGATGATGGCATCTGGGAGGTACGTAATGGGCCTCATCATTTTGTCTATTCAAAAGTTATGTGCTGGGTTGCTTTGGATAGAGGAATCTCAATTGCACGACGTTTTGGGTTTGAAGCTCCTCTTGAGCTCTGGTTGGAAGAACGTGACCGGATCAAGGAGGATATTCTTGCAAAAGGGTTTGATGAAAAACTGAACAGTTTTGTCCAGAAATACGGGTCATGCGAGCTCGATGCGAGCCTTTTGCTGCTGCCGCTCAATGGATTTCTTGCTGCTGATGATTCAAGAATACGGGGTACAATCGAGGCCTGTGAAAAGCAGTTGATGCATCGGGGATTTCTGCTTCGCTACAAGGCTGATGATGGTCTTAAAGGCGAGGAGGGAGGCTTTGTGCTTTGTAATTTCTGGCTGGTGGAGTGTCTGGCACTGTCGGGAAAAAGTGAGGAGGCTCTTTTTCTCCTGAACAGGACGCTAACAGCATCAAATCACCTCGGACTTTTTTCGGAAGAATTTAACAGCGACAGCCTTGAAATGCTTGGAAATTTTCCTCAGGCTTTCAGCCATATCGGCTATGTCAATGCAGTATCAGCAATTCTTGCTGCCAGGCTCCGCCCGGCTAAGACAAAAAAAGAGCCATCACTCTCGAACTGGCTGCGAAATCTTATTCCTCTCCAGATAACGCTGAACAAAAGCGAACACAATGCCCCGGAAACGACTAAAGCCATTGGCGCCGAGTTAAAGAAAACACTCAGCCTCCTGCAGGGAGGATTTTTCAATGTGGAGAAAGGTACCGTCAATTACGAGTCAATGAAACAATCCGAAGGGTTCAGCCGGTACCTTAAGCTTGCCGAATCGCTGAACAACTTCAACCCTGAAACGCTTCAAACTGATGATGAAAAAAAAGCGTTCTGGATCAACATTTATAATATCCTTACCATTCACGGAGTGATTGAATTCGATATTCGCGGCTCAGTACTTGATATCACCAATTTTTTTGGCCGCATAAGCTACAATATCGGAGGGTTTGTTTTTACTCCGGATGACATTGAACATGGTATCCTGAGGCGAAACCGTCCACATCCGTTTTTTCCTTTCAACCCTTTTTCCGAGGCGGATCCTCGCAGGCGTTTCATTGTCGGGGCATTCGACTGCCGAATTCATTTTGCTCTTGTCTGTGCCGCCTCATCCTGTCCTCCTGTTGAATTTTATGATGCGGCGATCATCAACCGGCAACTTGATATTGCTGCCAGAAGCTTTATGAACCGGCAAGGCATGGAGATTGACCGTCAAACCGGTACGCTATGGATATCATCAATCTTCAGTTGGTACAAGAGTGATTTTGGAAGCAGCACTCACGACACCATCCGTTCTCTACTTCCATACCTCTCGCCTGAAAAAAAAGAGTGGATTGAAGAGAATCTCTCCACCATCCGCGTCCGCTTCACCCCGTATAACTGGCACCTGAACAGTACCCTCCAATAGGCGACACAGGAAACACGCACTAAATCCTTCAAAACCGGACGAATCGGACACCTATAAAAAAGGGGCTGCGAATCCAGGCTGATGCATTGACTGAGCGAAAGCAATGCTACGCAAATGGAACCCGAAAGACAGAGTGGAGCGCCGGAAATCTCTACTATTGGCCAAAAAAGTTCAGCGCCTGTAAGTTATGCTCGGTAGCACTCGTGGTTATATTTTGTTTTTATAAACCCTCTTGGTCATTTTCAGTTCTTCTTTAATCATTTTCCGCAATTCTAAAGGCTCCAATACTTCGACCTCTCTGCCATACCGCAGAACCCAATGCATGACTGCGTCCAATGCCCCGACTCTCATTTTCAGAATAACTGATCCATCTTTCTGTTCCTCAATCTCTTGGCTGGAGAACCATGATTCTAAGGCGGTACCTAAGCCATTATTTGCTGTCGCATTAAACGAAGGTTTCTTGAGACACCAAAATCGTTTTACTGGTCTCTAAAAAGATAAAGATTTTCATACCTCAGACAGTTTATGTCCTCCCGACACTGCTATATTTCAGAAAAAAAGCTTGGGGATTTTCATCTAACCTGTTTTATTTCTTTTATTTGATGTGATGTGAATATTTAGTAAATAACAAACTGATGGTAGTCTGAAACTACGGAGTATCATTATACCTTAGAACTTCTTTTTAAGGAGTCAACACTCATCCTTTTCCAAACTGATGCAGGCATTCAAAGTTCATAAGGCTATCGTTGAGGATTACAAAAACTATCTCAACAGCTTCACCAATATCAAGGATGTCCGCATAAAAGAGAAAGTAAAGGATGCTTTTGATCAGGGGATTTTTTTACCGGAACCTCTTCTTCAGTTTAATCCATCGTTTGATCTTGGCGAATCTCTTCAGGAGCTTCAGATCAAAGAGCCGATCCATGAGGATCTGAAAAAGATTTTCGGTTCGTATAACCTCTATTTTCATCAGGTCGAGGCCATCAAGAAAGGGGTTAATGGCAAAAGTTTTGTTGTGACGTCGGGGACGGGTTCAGGAAAATCATTGACCTATCTTGCGACAATTTTTAACAAAATCCTGAAAAATGGCGCTTCTCAAGGTATAAAGGCGATCATTGTTTATCCGATGAATGCCTTGATTAATTCGCAGGAAGAGGAGATAAAAAAATATGAGATCAATTACCTGAAGTCATCATTGCCTGAAGAAGTTGTTATCGATGAAACAGGAAAAAGTCTGGATGAAATTATTGCCATCCTTAAAACAAAAACACAGCATCGGTTTCCTATCTCTTATGCAAAATATACCGGACAGGAAAATGAAGAGGCTCGTGCCAGATTAAAGGATGATCCACCCTCAATCATTCTCACTAACTACATGATGCTTGAGCTCATCATGACCAGGAATAGTGAGAGATGGCTTCGGGAGAGCTTGAAAAAAAACCTGGAATACCTTGTCTTTGATGAGTTACATACCTATCGAGGCCGCCAGGGGTCAGATGTTTCAATGCTTATTCGCAGGATCAGTAAAATCGCAACCACTCCGCTTGTGTTCATAGGTACCTCAGCCACACTTGCCAGTAAAGGCTCCCCTGAGGATAAAAAAAAGGCGATCGCTCGAGTTGCTGAAAAGATATTTGGTCAACCCTTTACATCTGACCAGATCGTTAATGAAAAACTACGGTCATGCACCAATTATAAAGGTACCATACCAAAAGGCTTTGATCTGCAGGAGGCTATTTCCCAGCCATTACAGTCATCATTGACGCCGGAATCTTTTTTCAGTAACCCCCTTGCAATCTGGCTTGAAAACAGGGTTGCTTTGAAGCGATACCCGGACGATCATATTGAGAGAGAAGATCCGCAGACGTTACAGCAGATTGCTGAAAAACTCCAGGAGGACTCGCAGGACTCTTTTGAAAACTGCAGGCAATCCATTTTCCGATTTCTTGAATGGATGGAGCAGCTTAATGCACACAATACAGATAATCTTAAGAGACCAGAGACATATCTTCCCTTTAAAATCCACCAGTTTATTGCCCAAACCGGCAATGTATATGTTACCCTCGATGGGAGGGATGAGCGGGATATAACGCTTGAAACCAATCGTTACATTCGGAAAAGCGGGCAGGACAAGCCATTGTTTCCAGTTGTTTTCAGCCGCTATTCCGGGTACGAATTTATCTGTGTCCGCAAGGAGAGCGGAAAATTTCTGCCAAGAAACCCTGATGACCTCCCGGAAAGAATAGTTAGAGATGACCTTAAGGGAGATAAGAAAACAGGGATGCCGAAAAGGTTGCTGACGGAAAGTGATTTTTCTGCCGGATATCTGATTATTCCTGAAGATGGCTATGAACTATGGAGTGAAGAGCGTATTGAACTGTTGCCGGAAAGCTGGTTTAACATCAATAAATCAGGGAAATCCTTACTCAACTATTATGAACACCAGCTTCCTCAGCAAGTGGGGTTTGATGCTGATGGCACTTTTTCCTCCGAGGATGCTCTACCCCTATCCGGCTGGTATGTTCCAGCCCGTTTATTGATTGACCCAACCTCTGGAGTTGTTTTTGATGCCAAAACAAACGAGAACACCAAGTTGATGAGGATTGGCAATGAAGGAAGAAGTACGGCAACAACGATTATTTCTTTCAGCATTATCAAAGCCCTTCAAGGAGAGCGGGTTGCGGCTGAAAGTCAGAAGCTCTTAAGTTTTACAGACAACAGGCAGGATGCATCGCTCCAAGCAGGTCATTTTAATGACTTTATGATGCTCGGTATGATGCGCTCTGCAATTTACCATGCCCTTAAAGCAGCTCCAGAAAACAGGCTGACCATTGACACTATCAGTGATGAGGTTTTCAGGAAGCTGAAGCTCCCGGAAGAGGAGTATGCAAGAATCCCCTCTTCCGATCCCGGATGGCCTGATCCGGAAAACGAAAAGGCTATAAAAGACTATCTCCTTATCCGGATTCTCTACGACCTGAAAAGAGGGTGGAGATACAATACTCCCAATCTTGAACAGTGCGCATTGCTGAACATCGGCTATCGCCGCTTGCGGGATTTTTCGGAACAGAATCAATTTTTTGAAACCATTCCTTTCTTTGATGGACTTCACGCTACGGAGAGGTATGATATTCTGCTTCAGGTTCTCAATTTTTTCAGAACCTCCTATGCATTTGAATATTACAAACTCACTGACAAAAGGATTGAAACCGAAGAGCGTCTTAAAAACCGCCTTGATGACAACAAGCTCTGGTCGCTCGAACAGGATGAAAAAATAGATACCCCCTATATTCTTCTTCCCCGTTCCGTTGGAGAAACCAATTTCAGGATGTATACGGCCAGCGTTGGCCCACAGAGTAACCTTGGCAAGTATATCAGAAGATACTCAAGCAGAAAATCGATTGGTTCACTCCATGGCTCAGACCTCTCTGATGCTATTGAGGCGATCTGTCTGCTGCTGGAACGTGGGCATTTTCTTCGATCTGAAAAGGTCCACGGCACTAAAGGTGATTGCGTCGGGTTTCGTCTGCGAATCGACAGTATCTACTGGGAACTTGGCAATGGTCGGGATACTCTGCCTGATGAAGTCCGCACTCAAAGTTATCTTGGCGCAATTCAGCAGAAACCGAATGACTTCTTCAAGAAATTTTATCAGCAGGATTTCAGCTCATTTGGTCGAACATTGACAGGCAGGGAACATACCGGTCAGTTAAACCATACCGATCGTATTGAGAGGGAAAATGGTTTCAGGAAAGGTGAAATTGCGGCATTGTTCTGTTCGCCAACCATGGAGCTTGGTATTGATATCCGAGAGCTTAATGTCGTTCATATGCGCAACGTCCCTCCAAACCCAGCCAACTACGCCCAGCGCAGCGGACGGGCAGGCAGAAGCGGGCAGGCAGCGCTCATTTTTACCTATTGCTCAAATGGCTCACCACATGACCGGAACTATTTTAAAGAGAGCACAAAAATGGTATCCGGCTCGGTTGTACCACCGAACATAGATTTGACCAACGAAGAGCTCGTCCGTTCCCATTTCAATGCATACATCCTTATGGAACTCGGATTGAAAGATATGCGCTCTTCCGTTGATGATGTCCTCGATGTAAGAGAACAACCCACACTCCCAATAAAAGTGGAAGTAGCACTTCATATACACCAGCAGCTTGATGCGTATGCTGCTGAGTGGGCTCTTAATTTCAGGCAGTTTATCTCGGAAATTGCAGGAATAGAAGAATCCTACTGGTATTCAGATGATTGGTTCACCACTCATGCACGAAGTTTTTTAACGCAGTTTGATGAAAGCTTCAACAGATGGCGGGAGCTTTACCGGGGGGCTAATCATTTAATAGGTATATCTCGTGCTGTTTTGGATGACCCGTCTGTCAGCTCTGACAACCCTAAAAAACATGAGGCCAAGCGTGATGAAAATGTCGGCATGCGTCAACGTTCTTTATTGCTGAATGATAACAAGAGAGCCTACGGTAATGATTCGGAGTTTTACATATTCCGCTATCTTGCGGCTGAAGGGTTTCTGCCGGGGTATAACTTTACCCGCCTTCCTATCCGTACTTTCCTTGGTTATCGGCATATGGACAAGGGTGAATTTATTTCACGCCCTCGCTTTGTTGCCTTAAAAGAGTTCGGGCCTAACAATCTTATTTACCATAACGGTGGCAAGTACCGCATTACGAGAATGCAGGTAATGCAAGCCGATGTCAACCAGCATGCAATCAAGATTTCCAACCGGACGGGATACGCTTTGCTGGACAATGATGGCAAAGGAGTGAACAATGATCCAATTACGCACGAAGAGCTTAAAGGACAGGATAACGTAACTATTTACAATAACCTGCTTGAACTTGGAGAGTCTGAAGCCCGCCCACAGGAACGAATTTCATGTGAAGAGGAGGAGCGAACCTCAACCGGCTTCGATATTGAGCAGTACTTCTCATTTGCCAAAGGAATAGCAGGAACAAAACAGGTGCCCATCACGGATGGAGGACAACCGCTTTTACAGGTTATCTATGATCAGGCCGCCCGATTGATTCAGATCAATAAACGCTGGAAGATTTCGAAAAATAAAGATGATGGATTTGCCATCGGCAAAAAGTCCGGCAGATGGAAACGAGCAAAAGAACTTGAAAAGCCCGATCCGGAAGACCCGGTTATGAATGTCCGCCTCTATACTACCGATACGGCTGATATTCTCTACATCCAGCCGATCAAAGAACTTGGGCTCGATAAAGAGGGTGTGGTTTCCCTTTCTTTTGCGCTGAAACGGGCGCTTGAGCGGAAGTTTCAGATTGAAGAAGGAGAGATCGGTGTCTGGATTATGGGTAAAGGTGAAGAAAAGAACATTCTTGTGTATGAAGCCTCAGAGGGCAGCCTTGGTATTCTGTCACAGCTTATCGCCAGTCCCCCTGATCTCAAGCATCTTTTTCTGGAAGCATACACGGCAATGCATTTTAATCCTGAAACCCATACGGATTGTCGTCCTGAACTTCCCAAAGCATCCTATGATGACCTGCTCTCTTATTACAATCAGCGCTACCATGAACAATTGGATCGGTTTGCCATAAAAGATGCGCTGGAACGATTGATGGAGTGCACTATAGACCCTCAACAGGGAGGTAAATCACTGGATGAGCAATACCAATATCTGTTTGATAATTACGACCTCAATTCGTCAACAGAAAAGCCTTTCATAGAATATCTTTATAAAAATGGTATTGCCTTACCAGACAAGGCACAATTCAATGTGCCGAAATGCTATGTCAGTGCTGATTTTGTCTACAAGACAGCGATAGGCTTCACTCTGGTTTTTTGTGATGGGTCGGTACACGACAGGCAAAGTATCAAGGAAGATGACCTGCGCAAACGCCAGACTTGCAGGGACGCCGGTTATGATGTGATTGAATGGCATTACAGGGAATCGCTCGAATTACTTATTGAGCGGCGGAAAGACATTTTCAGAAAAATACGCTGATATGAATGTGACCGAATATAAACCCGGCAAACTGGTAACCTATCGCGACCGGGAATGGATTGTCCTTCCATCTGCCGATAAAGAGTTGATCATGCTGAAACCTATGGGTGGATCCGATGATGAAATTACAGGAGTTTACCTGCCACTTCAAATACCAGGTGACGATATCGCTGATGCAACTTTCCCGCCTCCAGAGATAGACGATCTTGACGATTTCCAGTCAGCAAAGATGCTGTTTGATGCAACCAGGCTGTTATTTCGGAATGCCAGCGGCCCTTTCCGTTGTATGGGAAAACTGGGATTCAGGCCCCGATCGTATCAGATTGTCCCGCTTGTCATGGCTCTCAAGCAGGATACGGTCAGGTTGCTGATAGCTGACGACGTCGGTATAGGCAAAACCATCGAAGCCTTGATGATTATCAGGGAGATGATGGAACGGGGTGAAATCAAACGTTTTGCCGTGATCTGCCTGCCGCATCTCTGCGAACAATGGCAGCAGGAGATGAAAGACAAGCTTGATATCGAAGCTGAAATCATTCGTACCAGCACAGCTGCAAGCCTCGATCGCAAACTGCCCGACGATAGGTCTGTATTTCACCATATTCCCTATCAGGTGATATCAATCGACTACGTCAAGTCAGATACCCGGATGCGGATTTTTCTCAATGACTGCCCTGAACTTGTCATTGTTGATGAAGTGCACACCTGTGCAAAACCTGCCGGTGCAACATCAAATTCCCAGCAGCAACGCTACAGGCTTCTGCATGAGATCGCAAAAAAAGAGTCACAGCATCTTGTATTGCTTACGGCAACACCCCACAGCGGAAAGGATGTGGAGTTTCAATCGATTCTCGGTCTCTTGAGCAGGGAGTTTGAGTCGTTCGCTCTTGATCAGATTGACCAGACAAAACGACGGAAGATAGCCCGCCACTTCATACAGCGAAAGCGTGAAAATATTGTCAGATGGCACCGCACCAACGGCAATGAAGAGACCCCTTTTCCAGAGCGGGATCCCAAAGAGATCGCCTATAAGCTTTCGGAGCGTTATGAGCAGTTCTACCGCGATATTCTTGAATTTGCCCGAGGAATAAGCAAAGAGGGTTCAAAGCATCGCTCGTCGAGAATCCGGTATTGGGCTGCGCTGGCATTGCTCCGAGGAGTGATGTCGAGCCCTGCCGCGGCAATAGAAATGCTGCAAAACCGGCAGCAGAGAAAGCTTGAACAGGATGAGCGCGATATATTCGGGCAACAGGAGCGAAATCCTCTCATTGAATCACTCAGTGATGAGAACGATACAGGCAATACTGAGCTTCTTGATAACGCAGAGCTGAGCAACAATGAAATAGCTGCACTCTCACTGCTTTGCAGCAAAGCTGAACGATTGTCCGGCATTGAGCACGACTGGAAAGCAAAGCGGGCTATCGAGTTTATTAAAATCTGGCTCAATGAAGGCTTTAACCCTATCGTGTTTTGCCGATACATTGCCACAGCGAACTATATCGGTTCGTTACTGAAAAGTGCCCTGCCGGAATCAGTTGATATTCAGGTTGTTACTTCTGAACTTGCCGATGAACAACGCAGGGAAAAAATCAACCTCATGGGCGGTTCTGCGCAACGAGTAATGGTTGCAACTGATTGCCTGAGTGAAGGCATTAACCTGCAGCAGCTCTTTACCGCTGTGCTTCATTACGATCTGCCCTGGAACCCCAACCGCATTGAACAGAGGGAGGGTCGAGTTGACCGGTTTGGCCAGGAGTCGAAGCTGGTCAAAACTCTTTTGCTCTGGGGTGATGACAACCCTATTGACCGCATTGTTCTGAAAATCCTCATCCGCAAAGTCCGGGATATCCAGAAAACTACCGGTGTCAGTATCTCTCTTGGTGAGGATTCAACCTCCATCATGGATGCGGTTATCAAGGATGTCTTGCTCGAAACCGATACAAAAGCTGAGGATGGCAGGCAGATTACTCTCTTTGCCGATGAGTTGTTTACCAACGAACTTGAAGTCGCCAGAAAAAAAGCTGAAAATCTTCGTTCGATCTTTGCCCATGAAAGTATTGACCGTGAGGCAATCAACCAGAGCCTTGATGAGATTGATGAGGCCATCGGTAACCCTCAGTCGGTGGAAACCTTTGTTCTTGCAGCGGTAGTGCATCTTGGCGGTTCGGTTCAACGAGATAAAACCGGATACCTGCTGACGCTTACCAATTTGCCTGAGCATCTGAAAATCCATTTTGCTTCTTTTGCATCAAAACCCGCGAGAGTCAGCTTTGCATCACCCACTCCAGCCGGGTATGGCTATATCGGCAGAAACCATCTTTTCGTTGAACAATTGAGCCAGTTCATTCTCTCTCTTGCCTTTGAACCGAGACCAGGGTATAAACGGGTTGCAAGAGCTTCGGTCATTCAAACCGATAGTGTATCGATTAAAACAACCCTTGTTCAGTTCCGTGTACGCAATGTCATAAGAGAGGTCAGCGGGAAAATGGAGGTTATTTCAGAAGAGATGTCACTCTGGGGATACCAAGGCAGCGATCAAGATAAAGGAGTGCTTGCACCTGAAGAAGCTAAAAGGCTGCTGATTGAAGCCACCTCGAAAGCAAACCTCCCAATCGAAATGCAGGAGACCATTTTTGAAAATGAACAGCAGGTTTTTCATGCGAAAACTGAACAGTTCAAAGCCGAAGCCGAAAAAAGGGCAGAACACCTTGTTGAGGCACATGGAAGGTTCAAGGATCTGGTTGGAGGCAAGCGCTATGAAGCTGTTCATCCGGTACTACCGCCGGATATCATTGGCGTTTATGTGCTTAACCCGGTTCCCCAAACTCTTTTTTAAGAGCAGCTGAATCAGCATAAAAGAAAAAAGTTAACCAGATGGCTTTCAGCAGCATTACCATACAGGGCAACATCATCTCATCCGAGATCATCAACAAGATCAGGAACGATGATGAAAAGTTTCAGACCCCGGGGGATTTCGCCCTCGATAGGAAAACTGCTGTCCGTGATGAAATCGGTGTAGCGTGGAGTGCTGCAAAAGCCCACTATACAGCCTTCACACTTCGTGCTGCGCGACTCAATCAAAGCGACAGTGGAGCCAGTGAAACCCGTAACTCATGGATGATCCCGCTGCTTCGTATTCTGGGCTACGACGTTGAAAAAGCTCAGGCTTTCGTCCAACCCGATACCGGGAAGAGCTATGCCATAAGCCATGTTGCGGCAAACCTGCACAGCTTTCCCATTCACATCATGGGACTGAACGACGATCTTGACCGGCGCAGGGAATCGGGCGGGCCTCGTCTCGGGCCTCATGCACTGGTTCAGGAGTACCTGAACAATACCGAGCACACCTATGCTCTCGTTACGAACGGCCGTTACCTTCGCCTGCTGAGGGATGCAACCCGCCTGGTAAGGCTGAGCTATCTTGAGTTCAACCTCGAGAAAATGATGGAAGAGGAGCTTTATGCAGATTTCGCCATCCTCTTCCGATTGCTCCATGCTACAAGGATGCCGAAAAATCCTGATGAAACAGAGAACTCCCCGATTGAATACTACCACCAGCAATCGCTTGCAACCGGCTCACGCATTCGGGCAAACCTCAGTAAAGCAGTTGAACAATCCATCCTCGACCTTGCCAACGGTTTTCTCAGTCACCCTCGCAATGATGACCTCAGGCAAGAGATAGCCCAAGGCATTATGAAACCAGCTGACTTTTATGGAGAACAACTTCAGCTGATCTACCGCATTCTCTTTCTCATTGTTATTGAAGAGCGCAACCTCGTCTATGCGGAAACAAAGGATGAGGAGCTTCAGCGTCAACGCAAACTCTATTACGACTATTATAGCATTGAGCGTTTGCGAAAACTGGCAGCGAAGCTGCACTCTGTTGATGGTCGCAAGCATGATCTCTGGCAGGGACTGAAAGCCACCTTCCGTCTCTTCGAAGATGGCTTTTACGGAGAAAGGCTTGGGATCAAGCCTCTCGGCTCCGGTATATTCAGTTCAATTGCTCTCGGTAAACTGCCAACACTCTCCCTCAGTAACGAATCACTCCTGAAAGTGATCCGCCGCCTCACCTTTTTCGAAAACGAACAAAAGCAACAAGTTCGGGTCAACTACTCAGACCTCGACGTCGAAGAGTTTGGCTCGGTCTATGAAGGGTTGCTTGAATACGATGCCGAATTCAGAGAGATCAACGGCAAAACGCAGTTTACCTTCAAAGAGGGTAAAAAACGAGGGGAATCAGGCGCCCACTACACCCCAGAAGAACTGGTCAAGCCGCTCATAAAGTACTCTCTCGACTATGTCATCGAAGAGAAACTCACGGCACCAAATCCCGAACAAGCGCTTCTCTCCATAAAGGTTTGCGACGTCGCATGCGGCAGCGGGCACATCCTCCTCTCTGCCGCCCGAAAGATAGCCATCGAACTGGCAAGGGTAAGAACCAACGAAGATCAACCCTCACCAACCGCCCTGCGCCACGCTTTGCGCGACGTCATCCGTATCTGCATCTACGGGGTCGATAAAAACCCTCTCGCGGTAGACCTCTGCAAAGTAGCGCTCTGGCTTGAAGCGCATAACCCGGGCGAACCGCTCAACTTCCTCGACCACCACATCAAATGCGGTGACGCCATTGTCGGCCTTGCTCATCAGGAAGAGCTCTACAAAGGAATAGCCGACGAAGCCTTCAAGGCGCTTCCGGGTGACGATAAACTGATTGCCTCTGCAATGGCCAAACGCAACAAGGCAGAGCGCAAACAGCGCGAAGCTGAAACCGGTTCGTTAGGGTTGCAGTTGATGCTCGGTGCAAACCACGATGTGATGCATAAAATGGAGCAATTGATGATTCAGTTGCAAACCTTCAATGCTTTACCCGAACACACACCAGAAGAGATTGAGGCCAAAGCGAAAGCCTATCGCAATCTTCAGCATGGCAAAGCGCTCCATACTCTAAAGCTCCTTGCCGACATGCAGGTCATGCAGTTTTTTGTACCAAAGACACATGAGCATAGAGAGTCTATCGTGACCGACAAAGCATACTTCAGTTACCTCAGAGGTGGACAGGCTGTTCCATTCGCCCTTGAAGTTGATGTTTTTAACCAGTCTTCATCTCACCACTTTTTTCACTGGTTTCTGGAATTTCCGGAGGTATTTGCATCCAAATCAATGGGTGATGACCATACAATCAATGGCTTTGATGTGATTCTTGGTAACCCGCCGTATTTGGGCGGGAAAAGAATTTCCGGCTATTTTGGAGATCAATATTTAAATGCAATTAAATATTACTTTTCTCCATCAGAGGGAGGGTTGGATTTTGTTGTATACTTTATAAGAAGAATATATGATCTTCAAAAAGAAAAAGGATTTTTATCCATTATAACTACGAATACTATTTCTCAGGGAGATTCAAGAAGGGGTGGGCTTGAGTTTCTATTAAATAATCGAGCAGAAATAGTTTATGTTGCGGATAACATATCATGGCCAGGGAAAGCAAATGTTAAGATTACATTATTATCGTTGCACAAAGGTCGTTGGCTAAGTGCACGTATTCTAAATAATAAATCGGTTAAATTCATATCAATATATTTTGAAGATTCTAATGATCTAGCACCGTATACCCTGAATAAAAATCTTGAACTTGCTTATTGCGGTTCAGTTCTGAGTGGTGAAGGGTTTGTTTTGACAAAAGAAGAGGCTAATAATTATTTACAAGTAGAACAGAATAATTTAATTATTAAGCCGTACATGAATGGCGGCGATTTGAATAGCACAGTAAATCAGACCGCTAAAAGGTTTGTAATTGATTTTAAGAATTTAGATTACGAGGCTGCCAGTAAATATCAAGATTGCTTTGAGTTAGTTAAAAACAAGGTAAAGCCAGAAAGAGACAAGGTAAAACGTAAAATTTATAGAGATAATTGGTGGCAATTTGCTGAGAAAGCAGTAAGCTTATACGAAAAAATTAAAGGAAATGAATTTGTTCTTGCAGCAGCAAGAACAAGTAAAACTTTGGCATTTGCAAGGATATCGGCGCATTATGTTTTTAGTGCAAATCTTACTGTTTTTCCTAGTGATAGTTTTGTTTTCTTTGCTGTACTCCATTCTAATATCCATTCTGCATGGGCATGGAAATATGGAACTACATTAAAATCTGATTTGATATACGCCCCATCTGATATTATAAATAACTACCCATTTTTGGAGTTTCTTGAGAATAGCAATGTTTTTAGATTAACAAATTTAGGAGAGATCTATCACGAACATCGCAAGCAATTGATGCTTACGATACAACTTGGCCTCACCAAAACCTATAATCTTTTCCATGCCCGACTGCTGCGGCAGGTAACACCTGAAGAAGAACAGCTTGATGATGAGAAAGCCTTTCAGAAACTTCTTGGAAAAGATGCTGCACACCTACGCAAACACCTCGCAAAAACACCCAGCACAATCCCCTTCAACGAAGCCGTTACCGGCATCCTGAAACTTCGCGACCTCCATGTCCAGATGGACAACGCCGTCCTCGAAGCATACGGATGGTCAGACATCAACCTCCACAACGACTTCTATGAAGTCGAATACCTCCCCGAAAACGACCGAGTCCGTTACACCATCCACCCCGACGCTCGTCGCGAAATACTCAAGCGGCTACTTGAGCTGAATCACGAGATTCACGAGCGGGAAGTGGCGGAAGGATTATGGGAGAAGAAAGGAAAGAGAACGGAGAAAGCAAGAGACTGTGAAACAGAAATAAATGGACAAATAGGGTTTGAACTATAGTTCAGCGTATTGTTGTAAATAAAAACTGTTTTGACTATGTACCGTTTTAGGGCCGAATATTATAATGAGGAACATAAGCGTTTACTTGAACGCTATTCGTGTTATGATGCAATTGAAAAAATAGTTACAAACGGTTTTACTGTTCCTGAAGAAGAATTTCATTGTTATGCATTGTTTCGTGAACAGAAAAGATATGAAGGTTGGCGAACATATCAAGAATTAAAATCAAAGATTCACAATAGGTTGTCAAATTTTAAAGAGTATTTTTCTACTAATGATGGGTTAATATGTTCTGCTTTTGGTCAAGCAGACGATAGAGATAGTCATCTTACGGAATCAATAGGCATTGGCGGTGGATTGTCGCTTGTCAGCAAATTGTATGATCTGACGGAAGCTGATTGGGAGAAAATTCCTGTATCTAATAAAAAAGACCTTGATTTTGAGATAGCATCAAATGGTAAAGAGTTTATTGAAGTTGAAGTTAAAGGGGCTGTGGTAAAAAATATAAATAGGAAATCTGAGGTTTCTGGGCGAGCTGGAGAAATAGAACAAAAAAAGATAGAAAAAGCAAAAAGGACAAATTTCAAGAGTTCTCGTATCGGAGTAATTGTTTCTGTTTCTGATGTATGTGGGGAAATGCCGATATGTAGGATACTTGACCCTGAAGGGGATAAATACGACATGTCTCCCGAAAAATATCGATTGCTAGCAAGACTTTCTTATTATTACAGAGAGTTAAGGACGTTGGGGAGATTTAGCGTCCTTTCAGGACTTACAAATAAAATTAGAGATATATCCTATTCATTTGATTATAAGTATTTAGATGGACTTGCATTGTTTGGTGTTAATAATGAGAAAGTGAATGCACCTTTTTCAGCTATGAATTCAAAGTCAACTGCTGGTGATTTTGGATTTGGTGAAGTGATTGAATTGACGAACGGGCAGTATTATTTTTATGGTATGATGTATGATATTTTTGATATGCTAATTGATCAAAAGTTTGAAATTATTAATAGTTATAAGAAAAAAAGTCAAGTTGAATCTGTTGAAATTACTGCGAGATTGAGAAATGATGTATATGGAGAGGGGGAAAAGGAAAAATATCGCACTGTTAAGATGAGAGGAGATTTAAGTATTACTCCATCAGGAAAGGTTCTTGGTTTATGCTATATAAATTAATCTGCTAGGCTCTGATTATCTTGTTTTGCTAATTCAATAAGATCTAGAGTTGTTTTTTGTTTGTGAGAATATGAATTTTAATTCAAGTTATGAGTGCTGAAACCCAATAAAGAGCACTGATTATTTCAATAATTGAAGGCATCTATGTCGATATTAAGCACGGCTTTCTCCATAAGTCAGATTGGAAAAAGCATTTTCTGAATAAATTAGCTTTATTTTGAGTCCGTTTTTTTGAAAAGATCCTTACCATAAAAACTTATTTATTAATGAATCAACTATATGGTGAAATAAATGCAAAGCTTTATCAGAGCCTTCAAGACCCTCTTTCAGTAACAACCAGAAAGACAAAAAAAAATCTTTTGCTGCTTAGTGTTCTTGGGATAACTATTGCGTTTGCTAAAATAGCACCAACCGAAATCAGTGCACTAGGAATAAAAATAATCATTAAAGATACTCAAAACTTATTACTCATTCTTGTTGGAGCGATAGTGTATAACCTAATATCTTATTTTGTTTATGCTTATTCGGATAAGAGAGCATTAAGTTTATTGATGAATGAGGTTGAGCTTCATCAAAACCCAGATATGATAAGATATCAGGAAAAAAATATGATAAGAGAGCAAACGAAATCTGTAGGTCAAATAACTCTAAATAACCACTTGTATGTTGGGCTTGTATTAGGCTATAAAGATGTTATACGGCGTTTTTATTACGATATAGTGATTACTGGGTTTATTGCTATTATCAGCATATACCTTCTTTTATGTGAAAGGTTATGAATTATGCGAAGGCGATCGTGCGGTTCCCGAACGTTCTCGACTACCTCAACAAACTTCTTTCCGAATTGACTGACAACAAGCTAGGAACAGACGCATCCATGTTAACAAGGCCAACGATGAATTGGGTGATGTCGTATATCGTGAGATGAATCTGATAAAAAAGAAATTTATAAGGTAATTATGAGTCAACTATGCCCTGTATGTAAAAGCTCACTTACAAGACCAAGTGTTCCTGCTGCAAACCGGAATCAATTCTCTTGCCCTCGTTGTGGAGTATTTGTACTCTCGGATGAAGTCGTTGATGATTTGCCTCCAATTCTTTTGAAAAATGATGCGGCAGCGAAAATATCTCACGCTCTTAGAAGAGCACAAGAAAATAATTCGGTAGCAGAATTTTCCATGTCAACAATTGAAGCTGTAATTGGGCAAAATCTTCCTCGACCAAGGGAGCAAGCTGATCTTCTTGTTCGATGGATTGGCGAAAATATCCCGGGACCTGGTGAAAACATCCGAGTTGAGCCTCTTACTCATATGGGTATCATAGGAGCAAAAACGCCTGCTGGATTTGAACTGGTTGTCAATCATCTATTTGACGAGGAATTGGTTACTGGGAATTTAGACAACACATTGGGCTCACATGGTGAGGGTAATGTTACATTATCGTTTAAAGGTTGGGAGCATTATGAAAATCTCCGTGAGGGCTCTGGAAAATATCGAAAAGCTTTCATGGCTATGCAGTTTGGTGACACCAAACTCGACACAATTTTTAAAGACGTATTTAAACCTTTTGCAAAACAGGCTGGATTTGACCTTTTCGCTCTTAATGAACTCAGTTATACTGGTCTTGTTGATAACAGAATAAGAGTTGAGATTCAAGCTTCAGATTTTCTCATAGCTGATTTAAGTCATGATAATAATGGAGCATATTGGGAGGCTGGATATGCAGAAGGATTGGGAAAGCCAGTAATTTACACCTGTGAAAAACAAAAATTCGAATCACAAAAAACACATTTCGATACAAATCATCATCTGACAGTATTATGGGATGAAGCTGATCTTTCAAAGGCAGGAGAACAATTAAAGGCCACTATTCGGGCTACGTTGCCTCATCTGGCTAAAATGAATGATTGAGATTAAAGTGTAGTACAATATCCAATTAAGAAGTAGGTGTAAATCGAGAATAAACATAATGACTGTGTAATGGCAAATAAAAAACCGGTAATAGCAATCTGTTATGATTTTGATGGTACTCTATCGCCAGGAAACATGCAGGAATATGGTTTCTTTTCAGGTCTTGGTTCATCGGCGGCAAAAAAGTTTTGGTGTGAATCAGAACGAAAAGCAAAAGAGAATCATGCTGATCCTATATTGGCATATATGAACCATATGATCGGAGAAGCTCAAGTTGGAAATATCAAAACAACAAAAGAGGCATTTAAGAATTACGGTAAATCTGTTGAGTTTTTTCCCGGTGTTGAGGAATGGTTTTCTCGGATCAGTGACTATTCAAAAAAACATGATATAAAGATTGAGCATTATATCGTTTCATCCGGCCTTAAAGAGATGATTGAAGGTTCTCGTATCGGGAAAAATTTTAAAAAAATATATGCATGTTCTTTTATTTACGACAATAATGATGCGGCAAAATGGCCGGCGGTTGCTGTAAACTATACGACCAAAACACAGTTCCTTTTTCGGATCAATAAAGGAATAGAGGACGATAACGATAATAAGCGAATTAATGAATTTATTCCGGAAAATGAGAGAGAAGTTCCTTTTGCTCGAATAATTTATATCGGCGATGGTCTTACAGATATTCCATGTATGAAATTAGTCAAAGAAAAAGGAGGACACTCAATAGCTGTATATGACTCAAATAATAGAAATAAAAAGAAGAAGGACTCTGAAATACTTCTTTCAGATGGTAGAGTAAATTTTATTGCTGAGGCTGATTATTGTATCAATTCACATCTTGATCAAATTGTGAAAGCTGTAATTGATAATATTGCTTCAAAATTGAAATTATCATTGTTGGAAAAAAAACCATTCAAAATCAGCAAGCCTGTAGTTGATGTTGACTCTAAGGCTTTTGACGCGGAAACAACGCCTGTCGCGATTGAATAGCGGGTGCAAATCAAAAAAAGGAATAAAAACGCCTAAACTCGTTCGTATGGATAGACGTTTTTGTAGTTCCTGTTAAAGTATGAGCCCACTGACGGGGCAGTTTTCAAATTCTCAAATTCATACGGCTGAACACCTTTGTAGGCGTATTCGGAGCCGTCAAGAAATTGGATATAAACAGTTTGATTTTGGGCATCGTAACCGATGGCAGTGATGTTCGCTGACGCCACCGGTTGCATGATTTCAGGGATTGGCATTGTTGCCTCCTTGGGTGAATGATTGGTTTCTCCAATTGCGTACACTCGTTTCGTACTCAGCAACATTCGGGCTGGCGTTTGCCCAAAGTTTTGAGGCAATTGGATCAGAACTCTTTACTGCATTATCTGCCTGGAAAAACTTAATCCGCGAAGGAATCCTAACGGCCTCTCCACTGACAATTGCCTCTCCTGTTCGAAGGCTGGAAAGTACCTCGGTCATTTCTCGTAACTCATCCTGCATTGCTGACGAAACATGCCCTTTATCCCGGGTGCTTGTCATTCTGAGGGCTATCATGGTTCCACATTGGCTCAACACTGTTTCATCCAATTCTGATGGCCTCTGGGTTACCAACAGTAATCCCACTCCATATTTTCTGCCCTCTTTCGCAATCGCCTGAACGGTTCGCGAAGAAATAGACTCTTCTCCTGCTTTAAGGTAAGCATGTGCTTCATCAAGAACAATAAGCAGGGGTTGCATTTTTCCGCCTACAAGCGTGTTTTGCCCCCAATAGAGCGCGTCGTATATGATTTTCAGAATGCAGCCTGAAATGGTCTGCATGATGTTCGACGGAATCGCTGAAAGGTCTAATATAGAGACTGGAAAGTTATGACCAAACCAAGTTGAGAACAGGTGAGGCAGGTCATTTGGTGTTGATCCATTCAATGCAGGCGAATACCCGACAGGCCTGAACAAAAAATTGTAGCTTTGATCGAGCAGTCGGGAACGCATTCCTTCAAGAAATCCTAGGATTCCCTTTGCTTTGTTGTTCAAAAAGGGGGCACTGCTTCCTAAGCCTGCAGTCGGATAGTGGTTGGATGTAAGTGTTGCTGGTTCACCTTTGGCAAGAAGGGTTTCCTGTGTTGTTCGATCAGATTTGAATGTCATTCGTTCATAATCATCAAGATCGAACCAAAGTTGATGAATCGAAAAAGGGATCGGGCTGTCTGCCGTGATGGCTTCTTCGCGAAGTCCGCCGATGGTCACTGCTGAGGCACGCTTGAGTTCCAATACTTTACCTCGGATATAGTCTTCGTTCTGGTCTGATAGTTTGCCCGGAAATATCGCCATTAACTCCTTGAAGGGTAACGCCCAGAATGCAACGCACAGTTCATTTTCATCAATTGCAGTGTTTGCTCCAACTCTAAACACTTGACATCTCCCGGCCAATGAGCCAGCATATTCACCGTGCGGGTCAATCATGAGCACCCGTGCACTGGGAAATTCTTTGTCGGCAATTGCTTTGATGACGATGCTGACTGCGTTCGATTTGCCACTGCCAGTGGCACCTAGGATGGCGCAATGCCTGGAAATAAGTTTATCCATGTCGAGTTGCGCTGCAAGCCCTTCTGATGCGCTTTGATTGCCGATTACAATTGATGATTGTTCGTTGTATCCTCCATAGACGATGCGGAGGTCTTCATTGGTCACGAGATGAACCTGATCTCCTGAAGTGGGCGACTGAAGCACACCTCTCTCGAAAAATGAACCGATCTGCTCGCCGACCAATATCATGCGCAACCAGCGGTGACCATCAGTAATTGAGGGGTCCTCCTTGTATGCTGCCAGCAAAGAGTCGGGCATTGCCAGAACTCCAGCTTGCGTGATTAATCCATACAGGTTGGCATACCCAAGCGGGATTTTCAGGAAGGATCCAATCTGCCCAATTCTATAAACGGTTCCATCGACAATCGGCATATTCGAGGGATAATTACTCACCATTTTGATGGTTACCGAGTTTCCACTGACACTTTCAACTCGGCCAATATGGGTTGGATTGTGCTTCATGACGGTAATGGAGTGGTGACAGGGCCATCAGAAGATGACAAGTCGTTCAGGAATTCAGTGAGCTTCTGAAAGTCGGGAAGAAGAAAACGACCTTTTCCAGTCCAACGTTCATCTCCTTTGCCTGTTCCTGATTTTTGGGAAGGCATTGCAGCATCCTCATCAAAGTACTGGTTCACTCGAATGGTTTCTGCAGAATTTGGCTCACCCTTCAGTTGCCATTCTCCAAATTTTCCACCAATCACGGCATGGCGACGCCCATAGACCGACATTTTCCCCCCCGTGTCTCGTGTGGCCAGATTTCGAACCTTGTTCTTTTCATCGGCAAGTTCAAAAGTGGTGTTTTTCTGATCCCCTGATTCGTCGAAATACATCGCTATGATATGTGAATTTCCACCTCTTCGAAGTGATGTAACAATTCGCTCGTTGATGTGATTGTCACCGAATGAGTAGCCGCAGGTGAAGAGAACAGCATCGTCCTGTTGAAGGAAGGCACAAAGCCGATCAATTAGGCCGACGTAAGGCTGCTTTTTGGTGGTATTATATTTCAGGTGCGATGGGTAGATCAAAATCGATTCAGCGGTTGCATTATTGTTGCGAATCACTGCTTTATCCCGTTCACGATAAGTCCATCCCAGTGAACCATGCATTTTCCAAAGCTTTACCAGATGAGGGTAAGCCTCAACATCTTCTACTGCTTCAGGGCAAAAAAACGGCTCATAACTTCCGGAAAATCCATCAAAATAGGGTATACCGGAATCTTCGAGAGCGATTTCAAAAAGGTAATCGTAGTTCGTTGTGAAAATTTCGGAAGGAAAGCGACGCCTTGCCTTTGATATCCAACTCGCAAGTCGCGCATGAGCCAGTTTTGTCCGGCCTTCTGGTGGTAACTTCTCGTGAACGGAAACAAGTTTTACGACATTGGCTTTAACGAGATCGGCCAAGTTACCAAAGGCAATGGAATCAAGGCCATTCAGCGTTCCAGCACCAATAACCGCACGTTTTGCTTCAATGGTCGACAAGAACGATTCAATCGTGAAATCAAGGTCGCTGCTTTCTGTTTCGGCTCGAATCTGAGTTACTGCAGCAGCAAACTCTGGTGAGTGAGACTCAATTGAATCAACAATTACCGTCGTCATTTCGTTAATCGCCGGAACAAAAACATTTTCTACTCCAGTTGCGAAAGAGGAGCCAGCACCAAAAAGGAATCCGATACGCTTTTTGTCGGAAATCAGAATTTGGTGAATACCTCGGATGTGCTCACGTGGGTCGTGTGTGTGCTGATTCATACAGTTTTCTGGTAAAGCTGTTGAGTGATGATTTTTCTGAAAACACACTGGTTACTTGCAGTAAATATAGCATTACGATGAGATAAATCAGTAATAAATAAAAGTAGTCTTGGATATCATCAAAAGCTATTTCATTCCGTAGATTTGAAGGTGACTTGGGGATGCTCAGAAAACGTCGATTAAAACCGGTAGAGAGTAGAGAATGCAATACTCTTATATGAAAGGAATCGCTAACCAACATGGCATCGAGTTATGGCTCGATATTCAGCAATGGTATGGGGTGGCGTTGACAGGGAAAAGCACGGGAGCAGTATTCAGTTCCGAAAGCATTACAATTCGAAGGCGTGTCTTGTATAAGTGACTATTAAATAAACAAATAGAATCATAGTTATCCGAAACTCAAATAAGCTTCATGCAGAAATATTCAGTCAACCAGTATACAATTGACAACATAGTCAACTGGGTTAAATCCGGTGAGATTGCTATTCCAGAAATCCAGCGCCCATTCGTCTGGGATAGCACCAAAGTTCGAGATCTCATGGACAGTCTCTATCAGGGTTACCCTGTAGGATATATAATATCATGGAGAAACCCTGATGTCCGGCTTAAAGATGGAACGCTGTCAATGGGGAAGAAAGTTTTGATAGATGGTCAACAACGCGTCACGGCCCTTACAACTGCTTTGGTTGGCCAGCCTGTTATAGATGATTCCTACAATAAAGTCATTATCAAAATTGCGTTTCATCCTATTGAAGAGCGCTTTGAGGTGCTGAACCCGGCAATTCAAAAAGATAAGGCATGGGTGCATGATATCGCTGAAATCATCAAGCCGGAATTCTCCACACTGCAGTTCGTACGAAATTATCAGGAAAAGAATCCTGATGCCAACGAAAGCGCCTTGGAACGCAATATTCAGAGGCTCAAGTCTATTGTGCAACGCCCTATAGGTATGATCGAGTTGAACCATGATCTGGAAATTGAGACAGTCACCGAGATTTTCATACGCATCAATTCTAAGGGCGTTGTTCTCAGCCAAGCTGATTTTGCAATGTCAAAGATTGCAGCCAATGAAACCTATGGCGGCAATGTGTTGCGCAAAGCTATCGACTACTTCTGTCACATGGCGGTAAAGCCTGAGTTTTATACCCACATATCCGAAAACGATAAGGAGTTCGTCAAAACCGACTACTTCAGTAAAATGAAATGGATTCGGGACGAAAACGATGATCTCTATGATCCGGACTACAATGATATGCTGCGAGTTGCCTTCTGTTACAAGTTTAAACGCGGTAAGCTCAGTGACCTCGTGAGTCTTCTTTCTGGTCGAAATTTTGAAACTCGCTCGTATGAAGATGCCATTGCTGAAGCCTCTTTTATGAGGCTCAGCGAAGCCGTGATAACGTTCATGAACGAGACGCTTTTTAAGCGTTTTGTCATGATTATAAAATCTGCCGGATTCGTTGATTCCAAATTGATGCGTTCACAGAACGCTCTTAATTTTGCCTACGTTCTTTTCCTGCATCTGAAAGAAATCAGGATGGAAGATGCTTTGATAGAGCGGTATGTTCGGAGATGGTTTGTCATGAGCATTCTTCTTGGTCGTTATTCCGGCTCCCCGGGATCTAACCTTTCGTGTTCGGGTGTTTCGGATCTGGAGAGGTTTGCCGGAGATTACCAAGGTTTTCTTTGCGGTGGAAGCCACTACCGAATTTCGAATACCGAGGTCAATTCCTACCGGGAATACAGACTTGGGATCGGGAACACTGAGGGTGATGCAGAGATTGACCTTTCCTCTGCTGATACGAAGGCTATCGATACTTGTCGCAGTCTTGAAGTCGTTCTGGAAGTGAGATGGGATTTTCCATCC
>CAIVSG010000247.1 GCA_903908555.1 uncultured Chlorobiaceae bacterium | reverse complement strand
GGTGTGGTGCTCTCTTCGCTCCTCTCGATGGGAGCTACGGTATCGCAGGGAACCTATACCGACGAAGCAAGCATGACTACCCAGCAGCGCATGGCAGCCAATGTCGGCGAAGAGATCAGCAGCACAGGAAGCCAGATCACAAAAAAGAACCTGGATATTCAGCCGACACTGAATATCAGGGCAGGCAACACCGTGAACATTCTCGTCAACAAGGATATGATTGTTGACCCATACGAAAACTAAAGATAACTCGGAATATGATCGATCTCGATATTCAGGTGCAGAGCGAACCGGTTACCCGGAGGTTCCGGCTCAGGAAGGAAGTCTCGGATGAGTTTGATCTCTATGTGAAGGCCGCCCAGGAAAAAACGAAAGGCGTCGATGAATCGCTGGTACTTGAGGCGATTCTGAGGAATCATCTCAAGAGGGACAAGGGGTTTCGGGCTTGGTTGAAGCAGCATGAGAAAAATCAGGTTAGATGATAAACGGGTTTGTTCATCGGATAAACGGAATTTTCTTCATCAATTTATTTTGTCGATAAAATTTATGATTGAATCTCAATGGGCCATTCCCCTAAACTCCGCTTCGTGAATGAATCGATAAAAAAATAAATTAATACACCATAACTCTGCTGTGGGGCATGCTTTATTTGGCTACGAAAAGGGGCGGTTTGCTTAGGCAATGGCGGAAATTTCATCCATTGAAATTTTTACTGATACTATTCAGAAAGTTCTTGACAACCAGCTCAATTCCTTCACTAACATTCCGCCATGCTGAATCCTCATTTTCCCAAAGCTTTACGGCTTTTCCATCTTTAGGTAATGCATTAAGACCTGCAAATGGAGCGCTTTTCCAGTTTACATCTCTGATTATTATAGGAATTACATTTGCGTCACCAGATTTATCACGTTCGAGAGCTCGCATCATTTCTTTTTCCCAGCAATACTCTGAGGCTATAAAATCAGCGCTTATAAGAAGCAGGATGATGTCAGCGCGTTCAAGGTTTTCATCAATAGCTTTTTTCCAGTCATCACCGGCCTCGATATTCCGGTCATGCCATTGATCGATTACCCCGGTTCGTTCCAGAATTTTGAGATGCGTCTCCAGTTTGTTCCTAAAATATTCATCCTTGTGGGCATAGGAGTAGAATATTTTCACTCTCGGCTTATCGGGTTTGTGCTCGTTCTGTTCTCTTGTTCCTGCCAGATCAACTCCATTCAGAAGTTGTTGGACATCAAGATTTAAAATATTTCCGTTGTATGCTTTTGGGTAATTCGTTAAACCGTTTTTCTCGAAGGTGATTAGTTCAGCATAAGGAACTGAAACATCAGGAATACCCGGTATTGGTACCACCTCCTCCGGCCTGAGTTTGCTGATGGATGCATGAATGCGCTCAAAATCCGAGCGGATAACGGCAAGCAGTCTCTGACGGCTTGTTAAAGGGCCATCGACAGCAATGCAGACCCGTTTCTCTTCTGCGTCCGCTCGCACCAAAGCACGGTTACCGTCAAACGAAAGGATGACGCCTGTCCGCCACCGGGGATTGCCTTCACTCAGAGAATGGGTTCGAACAATGAATCGGGGCAGGAGACCTTCCGGCAACACCGAGTAACGGTATTCAAAATTCAGGCATTCAAAAGGATCAAAATTAGAGGCATCTTTTGGTTCCTGCTTGTCGAGCAACTCAGGGATCAGATAATGGGTATCATCGTCGGTAAATGTAAAGCACAGCTCGAACTTTCTCATCAAGTCCAACAGAAACCGGTGCATGTGCCTGGGGTATCTCACTGGATCAAGAATGCAGCCGACATCATCGAGCTTTAACTCGCCATTCCGCTGCTGGAGTAGCGGGTCATTGAGCAGAGCATATACTCCACTCGTCACCCAGCGTGGATTGAGCACATGGGTATCACGCAATCGGGGGTCATCCTTGTAATTTAGAGCTACCCCAAGGTTGTGCATATGCGTTGCAAGAAAATCTTGACTCTTGCAATCCTTTTCTCCTGCTTTTTTGCAGAGTGCCCTATACTGTTCGAATGAGATAAAATTGTCCTGCATTGCGGCCAGTTCGTCCTTGATGGTAAACCAGCTCGAGGGAAAAGCTGCCCGAAGATAGGGTAAGTGGTCGATTTCTTTCTCAATGGATGTTCTTAACTCATGTATTCCATAACCCGTATTGCAATCGCATAGAATGAATTCCCTGATAAATGGAAATTTTCTAGTGAGTGCCCGCCGGTTCAGGTCAAAAGGGTTCAATGATGACTTATTCAGTACAACGATAACCGGAGCGATAGTTCCATCGTCCTCGGTTCCAAAACTCTCAATGAGTTTCAGCCAATATTCTGCATCTGCATCCTCCCCACCCTGTCGTCCCTCGAGGACAAGCAAGTACAGGCTTCGCTGTGTCATGAAAAATTGGTGTGTAGCATGCATGATCTCCTGTCCGCCGAAATCCCAGAGGTTCAGGTGAATTTCTTCTGATTCATGTAAGTGTATCTTCCACTTTGAGATCGCAATTCCTTCAGTCTTTTTTTCATGTTCATCAAACCGATTGAAAAGAAGCTTCTTTACCAAAGAGCTCTTGCCAACACCACCCCGGCCAACAAAAATAAGTTTTGCTTCGTTGAGTGGTAGTTGAGCAGTTTGGACACGGAAATAGTAGTCAAGGATTGTAGCAGGATTTGCAGCTTGAGCATTTTTTTCTCTGACCTCTTTCCGGGTTGCACCTAATATTTCTATCGGAATATTCAGAGACTGTTTGCTATGCAGATAGAGTTGTTTAAGATTTTTCAGTTTCTGCAAGGATGCAGGTAATTGCTGTAATTGTGTGTTAGAAAGGTAAAGGTTTTCCAACTCCGTTAACTGTCCAATCGCTTCCGGCAACTGCTTTAATAAGGAATTGGACAGGTCGAGTGTCTGTAAATTAGTTAACAGCCCTATCGAATCAGGTAATTGTTGTAATGGTGTATTGTAAAGGGAAAGTGTCCGTAACTCCGTTAGCTGTCCAATGGCTTCAGGTAATTGCTTTAAATGTGTGTGGGAAAGGGAAAGCGCCCTCAACTCTTTTAACTGTCCAATCGTTGTAGGTAATTCCTGTAATTGTGTGTCAGAAAGGAAAAGGTTTTGTATCTCCGTTAACTGTCCAATCGCTTCTGGTAACTGCTCTAATAAGGAATTGGACAGGTCGAGTGTCTGTAAATGAGTTAACTGCCCTATCGAATCAGGTAATTTTTGTAATGGAGTGTTATAAAGGGAAAGAGTCCGCAACTCCCTTAGTTGTCCAATTGCCTCAGGTAATTGCTGTAATTGTGTATGGGAAAGGTGAAGTGCCTGCAATTGACATAACTGTCCAATCGAATCTGGAATTTGCTGTAATGGGGTGCCAACAAGTAAAAGTACCTGCAACTGAGATAACTGCCCAATAGTATCCGGCAATCGCTGTAGTGAGGTATTGGAAAGGTGAAGTACCTGCAACTGAGATAACTGCCAAATTGAGTCTGGCAAGGATTGTAAATCAAGTTGTGATAAATCCAGCTCTGTGGATTTATTAGTCAGAGCTTGCAATATTTTCTTCTCAGCTTCTTCTATTGGATTATTCATTGAATTTCAATGAAAGTTGATAAATATTGATACCATAATAGTTCTTATTACGTTTTCCATGTTCATTCTTGATTTCCGATATCAACTGGAGGGACTTCACAAGAGTCAACACCGATCCATTCACTGGCAATCTTATCCCAATCAATTGGGCGTTGTTCTTCATTGATCCATACCTTCCAAAAATCCGGATCGTCCGATTCCGGCCTCTGTGAGTCACTCAGATTTTTCACTTCGATGAGTGTCGGAATCTTGGATGCTATACCCAACAGAATGCAATGCCGGGTAGGCAGGCTGGGTAACTCGCGCAGAAGACCACGAGCATTGTCTGGAACAAGGCGTGAGATTAATTCTTGGTCTCGGTCATTAGTGATTCGATGAAGTAGGAATGAATTGCACTGGGAGAGAACCGCTTCCGACAATTCAGACGGTCGTTGAGATGAAAGGACAAGTCCAAGGCCGAATTTCCGTCCTTCACGGGCAATACGCTCAAATATACCACGACACATATCGGCCGGGCTTGGTATTTCGTTCTCATATGGAAGACGCTTTCCCACAAATGTATGTGCTTCTTCCAGAACGAGTACTGTGGGTAGATTTTTTCGATAGATGTTTCGATAACGCTGCAACGATTCGAGAATTAATCGAGAAGCAACAGCCGTTACCAAATGTAAAATTTCGTATGGCACAAGGGACAAGTCGATAACTGCTATAGGGCCGTTTTCTCCCTCATTAGAACCAACATGATTTTTAAGCCAATCTTTTAACGACAATGATTGTGATGGGTTGATCACTCCCTTCATTCTTGGATCAGAAATGATTCCGTTAATACGCATGGTTAGCGTTGAAATGAATTGGGTTGTTGCACCACCTTCTTGCATTGCCAAAGATCCAAGATGTTCAGCCAAAACCTTTGGGTCAAATGGAATAGGTGAATCCTCGCTTACAAACTCTGATTCATTGTTTAAAATGAATCCCTGCAAAATGCTTTCAACCCATTGGCCAACGATGATCAGATCGTTATCACCAAAATCATTGAATCCAATCCTGCCATTACTTATCCATTTTCTGGTTTCAATAATCCGATTTATTTCGACTGAGGTGTTTTCAGTTCTTGTTTTGATATCACCTGTAAGACTCTGAGCATAAGATGAAATATCTTCGATGAATCTGCTAAGTTGTTGTCCGCAGTTCGTATTGTTCGGAAAGCCTGACGCTCCAGTTCCTGCAAACTGCAGCAAGTAAGACTTTACAGATTTACAGCGAGCGATTAGTCTGTTTTCAATCGTGAGCGTGATATGAGTATTTGACCTTAAATTTCTAAGAGCTTCCTGCAATAGCGGCCTTTGAGCTCTGGGAGCTGCCTGTGCTACCGAGGCCCATTCCGAACTATTCCACATCCACGCCGGTAATGTAAAATCTGTTGCTTTGATGTTTGTAAGTGGAGGTACCTGAAAGATTCGGCAACCGGAACCTAAGTCCTGAAAGCACTTGGAATATTCTCCGTTGGGATCAAGTATTATAAAGCGAGCATTTGGATTGATCTGCTTGTTCTGCTGCTCAGTATTTATGTTGATTGGTTTCTTCTGGATTGAGATCTGAGCTGACTCAACTGCAGATCTAATCAGAGCCGCCAACGTGCAAGACTTTCCGCTGCCGGTATTACCAAGTACCGCCAGATGTCGTCCGAATAGTTTATCCGGATCAATGGCGATTGGTGCATCATGTGCTATGGGACAGGTTCCCAGCATAACCCGACCGTCTTTCCCCTGGCCTGTAACAATAGCGATAGTTTGTTCGCGTGTTGGAAGAATTACTGGATCACCAACAGAAGGAAAGCTCTGAACTCCTCTCTCCAGATTCCATTTACTTTTATCAGAAAGCAATGTGCCAATCGGACAAATCGCCATTTTTCGTAAAGGAAAAGGCAGATCGATTAGGCCAAAATCCTTGAGGCCTTGTCGTTTTGGATAGGCTGATCTTTCAACACCTAGCCATATTACAATACCAACAACTGCACCGGACTCATTTGGCAAAAGTACGAAACTATTTATCCGTGGAAATGGTGTTGGAACTCCGGTATTGAGAGCTGTATTGCGTGGAGCATCTATATCTAGTAAAATCTTAATTTCATCGGGTGATACACTTTCTACCGTTCCGATGATCAAGGATGATATCTGAGAAATAGGGGAGGTCATACTGTTTCCTCCTCATTTTTATGGTAAGATGGTTCCCATCCACGGTTTCGTAATAGCTCTGTTTGACGGATTGTGATGCGGTCAATGGCAGGTTTAGGTAGATAATTCTCAACCAGCGTTGGCATGCTTCCAAAATGCGGTCCTATCAGCAGTGATATCTGCGCCTTTCTCCCAAGCTGTTTGCAAAAAGAGCTGATTCGTTTACCCTCATCACTGAATGAAATAATGACAAGGTGAGTCGAGGGTATAGTAAGCATGTCAGCAATCGTACGGTTGATGTGCTCGTCTCCAAACCCATAGCCATATGATACAAGGACGGAATTCGGACGGCAAACAGCTGCGGCATAGTCGCGAAAAAGTTCGACATACGGGTACTCAGAAGTTTCTCTGTCCTTCGCGGAATTTGGATAAATCATTACTGAATGACTGGGATTGTTATTGATGGCGGGATGGTCGTCCTGCGGACCAAAAGGCAAGCCAACTTTCCGCACAAAACCGTTGCGATATACCCAGTCTAATGATCCATGAAGTTTAGTTAACCTTACAACCCCCTCCAGGTAACGTGGTTCACCACGAATGCCAGGTGGGTTGTAATGCATATCAATATCCAGTCTTGAGGAACGGAAAATTGGCTCAAGGCAGCCTACGAAACGATCCAACAAATGAAGACCAGCGAGATCAGCACCATACTCGATCAATCGGTCGTAATTGGTGGTGAATATGTGGAGACGCTCGCGAGTTGCGGTACGGCTGGAAAAACTAAGGAGGAAAGATACCAGCATTACTAAGGGGTCGATTTTATCGGGGGCGGTTGTTTCTTGGGCGCCATTTTCTACAGTTATCTCAACGGCGCTTCTCATATCACGTTCTGTTTTCGAGATACCGATAAGGAATTTCTTGAATAACTTATCAAGAGCAGCAGTGATGCTCTCGTGATTTAAGTCATCCATGATTTTCAGGCCTTGCGCAAGAATATTTGCAATACGAATCTGGTCTTCAATGTTTGCCTTACCACGTCCCATTGTTTTTGCAGTCATCGTGGCGGCCTTCTGAAGATTATCAGCTAATGGAAAGTCGGTATAGTCGCATTCCATATCTGATGCGCTTGCTTTTGCCTGAATAGCAACAGCCTTTGTAAAGCCGCTGCCTAATAGCAGTGCGAGATGCTCACTCTGAAAAACAGCCGCCAGCCAAGGCTCAATATGCCTTTTCTGGACATCAACAGTTTCTTCGGGATTTTCAACATCATAGTTTGCTTCGTTTCCTATTCGGTAGACGTGTTCTCCCCATTGTTTCATTCTGGATTTCCCCCTGAATTAGATCTTTCCGAAAAAAGTCATTTAGTGAATAGAAAGAAAACTGGTTACGGAATATGTTGGACTATATCGCCATTACGAAGCTCCATTTCGTCTCCCAACCAGCTCCATCAGCTTCCCAAAATCAGTCACAACATCATACTTGACCTTATCCCGTTCAACCCGCTCATTGATCTCCTCAAAGAATTTCCGCGCACACTCGATTTTTGTGGCCTCAATGGCTCGCAACTCCATGCTCGACATTGAACCCTTGGTCTCAGCTACAAAGTAGATATGCTTGACAGCGCCCTCTTTGAAAGATATTGCCCAGTCCGGATTGTAGTCGCCTACCGGTGTAGGGATTAGAAATCCGCGAGGCAGTTTGGCATAGACGACAACCTCCGTGCTGGTATCAAGCTCATGCACAAAATCTTTTTCGATTTTTGAGTCCGTGACTACATAATCGTAGATGTGGTTCCTCAGCTTTTCACTTGCCTTTGAGAAGTCTTGCTTGCTCTGGCCAGTGGTAAAGATTTCAATATCGTGCCGGTCGGCAATTTCATCATAGCTCAACCGCTCAATGATAATCGTGGCTTTTTGCTCTTTGATCAGGCGGGTAGCTTCAGCAATGAAATGTTCTGGATTTTCCCGGAACTGCTTGAAAACAGCAGGGTGTATACCCCCGAGAATTTCGGCAATGCTCTTGCGGGTCAACTCTGTATTGCCAGCAAGCTTGCCCAAAAGATCATACTTGACCATCGAGTGAATTGAAACTTTATTGCGCTCAATCGAAGTCTCCTCAAGCTTAAAACTCTCGCCACTCTTGAGTTGCTCATCGGTAATCTGCTCTTTTTGAGTGCCGGCGTGGATGGTGTACTGAAGCGGGCTGACCCGTAGCTCCTTGTCCAGTGTACGAATACAGTGGCGAACCAGTTCAGCCGAGTCAAACTCAACCCGGTAGATTGCTTTATGGTTGATCCGGTTCCAGAGCTCCCTGAACTCTTTCTTGCTAAAGTTGTCGTTTAACGGGTTGATCTTTGGCCTCCGGTCATCTCCTACCTGGGGCAATTGGGATTCACTGAAGACACTGTCGATAAGCATGTAAATCTGATCTGCATGAGGTGCTAACTCAGGAGGTAACGTTACCAAAGTCCCATCAGCCTTTGCTGTATGATATGCGGGGGTTATTCTGTCAGCATCGTCGGTGTAATCGTTTTTGAGCAGGTACCTGTAAATTTTCCGGGCCATGGTCGGATCGATTTCCAAAGGTCCGGTTTCGGTCTGGATAGTTTTCCCTGTGAAATAGGCTTCATCGGCTTTTCTCGGACGAGCAGAGAGTGAATTGCTGATCTCCTTCTGCAAGTTGGTTACAAACTCTTTATAGCTTTCACTGGCAACCACCGTCAACACATTAATATCGTGCACGGTTGCCGGATGGTCCATTCTGTCGCCATTCTGGTTAACGGAGAGTCGCAGGCCACGACCCACCTCCTGACGACGGGAAATGGTGTTATCACTGTGCTTCAGCATGCAGATAACAAAGACATTCGGATTGTCCCACCCTTCACGCAGCGCTGAATGCGAGAAGATGAACCTGACCGGTTCTTCAAATGAGAGCAGCCGTTCCTTTTTTTTCAGGATCAGGTCATACGCATCAACATCATCTGAGATCGCTGTTTTAGCTCCGGTCTCCTCATCTCTAACAAGCTTGGTCTCCGGATTAACCTGTCGCTTGTTTTTGTCAATGGAGAAATATCCCTCATGTACCCTATCAGGCACATCTCTTTCAAGATATTTTCGGTAGGGCACATTATCCAAAGCCAGTTCGCCGAGATACTCGGCCTTGAGCAGCTCATACTCCTGCTCGAAAATGCGCGCATATTCCCCCTTTTCGTCGGCCTGGGTGTAGTCACGGTATTTCGCCACCTCATCGATGAAAAAGAGCGAAAGCACCTTGATACCCTGTGCAAAAAGCAGCTTCTCTTTATCAAGATGGGCCTTGATCGTCTCCCTGATCTGAATGCGGCGGATTGTCGATTCGTTGACATCCCCGGTCGCTTCACCAGCGGTCAGGCGATGGCCATTACTGAATTCAACAGTATCAGTACGTGCATTGATTTCTGAAATGACAAAGCCTTTATACTGATCCAGCTCACCAGATATATCAAACAGGTCACGCCCCTTTTCAAGTCGTTTCACGACCCGCTTGATCCCGTTCCCTTGCCTCACCTCCATTTCGATTCGAGCCAACGGCGCACTTCTCGATATTTCGATAGACTCCAGATAGAGATAGGCATTCGTGCCCGCAAGACCCTTTACCGTTATGCCACGAACCGTTATCTTTTTGACCAGCTTCTGGTTATAGGCATCCAGTGCATCAAGCCGGTGAACCCTGTTTTGTTCAGTACGATGGGTAGCCGAATAACGCAAAATCATCAGCGGCTTGAACTTGGCCACGGCATCCAGCGTTTTGGCACCTCCCATTTTCTGGGGTTCATCAAGAATGAGAATTGGCCGGTTACTGCTGATAACATCAATTGGCCGGCGAGACTGGAAATCGTCCAGTTCATCATAGATGCGCCGGTTATCCTTGCCGGTTGCATTGAACGCCTGAATGTTGATGATCATGACGTTGATGCTTGCGTCAGACGAAAAGCTTTCAATCTGGTGTAACTGCTTTGAGTTGTAGATGAAGAATCGAACTTTCTTGCCAAAGCTTTCGGTAAAGTGGTCAGCCGTAATCTCCAGTGATTTATAGACGCCTTCACGAATGGCAATACTCGGCACTACAATAATAAACTTGCTCCATCCATACAGCTTGTTCAGCTCAAAGATGGTCTTGATGTAACAGTAGGTTTTACCCGTACCGGTTTCCATTTCGATATCGAGGTTTACCCTGCACTTTGCGCTCGAAATCAATGCCTCAGATAAAGGAAGGTTTTGGCGATGCTGAACTTCGTGAATATTCTCTTTCAGTTGTGACTCGGTCAAAAGCAGATCAGCATTTTTAAACCCGGTGAATTCCAGTGGAATGGTTGCCTTGCCAGGATCAATGGTATATGTCGTTTGCGAGGTATTGACCTGCCCTGCAAAACAGTCAACAACGGAGTCAACCGCGCTGGTTTGATAGGGCTGGACTTTGAACTTGAATTTCATGAGGTAGTTGCTTCACGGTTATGCTGCTCTTATTCTGCATCACTGGGGATGTTTTCATCGAATGATGATAGTCGTTTCCGGTCACCCAGATTCGCTTCAATCAGCCTGCGTTCTTTTTCAATTTCGAGCTTGAGTTCCTCTTCCGTCGGGAGGAATTTGAGATATTTCGATGCAAATATCTGTTTGCTTTCGTGCAAAACCGAATATTTGGCGACCGCTTCACTCTTGTCGGAGCAAAGAATCAGGCCGATAGTTGGATTGTCGCCTTGCACTTTAAACTGATCTTCAAACAAGCGAACATAGCCATCCATCTGCCCAACATCCTGATGGGTAAGTTTGCCAAGTTTCAGGTCGATCAATAAAAAGCACTTCAAAATGAAGTTGTAGAAGACCAGATCCACATAAAAATCATCGTCGTCAAAGCGGATATGTTTTTGGCGGGCAACAAAGGAAAATCCTTTACCCAGTTCCAGCAGGAAGAATTGCAGGTTCCGAATAATGGCCTGCTCCAGTTCGCTTTCATGTAGATCAGG
>CAIVSG010000246.1 GCA_903908555.1 uncultured Chlorobiaceae bacterium | reverse complement strand
TGGCTGTTTACTTTAGTTGCTCCACCAGGAATCTTTGCGTATACGCCATCAGGGTTCATCTCCCATGCCTTGACGTTATCGCATAAAATAAGATCAAGATCCGATTTGACAACCTGAATAAGCGATTTGTTAAAAACAGGAAAAAGGGTTTCTATCCGGTCATCGAGGTTTCTTGGCATTATATCGGCGCTGCCAAGATAGAGTTCCTCCTTCCCACCGTTATGAAAGTAGTATGCCCGGCTGTGTTCAAGAAAACGGCCAATGATGCTGATAACCCTGATATTATCGCTTATCCCGGGAATGCCCGGTTTAAGGCAGCAAATGCCACGAACTATAAGGTCTATCTGAACACCTTCACAGGAGGCCCTGTAAAGTGCCTGGATGGTCCTGGCATCCACAAGGGCATTCATTTTCATTATTATTCTCCCCTTACCTTCCTTTCTGAACCACTCAACTTCACGATCAATCATCTCAATAAGCCGTTTTCGGGTGTTGATAGGTGAAACAAGAAGTTTTTTATACCCGGTATGTTTTGAATACCCGGTCAAGGCGTTGAAGAGTTCAGCGACTTCGTTGGCAAGCCCTTCATTGAGCGTGAACAGACTATAGTCAGTATAGATTTTTCCTGTCGCAGGATTGTAATTTCCGGTACCGAGATGCAGATAGCGCTTCAGCTTGTTTTGTTCACGACGAACGACCAGCGTCAATTTCGCATGGGTTTTCAGACCAGGGAGACCGTAGGAAACATGTGCTCCTACATCCTCAAGAGCCCGAGCCCAGACAATATTGTTTCCTTCATCAAACCGGGCCTTGAGTTCCACCAGAACAGCAACCTGCTTGCCCCTTTCTGCTGCTTTCATCAGTGCTTTTACAATCGGCGAATTACTGCCCACCCTGTAGAGTGTCTGTTTTATGGAAAGCACGTCAGGATCAGCCGCAGCCTGGTTGATAAAATCAACAACCGGCTGAAACGAGTCGTAGGGATGATAGAGCAGCTGATCTTTAGCCTTTATGGTAGTGAAAATATTTGCTCCAGGTTGATCTTCCATCCGGTTTTTCGGCACAAATATCTCATCTTTCAAGTCCGGGCGTTCTATTTTCAAAAGGTCAATAAGACAGCTGAGCCCAAGGGCTCCATCTATTTCATAAACGTTTCGTTGGGCAACATCGAGATTTTTCATGAGGAGCTTTCTCACCGACTGAGGCATTGCCGGCGTAATGTCGAGACGCACCACTTTGCCATAACGGCGTGATCGAAGCCCCTGCTCAATGGTCTTTAAAAGATCACCTGCTTCATCTTCCTCGATTTCAATATCAGCATCACGAATCAACCTGAAGAGATGCGACCTGGTAATCCTCATCTTCGGAAAAAGATGCGAGAGATTATTTTCAATGAGGTCTTCAAGCCAGATAAAGCGAATGATCCCATCATCATCATTGAATCCCTTTATGTCATTGAGTCGCAGAAGACGCGGAAGAATGCTCGGAACCTTCACGCGGGCAAACTTGAGCGAGCCGTTCTCCTCATCTTCAAGTTCAATGGCGAGGTTCAACGACAGGTTCGACATGAAAGGAAACGGATGGCCGGTATCGAATGCAAGCGGAGTAAGCACCGGATAGATTTCCTTGCGGAAAAAATGACTCAGCGCCCGCTGCCTGGTTGCTGAAAGTTCAGCTACCTTAAGCAGCTCAATACCCTCCTTTTTCAAGGCAGGCAAAAGGTCGTGATAAAAACACTCATTACGCTCTGTGAGCTGCTCTAAAACCATCGTGCGGATCTTTTCGAGCTGTTCGGCCGGAGTATAGCCGTCGATTGTACGATCCTGGATGCCGGCCTCATACTGATCCTCAATACCCGCAACCCTGATCATAAAGTATTCATCGAGGTTTGAGCTGAAAATCGAGATAAATTTTACCCGTTCCAAAAGCGGATGCGCATCAGGACTGAGCGCCTCCTCAAGCACCCTCTGATTAAAATCAATCCAGCTCAACTCCCTGTTGACGTAAAATGATGTATTAAAAAAGTCAAGCACCGGTTCGGTCTCGTTGTTTCCATTCGCTGTCAGCATAAAAAAGATCACCTGTTTAATAAAAAGTATTCGTGCCAGCAGATCATCAACTCATTCGCCAAGATATTTACTCCACACTGATGATATAAATGGCTATTGTTTCATTTCGAGGACGTGCATAAGAAAAGATCATGAAACAGTTGAGCGGTTTCGTCATTATCAAACGTGCGGAATGTTTTGTGGAATTTACAACGTGCATTTTCCTGCTCATGAAAAAGGGTTGCCATCAGACCGCCCATTGATGCTGCACATAAGCGCTCTTTTTCGCCTGCCGGCATTGCGTTAAGGCGGTCATAGAGAGACTGTATCTGGACAGAAAAGTCAACAAAGTCTCCGAGATTTTCCTGCAGTTCCTTCATTTTTCTGATAACAGGAACAATGTTTTTTGGCGGAAAGATTGAAGAGAAAAATTCAAGCAGATATCTCAGCTTTTTACAGTCGATACGCAGTGCGTGAAGCTCGGCGTCAGTGGTTTCAGAGCTGATGTGCCGGCCATGGCGGATTACTTTTTTCCATGCTTTTTTTATGGAACTCTCGGCAACCGAACTGGTCGATAGAGAGGCATTAGGGGCCTGAAGGGAGTCTGGAAGAGAGTCTCGATGTACAAATGTATTCCACTTATGAAGAAATAATCGATAGTCGCTGGATGCAAGATAACTGGAAAACTGTTTGTGAAGCCTCTTGCGGGAGGCAGCAATATCAATGAAAAAGGGTTTAAGTGATAACTGGAGAAACGGAGGAAGATAGTTGTAATAGGTTTCCTCCTGAAGAAGATAGACATCACTATCACGTAACTGGTTTGTCTTTTTTCCGAGCTCTTTAAAGGCCGTGAGGTAAAATGCACTCTCTTTTGGATCGTACACTCCTTTGAGTTGCTTGAGTATCGATCGGGTTCTGCGTATGGCCACACGATAGTCGTGGAGAAACTCGGTGTCGATGTCGTTTTTTATTCCATGCTCATTCTTTTGCAAAAGGGAAAGGGTGAATTGGAGCAGGCGTTGGGTACTATCATGAATGGAGGCTTCTGCATCGAGAGAGAGGCTGATTTTTGATGAGTAGCCCTGGACGTTTTGTCCGGATGCAGTCATGATGAGCAGAAAGAGCTCTTTGAAATCGAGAGGCGTTCCTACGGAGGTATCATGAGTAATCTTTTCGATCTCTTCCTGATATCCCCTTAGAGGTACCAGGGAAAGAAAAGATGCGAATGGTTCCTTTGTGTTCGAGCCCTCAAGGCATAGTGAGATGGAGGTGAGTACGCCGATGGTTTTTTCGTTGTCGTCAAGGATGTGGTGTGACTGAATGAAGTTAGTAATGGAACAGAGCTTGATGAATGCCCTGATATCGCTGTATGACGAGAGCCGCTCTTTCAGTTTTCCAGGCGGAAGATCCTTCGGGGAAAAAAAAGATGGATTCCGCTTGAATATGATAGTCTCTGTTTCATGACCGGTATTGAGGTCTACAAGGGAGATACTTTTTTTTGTTTTTACGATTACAACCTCTTTTTCGAAAGCATTCCATTCAAATGTGTCGAAGAAATCAAGCTGCTCTCTGGTTGCTGAATGAGCTTTGAGCTGCCATCCCAAGTGAAGAACTTTTTCAAAGAGCAACCCGGTATCTTCGGGTGAGGTTACTGTCAAATATAGTGTTTTCGTCGTGTGCATGCGTTGCCTCGGTGAATGGAAGATGCCCTGGGCATTAAGGCAAAAGAGTGATGTCGATATAGTTGCCTTTTATAGTACAGGCAGCTCTAACTTGTTCTTCGGTAAAGATAGCGGCATTTTCTCCACATATAAAATCACCGCCAACTTTTTTTAGAGCCCCATCAAGGGTTACAAGGGGATTCTGCGAGCAATTAACACTACCTTTAACCTTTTTTGGCGAACCCTTGAGTGAGACGAGCTGGTTGTTTGCACAATTGAAATCCCCTTTAACTTTTTTAGGGGTTCCTTTGAGCGTCGTCAGAAGGTTGCCTGAGCAGTCAATATGGCCTTGAATTTTATCCGGAGCTCCATCAAATGAGGTGAGCTGATTGTTTGAGCAATTAAAATCGCCGATTTCCTGGGGAGTACCTTTGAGTGACGAGAGCTGGTTACCTGAACAATTGAAATACCCGCCAACCTCTTTAGGAGCACCCTTTAGGGATGTCAAGTTATGATTGGAGCAATCAAAGTTGCCGTACACTTCTATAGGACCACCCTTCAGTGAGGTGAGCTGATTACCGGCACAAGAGAAATCTCCGACAACAAAATCAGGAGCTCCGACAAGAGTGGTTAACTGATTGTATGAACAGTCAAAATCGCCTCGAACTTCTTCAGGACCACCATCAAGTGAGGTCAGTTGATTGTGTGAACAATCGAAATCTATCACATCGTTAGGTGAACCTTCGAGTGAGATGAGCTGGTTGTCTGAACAGGAAAAATCGCCGCCAACTTTATGAGGGCCTGCTTCAAGAGTTATGAGCTTGTTCCCTGAACAATCAACGTTACCCTTGATGCGTTTGGGAATGCCTGTAAGTGAGGTCAACAGGTTGTTATTGCAATCAAAATCGCCCTGAACATCTTTGGGTGCAGCGTCAAGTGAGGTTAACTGATTGTGTGAACAATCAAAGTTGTCAACGTTCTGAGGTGTTCCTTCGAGCGAGATGAGCTGGTTGTCTGCGCAGGAAAAATCACCGCCAACCTGATGAGGTGCTCCCTGGAGAGTTTTCAGCAGGTTGCCTGAACAATTGAAATTACCCTCCACTATTTCAGGGCAGCCTTCAAGCGAGGTTAATCCCTTATGAGAACAATCTATGTCGCCTTTGCCATCAAGATTGACGATAACGTCTTTGTAAGTTACTGCTTTTACTTTATTTGTCATTACTTTGTGTGTTCTCATACAGGTTATCAAAAACCGGATTTCAAGTTCATTGTCCTTGAACGCCTATAGTCTACTCCTCAAGAGATTCAAGAAGGTTTTCATAGAAATCGCCTTTGTGACGAACGATTTCGCCGGTTACGAGGTAAATGACTTCACGGGCAATCATAGTGGCGTGGTCGGCCATGCGCTCGATGTACCTTGAGATGGAGAGCGCCGCTATGAGTTCGTCGACATTGGCGTCTGCCTCTTTCATCAACTTCGTTACCTTTTTGAAGGCTGCTCGGTGCATAATGTCGATCTCTTCATCGTTTGCACAGACCTCGTCAGCAAGGTGGCGGTCTTTGGAAACAAAGGCCTCAATCGACTGTTTTACCATAACAGCGGCGTGCACGCCCATGGTTTCGAACGCAAATGATTCAAGCATTTGGGAACTGATTTCTGGCAACCGGTCGATGATATGGACTGCCAGGTCGCCGATGCGCTCAAGATCGTCGTTGATCTTCATGATGGTGACAATAGTGCGAAGGTCACGGGCAACCGGCTGCTGCAGGGCAAGAAATGCCAGACAGCGCTCTTCGAGGTCGACCTCGGCAATATCAATTTCTTTGTCAACCATCCTGATCCGGCGGGCACTGTCTACATCCTTATTTTTAACAGCATTCAGGGAGAGAAAGAAATTCTCCAGCACTTTTTCGGAGAGCTGCACAAGAATCTGTGACAGTTCTTTTATATGCTCGTGGACCGGGCGTTCTGACATAGAAGTAATCTTTGTTTCGTTAACTGAATCTTCCGGTTATATAGTCTTCCGTTATCGGGTCTTTCGGGTTGGTGAAGAGCTGGGCTGTCGGGGCATGTTCGACAAGCACGCCTTCGTAAAAAAACATGGTGGAATCCGATACCCGCGATGCCTGCTGCATGTTGTGCGTGACAATCATA
>CAIVSG010000245.1 GCA_903908555.1 uncultured Chlorobiaceae bacterium | reverse complement strand
TATACCGTTCCAGGCGATATGTTCAGCCGGCAGAACGTTGTACGCAGTATCAGGGAACTGAACATGCTCAACTACTTTGACCCGGAACAGATTACACCCGATATCCAGCCAAACCCCGAAAACAACACCGTTGACCTTACCTACAATGTCAGTGAAAAGCAGACCGATACCTTTAACACATCGGTTGGCTACAGCAGCACAGGATTTACCGGATCACTCGGTCTTACGTTCAGTAATTACTCACTGAAAGATATCTTCAATCGCGAAGCATACCAGCCGCTCCCGCACGGCGATGGTCAGAAACTCAGCTTTCAATGGCAATTCGGCAGCTACAACTACAACACACTCAGTCTTTCCTTTACTGAACCATGGGCATTCGGCACACCGACTGCAGTTGGATTCTCACTCTTCAACACCCATACCGCCTACATCTACAACAGCGATGGCGTTACTCCAACCATTATGGATCAGTACGGTGCAACCATGTCGGTTGGAAAAAGACTGACCTGGCCGGATGACTACTTCGCGGTCAACTGGAAACTGAAATACCTGCACACGAACGGTGGGCTGTTAAGTTTATACGCATCGCAGGCAAACTCTCCCAATCAGGCTGATGAGTTTTCGATCACACAAACCATTGCACGCAACAGTATTGACAGCCCGATCTATCCTCGCACCGGCAGCAAAAACTCGATCTCGGGAGAACTTGCCGGTGGCCCACTGCCTGGTACGGTTGATTTCTACAAGATCATCGGAAGCTCCAGCTGGTTTTTCCCGATCACCCGTCAGCTTGTCTGGAACATTTCAACCCAGCATGGCTATATTGGCAACTTTACCGACAATGATTACGTCCCCTACACTGATTTCTTTTATATGGGCGGCAGTGGCATGTCAACGCTCCCTACCGTGCCGTTGAGAGGCTATAGCGACCGGAGTCTTGGATCAAACCTCTACCCGTCCGATCCTTCATCGACACTCTACGGTGGCAAAATCTATTCCAAGTTCACCTCTGAACTGCGTTACCCGCTGACCATGTCACAGTCGGTGAGTATCTACGCTTTGGCGTTCGTAGAAGCCGGTAATCTTTGGAAAAACACACAGTCGGTAAATTTTGCCGATCTGAAAAAATCAGCTGGCATTGGCCTGCGACTCTACCTTCCTATTATCGGTCAAATCGGGCTTGATTACGGCTACGGATTCAACGCCGTTGACAGTGTTGCAAACAAAAAACAGCAGGGCTTCAGCTTCACCTTCAGCTTCGGCGGAGCAAATGAATAACCCATAAACGGTCATGTTCCCGCATAGATTGATCCAAAAGAAAAAAGGAGGCAGTGCCTCCTTTTTTCTTTCTACCTGTTTCATATGTTCATGAGCTGCTCTTCAATCGAGTAATTTCATCTCGAAGCCGGGCAGCCTCTTCATAATTTTCATTACTTATGGCATCGTTGAGTGCCGACTGCAGCTCCTCAAACCGGACATTAGGACTGACAAGTGGAGGAGGGGGAACCTCTTCCGACTGCAGCACCTCTTCCTCCTCTCCATCCTCTTTCTGCTCCTCCTTTATACCAGCCTCATTCATGATCTCTTCAGTAACAAACAGGGGCGCATTAAATCTCACAGCAATAGCAATGGCATCGCTTGGACGTGCATCAATTTCATGCACTTCACCATTCACTTCACAGACTACCTTGGCATAAAAGGTCTCATTGTGCAGTTCATCGATAATAATTTCATTAACATGCAGATGAAAAACATCGGCAATATTCTTAAAAAGATCATGGGTAAAAGGTCTCGGAGGCTTGATATTCTCAAGCTTCAAGGCAATAGCCTGAGCCTCAAAACCGCCAATAATAATCGGAAGCTTTCGCTTTCCCTCCAATTCATAAAGTATAAGAGCATACGCCCCGTTAGTATGAGGACTTGTAGAAAGCCCGAGAATATCCACCTGAAGTTTACGCATTGGCTTTTAAAAAATATTTACGTTCTACCTGGGGCATCCACAACAACCCGTTCATCTTAACCATAAAGTACCGCTAATCATTGCTTCTTCAAAAATTCCTTAAGCAAATCAATCAGTTTCGGCAACACAATATGCACATCACCTACAAGACCGTAATCAGCAACATCAAAAATAGGAGCATCCCTGTCACTGTTAATCGCAACAACCACACCCGCTGACCCGATACCTGCAAGGTGCTGAACAGCACCTGATATACCGCATGCAAAATAGAGCGCAGGAGCTACCGTTTTGCCGGTCTGCCCGATCTGTTCTGCATGAGGACGCCACCCTGCATCAACGGCCGTCCGGCTGGCTCCTACAGCACCCCCAAGAAGTGATGCAAGCTGCTCAAGAAGAGCAAAACCCTCCGCACCACCCATTCCCCTTCCACCAGCAACAATAATACGGGCTTCGGCCACGTCAGGAGGGCCCTCACGCATTATAATATGACGAACAACAGGAAATATATCCTCAACTGTACATTGCCGAGGCTCAACATCCAGGAATTTTATGCTGCCTCCATCAGGAACTGGCTGCACTGGCGCACTTGACGAAAGGATATAAATCCGGGCCTGTCGGGTGGGCACAAACGAAGCCAGGAATGAACCTGAATAAACCCGTCGGGAAACCCCACCTGCATCGCTGTCACAGGTTATGCTGCCACTGAGTAATGAAGCCTCTATACGCACAGCAAGTCTGGGAGCCATATCCCTCGTCATGGCCGTATCAGCAAAAAACAAGGCAGTACAAGCTTCCCGTTGAAACGTTTCAGCAACGACTCTGGTATACCTCTCCTGATTGTATACCCCGAGCCCATCCTCATCGGCATGATAAATAACCCCGTCACCAGCCATTGCTCCATCAAGCTGCCCGATATCAACCGGCCCGGCAAGAATACCCGAAACAACCGGATTTCCATTTAAAGCCGCAAGCTCCTGAACCCTGTTCCAGGCAGAAAGAGACGATTGCTTAACAATACCTTCTCTTTGCTCCAGAAATACCAGAAATTTATTCATCACAGCACATACCGTTCATTTGCACCTCTATGACAACAGATTGCATTTATGGTTGAGAATTCCGAGCAACTCCTGTTCGTCAGGCACAAAACAACATATTTTTTTTCTTTCAAGAGGCTTAATCCCGCTTACAACAACACAAGGCTCTTCATGAAGGCTGACCTCCAAAAGATCGACAGTTTTTTTCCGGGCATCCATTACCGCTCGAATACTGGTATTGCGAGGCTCATTCAAACCTTTTTCAGCACTGAGCACAACAGGAAAGGTAACATCGACCGTTTCAATACCCCCTTCAATTTCGCGCTCTACGCGGATAACGTCTCCGGATGTATGCAAGGATGTAATCCCGAGGACCGAAGCCATCCCAAGCAGTTCCGCAAGCATCGAAGGAACCTGGGCACTTTGAAAATCCGTAGACTGCTTCCCGCAAAAAACAAGATCAGGCAAAAGAGCACCATACATACCTGAAATTGCCCGACTCAAACCGAGTGCTGTCAGAAACGGGTCACACGGGCGTAACCCCTCCTCAGAACAACGCACCTGAACTGCCCTGTCTGCACCCATTGCAAGGGCTTTTCGAAGCACCTCTTTTTCAGAATCAGGAGCAAAGCTGAAAACAGTGACAATAGTCCCCTCAACGCGCTCTTTGAATCGCACAGCTTCCTCAAGAGCATATTCATCATAAGGATTCATGACCACATTCACTCTTGAATAATCTATTGCTCCATCCAGATACCCGACCACTGAAGCAGTATCAGGCACAGAACAGACGCAAACGGCAATATTCATCGAATAATTTTCTGATTATCGAGAAATGGCATTGATGGAAGACCTGGTTATCAAGCAAGTATCATGGACAACATAATACTTCTATAACTCCAGGACAATAATCCATAACACCAAGGGCATAAAGCAAATGTAAACTAGAAATGAAACAATTGCTGCTAAATGGCATGAAATCAAAAAGCCGCTTAAAAGCGGCTTTCATAAAAAAACAAGTGCCCGAGAGGAGATTCGAACTCCTACACCTTTCGGCGCTACCCCCTCAAGATAGTGTGTCTACCAATTTCACCACTCGGGCTTGTCAATACACTGAAATAAAAATATTTCAGTGAGAATAGAAGGACTCGAACCTTCGACCCTCTGCTTAAAAGGCAGATGCTCTTCCGACTGAGCTATATTCTCTACATATACCCAAGGTACGGGAGTTCCGTAACTTACTTATTCTTGTATCTCTGGC
>CAIVSG010000244.1 GCA_903908555.1 uncultured Chlorobiaceae bacterium | reverse complement strand
GACTGTTTTGGCAAGGGAGAGGTTGACTGAGTTTCAACCCCCTTGCTGAACAGAACTGAAAAACAAGGAGACTCTTATGAAGATCAATGCATTAGTAGTAGTTGCACTACTTATGACGCTTGCCGGATGCTCAGCTTCTATCCGTGCTGATGGTGTAGGCACGAACGGTCCGGGAAATGCAAAAAGCGGATACCTGGCGAACCAGACAGGGACAACCGAGAGTGGTGTCTCTGCAACAAAATGACAGGAAATATACAGGATGTCATTACTGTCTTTATTTAACAACAACTGAACAGGAGTATAATTATGAAAAAAACCATGTTGATAGCCTTTGGAATCGCAGGAATGTTTTTGGGCACTCCTCTGGCTGATGCGGACGCTAGTGTAGGTGTAAATGTCCGCTTAGGAGGTAGAAGGCATCACCACCATTACAATCGCCACACGCATAGAAGATATCGCCATTCAGGCCTCACAATAACCACCACAGCCATGAAACTGGTATAATGTTCTAATTATCCTTTCATTGGAGAACAACTGAAGAGGGCTTGCATACAACAGAAAAGGCGCACTTTTGAAGTACGCCTTTTCTGTTGTATGCAACACGCTTCGTGCGTGAAGATTTCCCTTCAAGTCAGTGCTTGAAATGCCGCATACCGGTAAAAAGCATTGCAAGATTGTTGGCATCTGCTGCCTCAATGACCTCATTATCGCGGATGGAACCGCCCGGCTGTATGACCGCTGTAACACCAGCCTCAGCTGCGGCAAGCAGGCCATCGGCAAACGGGAAGAATGCGTCTGATGCTACAACAGATCCACGCAGGTCGAGCCCGACTTCCGAAGCTTTCCAGCGGGCGATTTTTGAAGAGTCGACACGCGACATCTGACCGGCTCCGACACCGAATGTCTGACGATTTTTAACATACAGGATTGTGTTCGACTTGATATGCTTGCAGATTTTCCAGGCAAACATTAGGTCGGCCACTTCTTCAGCAGTAGGCTGCCGTTTTGTGACTACCGTCAAATCCCCTTTCGCGACTATTTTGCTGTCACGTTCCTGAACAAGCATCCCGAACGGTGTGGACTTGAACTCCCAGCCGCCTTTCGGCAAGGCGTGGTTCTGCTGAACAAGCCGTCGGTCCTTTTTCTTGATGAGCAGATCAAGCACTCCATCCTCAAAAGCCGGAGCAATGAGAATTTCAGTAAAGATCTCATTGACAGCTTGAGCGGTCTCCATATCAAGAGGACGGTTAAACACTATAATACCACCGAAAGGAGCTTGGGTATCGGTTGAAAATGCCCTGCGGTATGCTTCAACGAGTGTTGGAGCCTGTGCAACGCCGCAAGGGTTGGTATGTTTGATAATAACCACCGTCGGGTCTTCGCCACGGAACTCTTCAATCAAAGCTGTTGCTGCGGCAATATCGAGCATATTGTTGTAGGAAAGCTCTTTTCCATGCAGCTTTTCGAAAAAGTCGCTAAAAGAGCGTGACCCATCAGAATCAGTAAGGCGATAGAGGCCCGCACTCTGGTGAGGGTTCTCTCCGTAACGCATATCGAGTTCCCTTTCAAGCTTGACTGTTATGGCTGCAGCCGCATCCTGCTGTTTACCAGTGATCGCTCCGGTAAGGTAGGATGCAATTGCCCGATCGTAACGGGATGTGAGTTCAAAAACCTTCAAGGCAAGCTGGAGGCGCGTCGTCCTCTTTGTTGAGCAGTTGTTCTCCTTCATTTCCTGAAGAACACGCGCATAGTCGGCGCTGTCGGTAACTACTGTGACAGATTCGTTGTTCTTGGCTGCACTGCGGAGCATTGATGGACCGCCAATATCAATATTTTCTATAGCATCTTCGAAGGTTACGCCCGGCTTGGCGACTGTTGCCTCGAAGGGGTAAAGATTAACCACAACCAAATCTATAAAGTCGATACCGTTTGCCTTTGCCTCGGTGATGTGGTCGGTATTCTCCCTGACAGCAAGAAGACCACCATGTATTTTGGGATGCAGGGTTTTTACCCTTCCATCCATGATTTCCGGAAAGCCGGTGATGGTGGAGATGGAAGCTGCGTTGACGGCTGAATCCTGCAGTGATTTCAAGGTTCCGCCTGTGGAGAAAATCTCAACTCCCAGGGCACTCAACTCCCGGCAGAAATCAACAATACCGGTTTTATCAGAAACAGAGACCAAGGCCCGCTTGATGACAGGATCAGACATTTGCAGAAAATTATTTAATGATCGTTTCAGTGAGATTCATAGAGGCGGAATCTAAGAAAAAATCCCTAATTAATTGATAGTGCTGAGGGGAGAGGGAAAAGTACTGAGTGCTGAGTGCTGAGTGAAAAAGAAGAGAGAGAGCAGCGACTGAAGGGACTTCAGGGACAACAGGTAGAGCGACTGCTTCAGACCCCGGGTGCCGGAAAAAAAAGAAGCTCACTTCAGAGATTGAAGTGAGCCCCATTTTATAGTGTTTGCTGGTAAGGTCTGGCCTTCAGTTGTTTCTGCGTGCCAAACTTTCGTGCCCGCATCTTCCATCCAATAGTGCCACCCAATCTGAACATCCATTCCGGCATCAATGGTTTCGCAAGCAACTGCAGTGCATTATCTGAAATGGGTTGACCCTGGGCAAGCTCCCCTGCTGCTATCTCCAGTGCTTTTCTGAGAGGAGCACCTTGTCCGCCAAGTTCCGCAAGTGGTTTTGCATGAACCATCCCCTCTCCCGCGCCAAGAGAAAGCCCTCCCATCCATTCAAACTGAGCGTCACGGGCAAACTCGGAACAAACCGCAATGGCACTGCCATTCTGGCTCGCCTGAGGAAAACCGCAATTGACGATGGCTGCTAAACGTTTTGGCTTTGTTTTCGATGAGCCGTGCCTCACAACATCTTCGAGCACCGTAATAACCGGAGCAGGCAGCGTGTCGACATAGAGCGGAAATGCGAGAACAACCAGGTCGGCCTTATCAATCGCCTGACGCAGTGCTTCCATCCGCTCTCCGGTATTGATTGTCTTGTAGATATAGATCGTTTCGCTTTCGACACCATGCGTCTTCAGTTGCTCTAAGAGATATGAGCCAAGTGATGATGATGTACTTTTCTCTATACGAGGGCTTCCAACGAGCAGTAGTGCCCGACGAAGTGAAGTCGAGGTTGCAGATGAACGTTTGATGATCGGCAGAGTGGCCTCTGCATCTGATTCATGTCGTTCCATCTGATCAAGCAGGCTATGGAGTTCGGCTTCCATAACACGATCCTCCTGATTGCCGGAGAGGATACCACACCCATGCACCTTAGCATAGAAGTTGATAGAGTTTCGCCAGGCCAGATGTCGGAAAATAGAGGCGGCCTGTTCATCCGACTCACTGTGCCAGCCGATTGTGAGAACATCAGGGTAACGTTCATACCGTTGCAGATGATGAATCTCCCCGCTGTGCGTCGCAAAAAACGGAAGAGTGTTCTGAATCATGTGATCAACCATTTTTTTGAGCGTTGGAGAGTAACCGCCAAAGGTAATCGGCGAGAGGAAAATAACAAGATCGCTTTCAATGAATTTCCTCGCTATCTCCAGATGGTCGTCAGCCACATGGCACTTGCCAGGGCTTTTAAACCAGCATAAAAAATCACCCATGCAGTTGCCTATCTTTTTCTCACGAAGCACAACTACTTCGGATGACCAGCCACGCTTTGCAAGATCTGCCTGCAAGGTGGCAGCTGAAAAACTGCCGATTCTGTCGCCTGCCAGCGACCCGTCAAGAATCAATGTTTTCATTATTCATTCCTTTATAAATTGTTTGGCTATTAATTGCATTTCATAGTTATAAAGCACTTCCCCACTCAGCCCGAACGGAGGAAGGCGACCGCCGATTTCAAGCGACACCAGCCCGTGCACACGGCTCCAGACAATGAGGGCAATGCCAAGACAGTTGGCAGTTTCTGTGTGCTGAGTGCTGAGGGGCGAGTGCTGAGCGAAGACAGTTGGCAGTGGGCAGTCGGCAGTTTTCTGAGGGGCGAGTGCTGAGGGCTGCAGTTCGGGGAAATTTTCGGTTTTCAGCTTACCGGCAACACGGATATCTTCGATCACACTGACAAGAGCGCTGATGGAGCGGGTTGCCGACGGAATAATTTCCATCTGCTGCTGTTCGTAGCCGGGAATGGGTGTGCCAAAGATAAGATGATAGCGCTGAGGATAGCTCAGCGCCCAGGCGCGATAAGCAAGACCAATGGCTTGTAAACGCGCAAGAAGCTCAGTTTCCGGAAAGCTGTCGCGAGCCTTGAGCTGAACATCACCAAATGATGTAAAGGCATCAATGGTAAGGGAGGTTACCAGAGCATCACGATCAGGGAAGTAGTTGTAAATAGCCGGGGCGGTAATGCTCAAAGCACGAGCTATGGCTCGCAGCGAAAGGGCCGGCGCCCCAAACTCCGCAATCAGCTGCCACGCCGTATCCTTTATCGCCTCCTGAAGATGTGGGATCTGCTCTTTTTTGATCGGTCTTGCCATGATGAGTCATTTATTAATTTTACAATGTAAATATACGATGTATAATTAATAAATGCAAGAAAAAACAGAGAGAACAGGAACTGAAAGGACTTCAGGGAGTACAGACAGGGGAACTAATCAAAGCACTGCTATTATCTTATAATCTTATAGTACCCTTATTAACCTTTTTGAAAAGAAGGTTCCTTGATTGCATATTATGAAAAAGTAGCCATTGAAAATTCGTTGCGTCTTAACATCATAACAGTTACATGAGTACCCATAAAACCCGCTTAGCTATCTTCTGCTCCGGTTCCGGGAGTAATTTTCAAGCTATTTTTCATTCGCTGAAGAAGAAGCAGCTCAATGCGGAAATCGTGCTTTGCCTATCGAACCGTTCACAGTGCGGAGCAATCGAGTTCGCGCGCCAGAATGGTATTGCGACAGTACATCTGACTGAAAAACAGTTTGACTCTTTAGATGATTTTGCTGCGGCAATGCTCGAGTGCATCAGGAAGCAGAGTATCGACATTATTTTGCTCGCAGGATATATGCGGAAGCTGCCTGACAACGTTGTAGCAGCATTTCAGGATAAAATTATCAATATCCATCCAGCCCTGCTGCCAAAATTCGGTGGTCAGGGGATGTATGGCATTTATGTTCATACTGCGGTGCTTGAGGCAGGTGAAACGGAGAGTGGCGCGACGGTGCATCTTGTCAATGAGGAATACGATAAAGGAAAAATTCTCATGCAGCGGCATGTACCTGTCTTGCCTGACGATACATCGGAAATACTTGCAGCAAGAGTTCTGGAGTGTGAGCATAAGCTATACCCTGATGCGCTGGAAAAATTTCTTGCCGGACAGCAGTCATGAGCACCGGCACCCTCAACATCAGTGAGATATTTCACTCCATTCAGGGCGAATCGTCCTTTGCCGGCTGGCCTTGCGCCTTTATACGGCTTGCGGGATGCGGCCACGGATGCATCAGCTGCGATACCTCTTATGCTGAAAGCGATGCCAGGATTATTGACATAGAAGAGATTATCCGCCAGGCAGTTGCTTTTCGGGCACCATTTATTGAGGTTACCGGTGGAGAGCCGCTTCTACAGCCTGCTGTGTATCCCCTTATGGAGCGACTCTGTGACCTTGGTCATACCGTACTGCTTGAAACAGGGGGCTTTCTTTCTGTTGCCGGAGTTGACCCTCGTGTCCATAAAATCATCGACATCAAAGCGCCGTCTTCGGGTGTCTGCGATAAAAACAATCCTGCAAACATTCAACTTGCTCTTGATGCTGACCCTGCTTGCCGGCAAAAATTTGAGTTCAAGATGGTTCTTGGAAGTCGGAGTGACTACGAGTGGGCAAAATCTCTGCTGTTTGAACACCGGCTGACGGACTCGTTTACCATCATGATGGGAGTAATGTTCGGCAAACTTGAGCCGCAGGAACTTGCAGGGTGGATTCTCAACGACCGGCTCAGCGTAAGAATGCAGCTGCAACTGCATAAATACATCTGGCCACCCGATATGAGAGGGGTGTGAAGAAAGTGCTGAGTGCTGAGTGCTGAGATTAGAGATTAGAGATTAGAGATTAGAGAAGAAAGAAAGTACTTGGTGCTGAGCGAAAGATTGCTGATTTTTTATTACTCACTTTTAATACGTTTAATTTGACTTCACTTTCCATCATCGTCCCGTTGTTCAATGAACAGGAATCGCTGCCTGATTTGGTGGAGCAGCTCTATCTTGCCATGCAGGAGCATGAGCTTCAGAAGCTTTTTAAGGAGCCATTCGGTTTTGAAATCATTATGGTTGATGACGGCTCAACAGACAACTCAGCCTCTTTAATCGGCGATCTGATTCTTTCCAGACCTGAGCTTCGCCTGATATCGTTTCAGAGAAACTTTGGAAAAACAGCCGCGCTCTCAGCTGGATTCATGGCTGCAAGCGGAGACTATATCTGCACCATTGATGCTGATTTGCAGGATGATCCCTTTGCCATTAAGGAGATGATTCAAAAGCTGCAGGAAGGGTATGATCTCGTAAGCGGGTGGAAGCAGCAGCGCAAGGATCCGATTTCAAAAACCCTTCCCTCAAAACTCTTCAATCTGGTAACACGGCTTTTTACAGGCATCACCATTCACGATTTCAACTGCGGCTTGAAGGTATACCGCAAAGAAGTAACTCGACGGCTTGAACTTCGTGGAGATATGCATCGCTATATTCCTGTGCTGGCAGAATGGATGGGATTTAAAATTGCCGAACTCCCTGTAAGACATCAGGCGAGACAATTCGGCACCACGAAATACGACTCATCAAGGTTTTTTTCAGGATTGTTCGATTTTCTTTCGGTACTCTTTATCACCCGATATCTTCGCCGTCCCATGCATTTTTTCGGTATGGCCGGCCTTATAAGTTTTCTTCTGGGTTTTACCATCAGTCTTTACGTCACACTTGATAAAATCCTGCTCCATAAACCGGTCAGCAACCGCCCGATTCTTTTTCTCGGGATCCTGCTGCTTATTCTCGGGGTCCAGCTTTTTTCGACCGGTCTTCTTGGGGAAATGCTTTCGACGTCGGCAGCCAAAGGGAGTTCATTTGCCGTCCGGGAAACATTGAATCTCAGTGCTGGACAAGCCAGAAAATTCAGCAATCCCGATTAATTCTCACTATTTATTTTTGTATATGAAACGCGTTGGAGCACACCTCAGTATAGCCGGAGGAGTTGAAAATGCACCGTTGCAGGCCATCAGTATCGGGGCGAAGGCATTCGCCATGTTTACTAAAAACCAGCGTCAGTGGAAAGCTCCCAAACTAACGACATCCTCAATTGATGCATTCCGCAAGAACTGCAGCGAGGGTGGTTATAAGCCTGAGTACATTCTACCTCATGACAGCTATCTCATCAACCTGGGCAGTCCGTACCCTGCAAAGCTCCATAATGCAAGGGAAGCCTTTGTTGACGAAATGCAGCGGGTGGAAAGTCTTGGTCTCTCGCTCCTGAACTTTCATCCCGGGAGCCATCTGAACGCCATAAATGAGGAGGAGTGCCTGCAGCTTATAGCGGAATCAATCAATATGGCGCTCAATGCAACTAAAACCGTCACTGCCGTGATTGAAAACACTGCCGGTCAGGGGACAAATCTGGGATACCGGTTTGAACAGCTGGCATCTCTTGTTGATCAGGTTGAAGATAAGACAAGGGTTGGAGTGTGCCTCGACACCTGCCATCTGTTTGCAAGCGGTTATGACCTGCAGACGACCGGTGCAATAGATGCAACCTTCATGGAGTTCGATCGGATAGTCGGACTCGGCTACCTTCGCGGGATGCATCTTAATGATGCCCTTCGTCCGCTTGGCAGCAAGCTTGACCGCCATGCGAGCATCGGTAAGGGAACAATCGGAATGGAGGCATTCGCTTTCATCATGCATCATCCTGCCTGTGAAGAAATCCCCCTGATCCTTGAAACTCCGGACTCCGATCAATGGAGTGCAGAGATCAGCCTGTTATACTCGCTTGAGTAATAACGGAGTCAGCGTTTTGACACGGCTCTGAGATATTTGCCCACTGAGAGTGTACTGCCCAGAATGCCCAGTGACAGACCAAGAAGAACGGTGGACGGATAAATCAGAAGTGCTGAAGGCTCCAGTACCTTATAGATGCCCGGCTCGTAACGGAAGAGCAGTTGATCAAAAAGCAGATAGACCGCCCCAGCGGCCAGCACACCTGAAAGCAGCCCTTGAAGTGCACCTTCGATGACATAAGGAGTCCCGATAAACCAAGCCGTAGCTCCTACAAGGCGCATAGTCCTGATTTTTTCCTTTCTTGAATACATCGCCAGCCGGATTGTATAGCCAATAAGCACAATCGTTGCCAGTGAAATCAATATCCCTATGCCGCCGGTAAGAAGGGTAAACAAGCGGGCATTCTTTTCGATCTGACCAAGAAATGACTGATTGTAGCGTATATCAGCATCCGGAGCTATTCTACGGATTTCCGGCATAATCCGCCCAATACTTTCCGGGGTAGCATAGTCAGGAAGAAACTTGAGTCTGATTGAACGGGGAAGCGGATTTGAACCAAGAATTTTGACAATATCCTCTCCAAAATCGTTCGTAAATGTTTGCGCGGCTTCGTCCTTCGAAACATACGATGCCTCCTTCACTCCTTTCAGCCGCTTTATCTGCCCTGCTGTATCGACAGCCTGAGATTCGCTTACGGAGTCTGCAAGAAATACCTCAAGCTCCACCCTGCTCCGGAGCTCCTGGATAACATCAAAAAAGCTGAGGGATACGGTACCGAACAAACCAAGAAGTACCAGAGCAAAAAAACTTATGGCAACAGTAATCGCGGCAGGCAGTTTCGCCCTTCCCATACTTGAAAACCCTTCTTTGATGACAAACGACAGTGACATAACAGCTTATTTTGCATTAATAAACGGGTACCAACACAAAGAATCAACAAAACAAGTTGCAAAAACAAGTTTTTTTTCTTTTAATTAGAGCTGGTAAACGGGGCTATAGCTCAGTTGGTAGAGCATTTGCATGGCATGCAAAGGGTCAGGAGTTCGAGTCTCCTTAGCTCCACAGAAAAAAAATACAAAAAGCGCAGTTTATCACTGCGCTTTTTTGTTTTGAATCCGACCTGAAATTATAACCAGCATACTTCACGCCTTTTTCGTGCCCACTTTCGCTACCAGAAAAACTAACCCGACAATCAGTGATGCAGCAAGACCTGCGCCAATATTGAGCAGGGCTGCAGTCAAAACGACCGGGATGGTCAGGCTGACCACAAAGCCAAAAGCAGCAGCACTTAAAAGAAAGGTCATGGCGGTAAGGCCGGTAAAGAAGAAACTGGTTGCAATACTTCCTGCAAAAGAGATAAAGAGTTTTTCACCCTTGCCTTCCGAAATACTCTTCCATCTTTGCATCTGTTTTTGACTCCCCGGTTCGACCATATTCTTAACCATCATGGCTATAAGAGCAAAAACAATCAGCACTCCGGCATGAATGCCATACGAGTTGAAAATCTCACTCCTTGATGGACTGAACATACCCTGGCCGAGCAAGAGTGCAGCATACCTCAACATAAAAACAGAGGTACCGAAAAATACCGTTCCCCAGAGTAGAGTTACCAATACCCAAATCGCAACACCAGGTGGCTTAGGATTTTTATTTGTCGATGAATACATGAGCTTGATGGATAGTTAATTTGAAATTATAGCAAGCAGCTATCAGATTTTTATAAAGGAAAGATAACAGCAATGTTGGACTGTCAATTCCTTTTATCATATAAAAAAAGAGTTTAGAAAAAGTGAGCCGTTTGAAAACAGTCATGAATAACTGTTGCAACGATTATTTTCAATTTACCGTTTGAATAGTTATGTTCATTCGTCTGATTACTAAGCGTTAATGCTCGGTTACGTAACTTTAACATATTATTGCCTATGTGTGGAGTTTTCGGTGTTTTTAATTCAAAAACTCCCGCGGAAGATACCTTCTATGGACTTTACTCCCTTCAGCACAGAGGACAAGAAGCCGCAGGCATCGTAGTAGCTGATTACAACAAAGTAAAAAAGAAAACTCTTTTCAAGCAGCACAAGGGCATGGGGCTCGTTTCGGAAGTATTCAGAGATGAAGCTATTTTTGAAACCCTTGGCGGATATGCCGCAATCGGACATAACCGCTATTCGACTACAGGCTCTTCAAAATCCATAAGCAATATTCAACCGTTTTCCCTGACCTACCGCTCAGGGAGTCTGGCGATAGCCCATAACGGAAACCTTACCAACTCCCGTGCGTTACGACGTGAGCTGACAGAGCTCGGTGTCATCTTTCAGGCATCTTCTGATACTGAAATCATCCCGCACCTGGCAGCACGAAGCCGTGAAAAAGAGCCTCTACACCAGATATACGAAGCTTTATTGCAGGTACAGGGTGCCTACTCAATCGTTATTCTGGCCAACAACCAGTTGATTGCCGCCAGAGATCCTTATGGGTTCAGACCTCTCGCTCTCGGAAAGAAGGTCGACCCGCTGACGGGAGAACTTACCTACGTCGTCGCGAGTGAAACCTGTGCCTTTGATATTATCCAGGCAGAGTACATTCGTGATATAGAACCAGGTGAAATTCTCCTTATCGATCATCTTGCGGTAACAAACGAAAAACCAACATCACTCTTTCTTCCGCCATCAAAACGCAAGGCCCGCTGTATATTTGAATATGTCTATTTCGCCCGCCCGGACAGTTTTATTTTCCAGCACTCTGTTGACAAGATCAGGAGAAATCTTGGCAAGAACCTTGCCAGAGAGTCGACAATCGAGCATCAACCCGGTGAGAAGGAGCTGACCGTTGTCAGCGTGCCCGATTCGTCAAATACCGCTGCTCTTGGATTTGTCCGGGAAAGCCTGAAAATGGAAAGGCCTGCAAGATTTGAACACGGCCTTATCCGCAACCATTATGTGGGAAGAACCTTCATCCAGCCGGGTATTCATAGTCGCGATATCAAGGTGCGCTCCAAGTACAACATTGTTCGTGGTGTACTTCAGGGTCGACCTATCATTCTTGTTGACGACTCCATTGTCCGCGGTACAACCGCAAAGATGCTGATTAAACTGATCCGTGAGGCAGATCCTAAGTCGATCAACCTGCACATCAGCTCTCCTCCTATTACCAATCCCTGTTTTTACGGCATGGATTTCCCTAACAAACGCCAGTTGCTTACCCACATGTTTGACAACATGGGTAATGAAGGGGAGGAAATTGAAAAAATCAGGGAATATATTGGTGTGGAGTCGTTGAAATACCTCTCCATGCAGGGGTTGATGAACAGCGTGCCTACGTTTGAAAATGAAGAGGGCAGCTACTGTACGGCTTGCTTCAGCGGTGACTACCCAGTCGAGGTCAGTGATGTGACAACCGACAAGGAAGAAAACGACTAATCATAAAAAAAGGCGTACATACCGTACGCCTTTTTCTCCTCTTAATCTTTGCAATCTGATTTCCGCTACTTTTTCACCTGTTTGAATTCAATTCTTACTGAGGTATGCGGTACGGCCTCAAGCCTCTTTTTCGGAATAGGTTTTCCGGACTTGATACATATACCATACACCTTGTTTCTGATTCTATCAAGAGCCTGATCAATGTAAGTGATATATTTTTCGTCGCGGGCGATAAACATGAATCGCTGTTCACGATCCATGGTATCGGTACCATGGTCAGCCATATGCATGGAGTAATTCGAATTAATGGAATCCTCGGAATTCTCATCTGAAATTGAAGAACGAAGAATATCCAGATCACGAAGTACCTCTTCCCGGCGTTTAAGCAGCAACTGCTTGAAATGATCGAGCTCTTCGTCGGTTAAATACGTCTTAGTAAGGACCGGTTCCTCGATAACCTCATTTTCCTTCTTGGAAGCACTGCTATTCTTTTTGGCCATAATCGATCAAATTTTCTTAATCACAAAGAAGGCTGTAAAATTACAGAGTAAATAATACTATTAACTTGCATATTTTTCAAGTAATAGCCCACATTCTTGATCATTTATAGGATAAATTATTTCGTCAGCTCGAGGATCATACCTTTCGATTGACAATGCTAAAGTTTCTGCCTTAATATAAGCTTCATTGGATTCAATCGCACACCAAAGTTTTTCAGTCAGCGGCCTGACATATATCTTTATCCTGTCGGTAATATCAAAGCCGCTTTCCTTGCGAAGCGACTGGATACGACTTACCAGTTCACGGGAAAGTCCGAGCATTTCAAGCTCTTCATTCATCTCTGTATCAAGAGCGACCATGATGCCATTCTGCTCATCGGATGCTACAAGCCAGCCCTCAATATCCTCATGCATGATATCGACATCAGCAAGCATTATATCGAACACTTTGCCGTCAAGCTCAACAGAGAGATGACCCTGGTGTTCCAAAAGAGCAATCTGTTTATGGCTCATCATCTTTATGGCTTCAGCAAGCGTTTTCATATCCTTGCCGAAACGCGGGCCGAGGGTTTTGAAATTCGGCTTCACCTTTTTGCTGATTACCGAGCCATCCTCCTCTATGTATTCAATCTTCTGGACATTGATCTCTTCGAGAATGATATCCCCTACAAGTTCATACTCTTCCCTGGAGGCAGCATCGCTTACAGCAAGCAGAATTCTCCTGAGCGGCTGACGAACCTTGAGAGAGGCCTTTTCGCGCATGGTTCGAACAAGCGAGGTAATAATCTGAGCCTTTTTCATGCGTTGCTCAAGCGGCCGGTCGATAGCTGACATGTCAAGCGCAGGGAAATCCGCCAAGTGCACTGATTCACAAGATTCGAGCCCGCTGACTCCGTTAAGATTCAAATAAATCCGCTCGGCAAGAAAGGGTGTGAACGGGGCGAGCAGTTTTGCAAGCGTCTCGATACAGCTGTACAGTGTCTGGTAGGCGGCAATCTTGTCGGGGCCCATGTCGCTTTTCCAGAAACGTTTTCGTGAGCGACGGATATACCAGTTTGAAAGATCGTCAACGGTAAAATCGTTTATCAGCCTGACAGCACCGGTAAGGTCATACTGCTCCATACGCAGATGAACGCCGCCAACAAGCGTGTTCAGACAGGATAAAACCCAGCGGTCAAGCTCTGAACGTTCCTGCAGAGGGACTGCCGGTTCTGAAAACTTGAAGCCATCAACATTGGCGTAGAGCACAAAGAAGTTATAGCTGTTGATGAAGGCACGGAAAAATTTGCGTTGTTCTTCCTCAATCTCTTCAACGTTGAACGATTTCGGTCTCCATGGAGGGCTTGTCACCATCAGATACCAGCGAAGCGCATCGGCACCATAACGTTCCATTGTCTCAAAAGGGTCAACCACATTCCCTTTCGACTTCGACATTTTCTGGCCGCTTTTATCAAGAATATGACCGTTTACAATCAGGTTTTTGTATGCCGGTTTATCGAATATCAGCGTTGCAATTGCATGCATGGTATAGAACCATCCTCTCGTCTGATCAACTCCCTCAGCTATAAAGTCGGCTGGAAAGGTCTGGTCAAAGAGATCGCGATTTTCAAACGGGTAATGAAGCTGGGCAAACGGCATTGAGCCGCTGTCGAACCAGACATCAACAAGCTCGGGAGTACGGTTGAAGCGGACCCCGTCGCGGATAAAGTAAATCCTGTCAACAAACGGCTTGTGAAGGTCAAGTGTTACCAGCTCCCGGTCGAGTGCGTCTCCAAGGAGAAGCCTGACGCCATCAATATCGATGAATCCCTCGCGCAATTCAGCAATAGATCCAATGGCAAACATTTTTCCGGAAGCAGCATCGTCGCCGATAGCAAAAGTCTCAGATACCCATAAAGGAAGCGGGGAGCCCCAGAAGCGTTCACGTGAAAGTGCCCAGTCCTTGTTATCCTCAAGCCAGTTTCCGAAACGTCCCGAACCGATTTCCGGAGGATACCAGTTAATGGTTTTATTGAGCTCCACCATACGATCAGCTATAGCAGTAGTCCTGATATACCAGGATTCTCTCGCATAATAGATCACCGGCACATCATAACGCCATGAAAACGGGTAGGTATGGGTTATGGTCTCCTTACGGTACAAATTCCCTGCTTCCTTGAGCTGCCGTATAATCAGAGGATCGGTATCCTTGAAAAACATGCCGTCATAATCGTTGACCTCGGCAGTAAAACATCCGTTCCGTGCCACCGGCTGGAGCATCGGCAAATCGTATTTTTTGGCGATCTCATAGTCATCGGCACCGAATGCCGGTGCAATGTGCACGATACCGGTTCCGTCCTCAGTTGAAACGAATGAACCGGAGGTAACGTACCAGCACTTTTTTTCGGGATGCAAATAGGTGAAAAGCGGCTCATACTCAAGCCCTTCAAGGTCACGTCCTTTAAGTTCAGCGATAACCTTCCACAGTGATTCTCCCTCGTCGTTCTTCTCAAGAAGCACCTGCAGGCGAGACTTGGCAAGGATCATCACTTCACCACTTTCTGCATTAGCAACCTTGACATAGTCAATATCCGAACCAACACAGAGTGCGACATTTGAAATCAACGTCCATGGTGTAGTCGTCCACACGAGAAAAGACTCTTTGGAGTCCTTGACATGAAACTTTACGTAAATACTCGGATCTTTAACCTCTTTGTAGCCTAATGCAAGTTCATGCGAACTCAGCACTGTCTCTGATTTCGGATCCTGTGGGACAATTTTATAGTCCTTGTAGATCAGTCCCTTGTCAAAAATAGTTTTCAGAGCCCACCAGACCGACTCGATGTAGTCATTGGTGCAGGTTATGTATGGGTGATCCATATCAACCCAGTATCCCATCCGCTCGGTCAGCTTCCCCCAGCCTTCGCGATTATCGTCAATGTGATGATAGACAAGCGCTTTTGCCTCGGCGTTGAACTCACCATCGCCATATGCAACAACCTGGGCCTTGTTCTTAAGGCCAAGCTTTTTTTCAACAGAAATTTCCACGGGTAAACCATGGGTATCCCATCCGGCCTTGCGAGGCACCCGATAGCCCTGCATGGTTTTATAACGACACACTACATCTTTTATAGTACGGCTGAAGACATGGTGAACACCCGGTTTTCCATTGACGGTAGGAGGCCCTTCGTAAAAAGAGTATACCCTGTCTGCGGGTTTTTGATCAAGGCTTTTCTGGAAAATCGCGTGTTCATTCCAGTATGTCAAAACTTCTGATTCTACAGTACTGTATGGTACATTCGATGGATACTCAACAAATTTATCGTCCATTGTTCTTCTAATCATTCAATAAAACAGGCGGGTAGAGCCTGTGATTATAAAAAAAATAATATACACCAGCCGTGCATTAAAACAGTACAGGCAAGCCTTTCATTACCTGAAAAGCTTGCCTGAAACCTTTTATAACAACCACGGCAGTTAATGCCACTGAAAAGCACTTACTTCTTATTGCCAAGAGAGGAGTTGACGCCTTCAAGGATTTGTTTTGCGACTACCGTCAGAGAATCAAGCGCCTGGGAAACTATTTTGCTTAAAGGAGCCATGGTACTGTCAAGAAGAGTGCCTACACCAATCAGGATCGTTGAAAAATCCCCTTTTACAACATCACCCTGGGTTTGCTTATCCTGACCGGAACTTTTAATTTCTTCAGCCATATGATACTGAGATTTAGGTTAATCGCTAAGCGGAACAATACTCTTAAATTTTAATATAAGGAATCAAATAATCAAAGCAAATCAATAGGGATTACCCTGAATCCTTTACTCAATTTTACTTGCGCCCATAGCGGTCTTCAAGACGAATTATATCGTCCTCTCCCAGATAACTGCCCGACTGCACCTCAATCAATTCCAGCGGAGTTTCTCCAGTATTCTCAAGACGATGCAGTGCGCCGACAGGAATGTAGGTTGACTGATCCTCACATAAGGTGATTTCTCTCTCTTCGACTCTCACAAGGGCTGTTCCTTTTACTACGACCCAGTGTTCGGCCCGGTGCTGGTGCTTCTGCAACGAAAGGGCTGCTCCCGGCTTTACCGTAATGCGTTTGACTTTAAAGCGCTCTGAAAAATCAACCGTTTCATAGGAGCCCCAGGGCCTGTAGACCCGGCGATGAATTTCCGCTTCATCGCGTTCTTTTCTTTTCAGCTCTTCGACGAGCATCTTGACGTCCTGTACGGAGGAGCGCGAGGCAACAAGCACTGCGTCGGCAGTTTCAACGACAATGAGACTCTCAAGGCCAACAGCCGTAACCAGACGACTTGTTGCGTGAATGTAGCAGTTCTTGACATCCTGCACCAACACGTCACCCTTTTTCACATTGCCCGCATCATCCCGCGCATGAACATCCCAGAGCGCTGACCATGCACCGACATCATTCCATCCGGCATCAAGAGGGACAAGAGTGGCTTTTGAAGTTTTTTCCATCACGGCATAGTCAATGGAGTCAGAGGGTGACGAAGAAAAAGCGTCAATATCAAGTCGTAAAAAATCAAGATCTTTATGCGCTGTCTGCAAAGAGTGGCGGCATGCTGGGACTATTGCAGGAGCATGTGTTTCGAGCTCCTGAAGATAGGCTTCGGCCTTGAACAGAAAGATGCCGCTATTCCAGAAATAGTCTCCTGAGGCCAAATAGAGTTCCGCTGTTGCCTTGTCGGGCTTCTCTACAAATTCAAGCACCGGCCAGGCCATATTTTTATGTTCACTCTTAACTGAAGCCCTGATATAGCCGTATCCAGTTTCGGGAGAGGCCGGAACAATTCCGAATGTGACAAGGTCACCCTTTTCAGCGGATGACTTCCCTGCAGCAACAGCGGCACCAAAGGCTGCCGGATCGAGAATAACATGATCGGCCGGCAATATCAACATAAGGGCTCCAGGATGCCTTTCAGCAATGAGCATTGCCGCAACCGCTGCGGCTGGCGCAGTATTGCGTCCTAACGGCTCGAGAATAATCTCACCGATCTCAGAGTTGATTTCGTGAAGCTGTTCTGCAACCAGAAACCGATGGCTCTCATTGCAGACACAGTAGACCGGTCCCACATCATTGGTAGAGGTAAGGCGAAGCACGGTATCCTGCAGCATGGTTTTTTCGCCGATCAGCGACAGCAACTGTTTTGGGTATAAAGCACGGGATAGAGGCCAAAGTCGGGTTCCCGAACCGCCACTGAGAATCACAGGAATAATCATGAACAAAAAGGGTTTGTCAACTGGTTAGAAATTTCTCGTACATCTTCCAGGTCGAAGAGATAAGGGTATCAACATCACTGTACTTCGGCAACCATCCAAGAAGCTCACTCGCCTTGGCGGATGATGCCACAAGCTCGGACGGATCTCCCGCACGCCTTCCTGAAACCTCTGCAGGAACTGACCTGCCGGTTATTGAGCGGGCACGTTCAACCATTTCAAAAACACTTACTCCTGTCTCGCTGCCAAGATTGACCGTCATGCTTTTGTCATTCTGCAAGAGATATTCAAATGCACTGACATGCGCTTCGGCAAGATCACTGACATGGACATAGTCGCGGATGCAGCTTCCGTCCCGTGTCGGATAATCATCACCGAATATGGTGAGTTTTGGACGAATGCCTGCGGCAACTTCCATAACAATCGGAAGAAGATTCTCCGGATTCAGCTCCAAGCCCTTGATTCGCCCGCTGACATCATATCCTGCGGCATTAAAATAGCGGATTGCGCCGTATCGCATCCCTTTCAGCCGATCATACCATTCCAGCAGACGCTCTATTTCAAGCTTGGTAAACCCGTAAAAATTTTCGGGCTCCTTCGGATGCTCCTCATCAATCGGAAGGTATTGAGGGCTACCATAAACAGCCGCCGAGGAGGAAAAAATAACCCGTGATATTCCTGCTGCAGATGCCTGGCTAAGAATGTTGATGGTACCGGCAATATTCGATTCAGAATAGAGTTCTGGCTTCAGCATTGACTGACCGGCAGCTTTCAGGGCGGCAAGATGAACGCATCCGTCAAACCCAACTGCCATAGCTGCTCTCAGCTGTTCAGGGCGCATGATATCGCCATGCACAAACGCTGCTTCAGCAAAGAGGTTTTCTCTCAAACCGGTTTGAAAATTATCAAACACCGTCACCGCGTAGCCGCGATCAAGAAAAGCTCTTGCAACATGACTGCCGATATAGCCGGCTCCACCAATTACAAGAATTCGCATTATAAGAGTTCCTCTCGGTTCAATGGTTGTAGTTCAAGGATGATTCACCTTTTGCCATACAGTTCTTCGTAATAGTGCTGATAGTCGCCTGAGGTAACATTCTGAAGCCACACTGTGTTTGACAGATACCAGTCGACTGTCAGTTCAAGACCTTTTTCAAAGGATATTGAAGGTACCCAACCCAGTTCCCGCTGCAGTTTCGATGAATCGATGGCATAGCGAAGGTCGTGACCTGCCCTGTCGGTAACATAGGTGACCAGTTTTTCAGACTCTCCGGCCGCCCGACCAAGTTTTGTATCCATTATCCGACAAAGAAGCCTGATGAGATCAATGTTGCTCCATTCATTGTGACCGCCAATATTATAGGTTTCACCATTGCTCCCCTTATGAAAAATCACGTCGATAGCCTGGGCGTGATCAACAACCCAGAGCCAGTCACGAATATTCTCGCCTTTTCCATATACAGGAAGAGGTTTGTTGTGCACGATATTGTTGATAAAAAGAGGAATAAGCTTTTCAGGGAACTGGAAAGAGCCGTAGTTGTTGGAGCAGTTGCTGATTACCACTGGAAGATTAAAGGTATCGTGATAAGCGCGGACAAAATGATCGGAAGAGGCCTTTGAAGCGGAATAGGGGCTATGCGGATCGTATGCGGTATCTTCGGTAAAGAGCCCGGAGCTGCCAAGCGTTCCGTAGACCTCATCAGTTGAAATATGGTAAAACCGCTTTCCTTCAACATCTGACTGCCAGCTGGCTTTTGCTGCATTGAGCAGATTAACGGTTCCAATGACATTGGTTATGACAAACTCCATCGGGTTTGCAATTGAACGGTCAACATGCGACTCAGCAGCGAGGTGAATCACTCCATCAAAGCGGGAGTCCTGAAACAGCCGGTGGATAAAATCAACATCGGTTATATCCCCTTTTACAAACCGGTAGTTCGGCAACGTGTCGACATCCTTGAGATTTGCAAGGTTGCCTGCATAGGTAAGGCTATCGAGATTGGTTATTGTGTATGACGGGTAGCTCTTTAAAAAATGCCTGACGACATGCGACCCAATAAAACCAGCTCCTCCGGTAATGAGAATATGCATTGGTGATACGATTATTTATTTTTCTGGTCTCTCATCTGCCCTGCTTCGCAGTGTTATTCTTCAGCAGGGGGGTGGATTTTATGAAGCAAACCGGCAAGTGAATGGCGCCAGTTGGGAATTTCAACTCCCCAGTCGTGCTTGATGGCTGACTTGTTAAGAACGCTGAATTGAGGCCGTGGAGCAACCTGAGGGTAGTCGGCACTTTCTATCGGGAGTACCTTGCAGGGGAGTCCGGAAATTTCCATAATCGCTGCAGCGAAATCATACCACGATGCGACTCCTTCATTGGAGTAGTGATAGGTCTCATTATAGTGCTTAGCGGGATCACAGGCATTAAGAATGGTAACAATGGCTGCAGCAAGATCGGCAGCATAAGTCGGTGTACCGATCTGGTCGACTACAACGCTCAGCATTTCACGTTCAGCACCAAGTCGAAGCATGGTTTTAACAAAGTTGGCACCGTAGGCTGAGTAGAGCCATGATGTTCTGATAATCAGATAGGAGGGGTCAATCTGACGAATCCTTTCCTCACCCTCCCATTTTGACTTCCCGTAAATACCTTGTGGAGCGGCTGGATCGTTTTCCCGATATGGGATCCAGGACTCTCCATTAAACACATAGTCGGTGGAAATATGAACCAGAAGAGCATTGCGCTCTTTAGCACATGCTGCCAGCACAGCCGAACCGTCCCTGTTAACACGGTATGCCGTATCAGCATCGGTTTCAGCCTTGTCTACTGCGGTATATGCCGCACAATTGACGATAACGTTTATCCCGTGTTCCTGGCACAAACGATCAACGAGATCTTGACTGGTTATATCAAGCTCAGGAAGATCGTAGAAAAAAAACTGCTGTTTGCCTCCTTTGGCTGACAATTCCTGCAGCTCGGACCCCAGCTGGCCTTTACTGCCGGTAACAAGAATATTCATTTTCATTTTCTCAATAAAGCCCTATATCTGATAGTTTTAAAACACTATACCAAAAATAAAAAACATCATAAATAGCCAAAACTTTACTAATGCTTTACAAATCGCTCAATATTTTCATTTTTTTTGAACCCACCATATACTTGAGAAATGTTCTGAAAAGTTATTAAAGATAACGAAAAAGAGAGCGTAAACTTTTGATGGGTGAATATTTCTTTTCTTCTGAAAAGGTGCATTTGCTTCATTTACTACATTAGCCAATGGTGGCGAGACACTCCATGGTGTAGCTCGGGTTGTTGCAGGCGATTGAGATGAATGTGGAGATGATTAACCCGATGGCGCATTTAACGCCGGTGCGGACGTACCGGTCGGCGGTAGCCTCCGGGGTGGCGATTGAGACGGAGTTTCAGATTTTGAATACGCTGCTGGCGGAGAAGGCGGCTCAGCTTGAGGTGACGGAGAGTCAGTTGTTCAGGATTTTTTGCCGGTGGGAGGGGGGGGATTATGATGCGGCGAATGTGGTGGTGACCTATCCGCAGCGGTTTGAGTTGCGTGACCGGCCGGCTGATCTGGATTTTTTGGTGCGGGCGAAGGAGGTGACGGCGAAGATTGGGTCGCCGACGTTGCAGCGGGAGATTGACCGGCAGTTGGCGTGGGTGGTGCTGGAGCG
>CAIVSG010000243.1 GCA_903908555.1 uncultured Chlorobiaceae bacterium | reverse complement strand
ATCATTCAGAATGATAGATTCTCCTCTATGTTCACCATCCAAGACTCTAAAATCCTCCAATAGACTTTTTTCTTTCGCAATTCCAGCAGCATGTTCAATAGCGGAGGATTCAGCATCAAACAACCCTCGATAGATGAAATCAGTAGGAGCGCAACATTTTCTGCCAAAATAGATATCCCAGCATGGATTTAACAGCGCATCGGCAACGGCAGCTGCTTTTTCGACTGGTACTTGCGCTATGGCAGCAAATGCCGCATCCTGTAGATAGTAGCGGTATGTTAATTTTGAACCACCATTGACAGCCGCCGTTCCATCGCTTTTTTTGGGAATGAGAAGGGTTTCCCACGGATTTTTCTCATCATAGCCACTGCCCACCATCTGAAAATCACGCAGTAGCGGTTCTCGATCAACTTTTTGCCGCTCTCCCCTGCTGTTTTCCCTTTTTCTGCCAAATGAAATAACACTCTGGGTCAGTGGCGCCATCTCAGCAAGCAACTCTCGCTGCTCTCCATCAGCGCCAAGAGCGCAACACAACAAGCCAAGAATCCCTGATTTGGTCGGAAACTCAAGCGTGCCCCTCCTCCCAAAACGCGAATCGGCTCCCCATGATTGCAACGGTGCTTCAAGCCACAGCAAAAGATAAACATTGCTCATAGGCCCTCCGCCACGAAGCTTGTTAATTCGGAAACAAGGGTATCAATGCTGAAACTGCTATCCTGTCCAAAGGTGAACTCCTTTTGCTTCCCAAAAAGTGATCCGGCCAACTTCTCCTTATGAGTAAGATAGTCGGTGAGTGCTGTTATACTTTGTTGAAGATAGCCGCCATCTTTTGCTTTAACAGCCGTCTCAAAAGGCACTTGCAGGCGTTGCCCCTTGCGGATGTAAATCTTTGCAAACTCCCAGGGTGAGGCTCCCGACTGAGTTGTCTGCCGTGCACTTGGTACTGCCACAAAAAGTGCTTTGGTAAAGGCGGTTACTGCTTCGGCGAGATTTTCGACTCCGATAGTCTTGCATAGTTGGCCAAGATCAAGGCTGATGTAACGATAATAGGTGGCGGAATTGAATTCAAGACTGCCCATGTGTGCAGAACCCTGCTCTTCGCTCAAATCGTCAAGGGCAGTGAAAAACTCCACCTCATTACTCACCTTGTGGGTGGAAATGGCATGGGAGAACGATGCGGCAGCCTCAATGTTCAATTCAGAAGCCTGTGCAACCATCCTGCCGAAAAGGGCGATATCATAAGCATCAGTTTTACCAAAATATGGGCTTAACAAACCTGCTATTTCCTTTACCTGCTTTTTAGGGTCTTTGTTAGTTATTACAGCATCAGGATCAAAATTCTTTGCTGCAAAAGCATCTGCAATTACAGAAGCTTCATTTGGACTCAAAAAAAGCAATGTGTCAGTTTTTTCCTGGCTGGAGGTAACATTTTCGTTACTGTCCGCATCCTCACCTTCTTTGCCCTTTTTAGGTTTTTTGTCTTCCTTTTTCTTGATGAATACCTGTTCGAACTTGTCCCCACAAGCCCTTGCCTGCTCTTCTGAAGCACCTTTCTCCTTACACGCATTCTCAATCAAAAGAGAAATCAGCTTGGTTCTGCTGCCGTGGGGTATTCCTAAATCGTGCATCGCAACACGCACTTGACGTTTCCAGCATTGAGAGCTGACACGGGCACGTGTGTTCCCCCCAACGATTGCTGTTTTTGGGGCTCCCACATCATCACGATTCAGGCAGGTGACCGGAAATGACTGGAGAATGTGGTATTCGATCCGAGTGTTTCTGAATGGATTTGTGCTGCTCATAATGATGATGTAGTTAGTTGGTGATTGAAGCTTTTAAAGGGGCGATTTGAAGCAAGCCAAAACCGAAAGCCCGGCCACGGCCGATACCTTGCTGAAAACTTTTTTTAAAAAGAACACGGTCAACCACTTCAAATTCACCGATCAATTCCGCACTACCGAGCGTGACGCTGTGAGTTTGTTTGACAAATTGCTTCACCTGCATGGTTTGCAGCTGCAGCGTTGCCGGTTGCACACTAAACCCCCATGAAGCAGGCGCTTTATCGATGAACCACCGTGTAATCTCATCACGGTCACGAAGGGCTATAATTTTGCGGCTCTGGTTGTCTCTCCTTGTCGGATTAATGAGCACTTCGAAGCGGTAACGCTCAAAAGCAAGGAACTTCTCATCGACAGTTTTAGACTCCAATGTGCCATGTGCCGGTTTAAGGGGCTCCCGATCTGAAAGCAGAAGTATCAACCGGCCATTACTGTCGCCTCTTTTGTCGGCATAGAGAAAACCGCTTGGGACGCTTGCGTTTTTCTCCGCTTCACTTCTCCGGTCTTCAAACAAGCTATAAACAACCCTGTGCAGCGAGTAATCATCAGTGATTCGTAGGGTTTTGATATCTTTTGAACCAAGTCTGAGTATGCTTGCTATCATGACGCCTCCTGTGTTGCGGCAGATGAGCCTTGATTATAGAACTCCTGTGCCCACTGGCTTTTTATTCTTTCGCTCTCCAAATGGAATTTCAGCAATTGCTCAAGCAGACGCGCATAGTTAATAGAGGAGTTTCCTCTTGAGGCAATCAGGCTGAAAAGAGGGCGAAGAATTCTGCATGCCTCGTCGACTGAATCACAGGCAAGCAGACGACGCAACTTTGCTTTTGCCTGATCGCTTTTACTACCATCTTCATAACATTTGGCAATAGCCTTACCGATTCCCTCACTGCCATTGTGAGCACTTTTTTCCTTGGCTATTGCTGCTGCAACTGTTGCAAATGGCAAACGTTCCCATGGCTTTTCCAGATCAATGTTGAAGGCAGCCAGATATTCCCAGCACTGGTATTCAGTTGCAGGATTATCGGCCCGCTTTAGAGCTGCTGCAACTCCCTTGTTTTTTGCAATCCTGTCAATGATGTCCCGCACAAATGCCTGAGACCTGCTAATTTTCGTTCCGGCTTCATTATTCATAATTGTTTATTTTCCGTGTTGAGATAATTGATGAGATTTGGCCGGTTTTTTGCCCATGCATCAATCTGTCGGGCACTCTCTTTGGGGCAAAAAGTGTCGTAGGCATTTATGGCTGACTGGGCAAATGCATTTCTTAATTTCTTTGTCGCATACGGTGGTTCGCAAGCATCAACAAGCTCCTGAAATCGGCGTTCGCAGAGTTGCCAATAAAGAGCTGATGCCTGATTTGCCAGACTGGTATCACTCATGTTCTGAGCTTTAAAAAAACCATATGTTGAAGCAAAAACGGTTTTTGAGAGCTTATCAAGAGCGTCCATTTCAATTTTGAGCTGATTATACCATAGTTCTCCAAGTATAGTGGTATCAAGAAAAACGAGGGATTCAACGAAATCATTCTCTTGCTTAACTGACTGATCACCAGCATTCCAACTCACTCGAAGCCCACCTGACCAGACTCCGATTTTATTATAACGTTGACGAAAACGGTTATAACCATATTTGATAAACTGACATTCATATCCTGACAAAGCAGCTGTACCCATAAAAGCAAGTAATGAAACAAGTTCCCTCCATGGTCGTTTGTTAGGATCAATCCATTTTATTTTGATTGTTGCGCCATCAGCATTTACTGCCATGCTCGGTTCTCTCCAACCATCCTTATGGCTTGGGTAATGCAGGCCCTCGACGTAATAGATTCCGTCACCATGCAGCAAAACAAAACGGGACATGGAAATCAGAGTTGCCATATAGGAACTCTTCAGCTTCTTTGCTGTCGGACACTCCACTCCTGACGGCATTTCTTCCCAGGGAGCAGTCCCCAAGCCCATCGTCCAGTATGCATTTCCCTTTATCTGTTGATAAGAAAGCAGGTTCAGGAACAATGTGTCAATAAGCGTTTCACCAACCAGTATGGAATGGAGATACCCAACGAAATTACCGAGACTTGGAGCCGATTTTGCTGAAGGTGTTTTTCCAGAATAGCCAAGCATCAAAGGATCATCAAGATTTTTCTCGACTCGCTTTCCTCCCAACGCAAAGTTCATGAGAGAAACGACAAATAATGCCTTGTCGGCATCGGACAAAACCTTAGGCACCTGATACTGGCTCAGTATGGTGTTGTTTTCGGAAGGAACATCTGGATAAAAACCCATTCCAAGAGACTTGGGCAAGGCATTTTCTTCAGCAATTCTGCGATCAGACTCCTTTTTAGCCTCCTTAAGTTCGTGACATTTCCGTCGTTCTATGAGTCCGTTTATGGCTGGCATTTGCAGAAACGGTTTTTCGCCATAAAGCCAGAATCGATCATGCCATTTGTCGAGATAGTCAAGACAATTGCGGGCAAGTTCAGTTGTCTCCAAGTTTTCAAGAGCCTCATCGTCTTCAGGTGTCGAGGCGGCCTGAGCAATGGCGAGCAACAGCTTTGTCATGGCCAACTTCTGCAAGGGATTTCCTCCAAGGCCACGATTGTCCGCTTCACTGAATATCTGCCGCAGACTTAAGTGCCTTTTATCAATAACAGGTATCCATGGCTCGTCAATCAGATTGAATCGATTTTCAAGGGTCATATCAGTTGTAGTACCTGGTTTATTTTTTTTTAGAACAATACCCAAGTCTTTGATTATAGCTGAGGCGATATGTCGCCGATGCGTCTGAACCCGTAAGGGATTTAAGTTCGCCATCCTGACTGACAATGGCGATACGAAGCAGGCTCTCTTCATGCTCCCGGTCACCGAGATAAAAATAACCCTTGAGCCATTCGAGATTATTGACTGGCAATGCTTCAGGAGCAAGGTAGTCGGCAACATGCACTATCTGTTGGGCAAGAGATGCTGCAAGGTGGCGTTGCTTTAGCTTACTTTTTGCCTGTGATTGAAACGGGAGAAAAAGCTCGCTTCCGTCCAGAAGTTTCACTGTCGTACCATTCCGGTCTCGTTCATGGCGAAAAGAGTT
>CAIVSG010000242.1 GCA_903908555.1 uncultured Chlorobiaceae bacterium | reverse complement strand
TACGCATGAGTGTGTCCTGATCTCAATAATTCAAAAAAACGGTTGCTATTTTCTTATTTGCCCTGATACTTGGTAATATCCATACCAAACTTCAGTTCAAACTTTTCAAGTTGTTCCTTCAATTCCGTCAAAGACTTCTTGCCGAAGTTCTTGTAGTTCAGCAACTCATCCTCTTTGCGCGAAACAAGGTCACCGATAGTATCAATTTCGGCAAGTCTCAGGCAGTTATGCGAACGGACTGAAAGATCAAGATCTTCAATTTTTGTATGCAAGAGGCGACGCATTGTTTCAAACTCATCATCCTGCTGCTTGAATTCCTCTTCGGTAAATTCTTCCTCGGTTGGAGAGAAATTGGCAAAATAGGTAACATGCTCGGTGATGATTTTGCCGGCTAAACTGATGGAGTCATCGGGTGTGACTGAGCCATCTGTTTCGACATCAAGAATCATTTTTTCGTAATCTGTTCTCTGACCGACACGAGTATTTTCAACCGTAAACTTTACGTTCCTGATCGGCGTATAAATGGCATCAATAGCTATATAACCGATCGGCATTCCTTCCGGCCTATTCTCCTCTGCAGGAATGTAACCACGGCCTCTTCCGACAAACAGATCAATTTTTACTGTTGCATTGGCATTGATCGTGGCAATGTGCATATCCTTATTCAGTACCTCAAACTCACCTTCCTGTGCAACAATATCACCTGCAGTAAAATCCATCGGTCCGACAAGTGTAAGGGATGTCTTGCAATTTCTTTTGCATGTAGACTTAAAACGGACCTTTTTGAGATTAAGCACGATTTGCGGGACATCCTCACGGACTCCATCAATCGCGGCAAACTCATGAAAAACGCCGTCTATCTTTATGCCTGTTATTGCAGTGCCAGGTAGTGAGGCGAGCAAAACCCTTCTCATAACATTTCCAAGGGTCACACCGTAACCACGCTCAAGCGGCTGCGCAATGAACCTGCCGAAACGATCAGTATGTGTAGTTTCGTCAACTTCTATTTTTGCAGGCATCTGCATCTGGTATATCATAGTATTGATACCTTAGATTTCATTAAAATCACTTGGAGTATAACTCAACAACTAACTGCTCATTAAATGGCTCCTGAATATCAACTCTTTCAGGAACAGCAAGAAATACAGCTTTCTGGTTGGCTTTATCAACCTGAATCCATGCTGGTATGCGGGATTCGGGTGTTTTATTTAAAGAGTCGGTAACAGAACCCATATTCTTGCTTCTCTGACGGAACTCGATAAGTTCTGATGGAGAAACCATATAGGAAGGAATGTCGACCTTCTTCCCATTGATAAGAAGATGTCCGTGCGTTACAAGCTGACGTGCAGCGGATCTTGAAGGCGCAAAACCTGCGCGGAAAACGACATTGTCGAAGCGCCTTTCGATAAGCCTGACAAGGTTATCACCAGTGACACCCCTCTGAGATGCTGCTTTTTTAAAGTAGTTCCTGAACTGTTTTTCAAGAATACCATAAAGATATTTCATCTTCTGCTTCTCTCTTAACTGAAGAGCATATTCTGAAACCTTTCCTTTTCTGCCCTGTCCGTGCTGTCCAGGAGGGAAAGGACGTCTTTCGAGATATTTCTCAGCTTTAGGTGCAAGCGCAATACCTAACCTGCGGGATACTTTTGTTATTGAGCCTCTAAATCTTGCCATGTCAATTGCTTCATTGAAATTCTATGAATATATAAAATCAGACCCTTCTGCGC
>CAIVSG010000241.1 GCA_903908555.1 uncultured Chlorobiaceae bacterium | reverse complement strand
TGGCAGGGTGATTTCAGTTGAAGAGTTTCTTCAGGGAATGTTCGGCGTTTTGCCGGAATTCTTCAAAAGCGAAGAGGAGCTTAAGGAGCTATGGTCGGACCCGAAAACACGGAGAACACTGCTCGAAAAGCTGGCTGATGCAGGTTATGGAAAGCAGGAGCTTGAGTCTATACAGAAGCTCATCAATGCTGAAAAAAGCGATCTTTTCGATGTGCTTGAATTTATCTCCTTTGCTCACAGGCCTATTACAAGGGAGGCCAGAGTCGCTGAAGCGCAAGAGAGCATTTACTCGGGGCTTGATGATAAACAGAAGGAGTTTATCGAGTTTGTCCTTGCGCAGTATGTTGAGGCAGGGGTTGGGGAGCTCGATCAGGAAAAACTGCCGCATTTGCTCAGGCTCAAATATCACGCACTTCCTGATGCTGTGGCTATACTGGGAAGCACTGATAAAATTCTTTCGACTTTTATCGGGTTTCAGCGGCATCTTTATCAGCAGTCGGCGGCTTGAGGCCTCTTGAAGAGAGAAAAGAAGAATAGGGCCTATAGGTCCTATGGGGCTTATAGGACTTATAAAAGATGGGACTACTGTGAATGTTTGGTTTTGATTCCTCGCTGAATCTCGCTTGTTACACGCTACCCATTTCCTTTAATAAATCAGGATGACGGTCCACCAGTTTCAGAAGCTTTACGAGCGGGGAAGGGGGGCGGGTTTCGCCTCTTTCATATCGTGAAAAAGCCACCTTTCCGATGCCGAACACTTTTGATAGTTCTGCCTGAGTCAGATTGAGTTTTTTACGGATACGTCGAATATCAGCTCCAACATCTCCCTTTACTGATCTCACTAACCCAGCCTGGGCTTCAGTGTAGCGCCTGTAACTCTCCGCATCCCAAATGCCTTCGCCACAGGAAGAGCAAAACTCACCATGCATTTTATGCAAGGTTAATGATTGACCGCCATAAGAGAGCGTTTCATCCAGGACTCTATCAACCATGTCGGGATGGCCACATGCAGGACAGTTCATAAGAGGTATGATTTATTTGGCTTTGAACTGAGTAATCGAAGGCAAGATCGTAATGTGGAATCCTCTTTTCCATAAAAAGATATTACTCATTTCAGCTATTTTATACAAAGTGATAAATTTTATCAAAGTCATATAATTTATCAATCAAAACATTGAGTGGCTTTCCGCCATTTTGTCTTAGTTGCAAATTATTTTTAAGGCTCAGTGGTTGTGATAAAAGAAGAATAGGGCCTATAGGACGTATAGGACCAAATAGGACTTATAAAAGATTTGGAAGGGAATGCAATTGACGGTTAATTCCTTGCTGGTGTAATAATGAAAATTGGTAGTTATTGAATGCAGCGAACTTTGGCGGATTGTGTGGTGGTGTTGGATTTCGAGACGACGGGCTTGTCGCCACACTATGGTGACCGGGCTATCGAGATCGGGGCGGTGCTTGTTGAGCATGGGGTGATTGTCGACCGCTTTCAAAAGCTTATGAATCCTGGTTTCCGGATCAGTCCTTTTATCGAGAGTTATACCGGGATCACCAATGAGATGCTGAAAGGCCAGCCGTGTTGTGAAGTGGTTATGGGTGAGTTTTCGGAGTTTATAGACGGTCATAATATCGTTGCGCACAATGCTTCATTCGACCGTCGTTTTCTGGATTTTGAGCTGAAACGGGCGAAACGGGTGTACGAAGGCGACTGTTGCTGCTCGCTGCTCGTGTCAAGAAGAATTTATCAGGATTCACCAAACCATAAGTTGCAGACATTGGTGACACATGCAGGCATCCCGGAGACCGGAGTATTTCACCGTGCGCTGGCGGATGCAGAGATGACAGCGCTTTTGTGGCTCTCAATGATCGATAGGATTCGTCAGCAATATGGGGTAGAGGTGATTTTCTTTGACCAGCTGAGTGAACTTTCGAGAGTTGATAAGATTTATACCCACCGGTATCTTACTGCTTTGGCGAAGAGTAGGAGAGAGGAATAGGGCCTATAGGACTTATGGGACCTATGAAAGAAAGCTGTTGGCAGTTGGCGGTGGGCAGTTTTGAAGGAAGAGAAGAGAGATCCCTCACTTCGTATCGGGATGACGGAATATGTTTGGTATTAGTGACAGGTTGCTTGATGCTGCTATTGTAGTGATCGAGCGTACTCACCGGGTGGAACACCTGGCTACTGACCAACTGGCTGCTATGCTTGCCGGATCGGAACCGCCATTGCTGTTCGACATACGCACCGCTGATGAGTACGAGAAAAGTCGTATCGCAACGGCTGTGAGGCTTGACCCTGGTACCGGTGGGGCTGACTTTGTCGCTCTATATGGAACACTCATAATGGGGCGTGACCTGGTCTTTTACTGTTCGGTCGGCCAGCGCAGTTCGGAACTGCTTGAGCGGTTGGAGAGTGCCTGCGGTCACTCGAAAGCGAAGAGCTTCCGTAACCTTCGTGGTGGCATCTTTCGCTGGTATAACGAGGGTAAGCCGGTCGTTGATGCATCAGGTATGACGGACAATATCGACGGGTACGATCCTATCTGGGGTATGATGGTCGAAGGGCGCCGATAGCTGGTTATGGGCGGAACGGTCTGAGGAGCAGAGGGATGAGTTGCTGTTTGTCGGAGTCGCTTTCATGGTCGAGACCGAGATGGAGATCGTCGAGATTGTCTTTGATCAGGAAGGTGCCGAAAAGTCGGTCCCAGACGGAGAGCATGCTGCCGTAGTTGGAGTCGTGTTCGCATTGAAGAGTCGAGTGATGCAGGCGGTGCATCATGGGGGAGGGAATGATGAGGCGGGCCAGACGATCCAGGGCTGGCGGAATGGAGATGTTGCTGTGGTGGAACTCAATGACCGGGGTCATGAGGAGCGAGTAGAGCAACAGATGTTCGAGACCTGCACCCATGAGCATGAAGAGGGGGAAACGCAGGAGTTCCGAGATCAGGATCTCCATGTAATGAAACCTCCAGCTTGTGGTGACATCGAGGGTTGGGTCGCTGTGGTGTACCGAGTGGAAACGCCAGAGCAATGCGATTTCATGGTTGAGACGATGCCAGACGTACATCCAAAGGTCGATGAGCAGGAT
>CAIVSG010000240.1 GCA_903908555.1 uncultured Chlorobiaceae bacterium | reverse complement strand
TTTTATAAGTCCTATAGGGCCTATACGACCTATAAGTCCCATTCCCTATTCCTAAAACCCTGCCAACTATCTTTCCTAACTCAGCACTTTTTTTCATTACAATTTTCCACTGAATGCTTTCTGCAGGATTGACTTTTTCAGTGCATCCAATGCCTCTATTTTATTCTGGTAGATCGATTCGAGACGCTGGGTTTCATCGCTTAGGATATCAAGTTTTACAACAATCTGCCGCTGCTGAGTAAGATCTGGTGGCAACCAGACATTAAGCGAGCTCCACTTTGACTTGTTAATAATTGGTAATGTTGCCTGAGCTGAGTTTTGTATTACACGTTGCTGAAAATTTCTTGTCAACATTTGGTAAAAAATAAACTTATGATCAACTGCATCAAAAGGGGTATATGAATTAATCTGCTGATTAGATGTCACATCACGATCACAATAGCCACACTTCCCAATTGTTGCACCAATACAAACCATTAGCACCGAACCTGCAGAAATCTTACGAGCTTGTTCAAAGCCCGGCTTACTCAGTTTATCCTTGTCATAGTCTAAAGAACCATCTTTATTAAAATCCGCTGGTTTAACAAATGGAATGTATTCACCATAATTAGTTATGACTAACGTTTTAGGGGTTGAACCCGTTTGAGTTATCCCTGTTTGTTGAAGCTGTTTTTCCACCCACCCTTCACCTCGCTGACTGAAAACGGAATTCAGATGCGAGTCAAAAAGCTGGCGGGCATTTTTGATGTTCTTTTCGGCGTTGGCTTTGGCAGTTGCGATACCATCGAATGTTTCATCAAGAATGGAGATAATTCGCTGTTGTTCAGGAAGTGGTGGAAACGGAATCGGATAATTTTCAATAAATTCCTTTGGGACACGTTTGTGACCAACTGCCCCAGTCATCAATTGTGCCCCCTCCAACCTAAAGGTTTCACGAGATAAGAAGTAATAGAGCCACTCCTTGTTCAATCTTTCGTCTGGGCGTAATACGATATACTCGCTGGAACCGAATCCAACTCCGTTTGCAAGACCAGCGGCAATACCAAGTTTCCCATTCTCAAAACAAGGTGTTATTTTTGGAAGCAGAACATCTCCATCAGCAAAGTATGTATAACTCCCCACGACCTCAGACAGAGATCTTTTTTGTGTTGATTTGAACACCTTTTCATCAATTCCTAAGTCTTCCATCGGAACAAAAGAGACTAATGCGTCATGTGAAATTTTTTTACGGGCTTCGGCTTTAGGCGGTTTAATAGTGCATACATTTCCCAGCTTCTTTATTTCCCAACCACTTTTCACAACAGCTCCCTGATAGCAAGCAAAACATCGCTGCTCTCGGCATCAAGAGCTGCAATCTCATCCATAATATCTTCTGGAGTCCGGTGCACTACCTCTCCTCCACTGTTGGGGTTTTTGGTTGAGATGTCAAAGGTTGAGTGATCAACATCCTCGATGCTGATACGCCATGATTTATCGGAATCAGTTTTGGTTTTCTGGAGTTCTACAAACTCCGTCAGGTCGTTGTCGTTCAGCGGGTTGGTTTTGCCCATGTTGCGACCGGGATCGAGCTGGTAGTACCAGATATTCCTTGTCGGCAGACCTTTCTCGAAGAAGAGTACAACAGTCTTCACACCTGCACCCTGAAAGGTGCCGCCGGGACAATCAAGAATGGTGTGCAGGTTGCAGCTTTCGAGCAGTAGTTTGCGGAGGCTGACTGAGGCGTTATCGGTATTGGAAAGAAAGGTGTTTTTGATCACCACGCCTGCCTTGCCGCCTGCCTTGAGGATTTTGATGAAGTGCTGGAGAAAGAGGAATGCGGTCTCTCCGGACTTGATGGGAAAGTTATGCTGCACCTCAGCCCGTTCTTTGCCGCCGAAGGGCGGATTGGCAATAACGATGTCATACCGGTCGCGCTCCTGAATGTCGGCAAGGTTTTCAGCCAGGGTATTGGTATGCACAATGTTTGGTGCTTCTACACCGTGCAGAATCATGTTCATGATGCCGATGATGTAGGCCAGCCCTTTCTTCTCCTTGCCGTAAAAGGTGTTTTTCTGCAACGTTTCCAGATCACCGGTGGTCAGGTTCTCCCCTGCCTTCAGGTACTCATAGGCTTCGGCAAGGAAGCCAGCTGAACCAACCGCACCGTCGTAGATTTTCTGACCGATAACGGGAGCAACAACCTTGATGATGGCTTTAATGAGCGGTCTGGGAGTGTAGTACTCGCCGCCGTTGCGACCGGCATTGCCCATGTTCTTGATTTTGCTCTCGTAGAGATGCGACATCTCATGTTTTTCAACATTGGTACGAAAACGAAGCTCATCTATCCTGTCAATAACCTCGCGCAGATTATAACCGCTTTGAACACGGTTTTTCAGCTCACTGAAAATCTCCCCAATCTTGTACTGAATGGTAGACGAGCTTTCAGCAGAACCCTTAAAGGTTTTCAGATAGGGAAAGAGTTCACGATCAACAAACTCCTTTAGATCATCCCCCGTCAAAGCATTGTTATGATCTATCTTGCCCTCAGCAGTTTTGGGAGCTGCCCATGATTCCCAGCGGTAAAATGAATCAAGAAGAGGTGCGTATGGTTTCCCTGAAAGTGCCGCCGCAGTCTCCTTGTCTTTTTCAAGATCGTCAAGGTACTTGAGAAAAAGTATCCATGAGGTCTGCTCTATATAATCGAGTTCACTGCCGCAACCGGCGTCTTTGTGAAGGATGTCATCAATATTCTTGAAAGTCTGCTCGAACAATGGATACTCCCCTTTAAAATATGTATTACGCTAAACCTCCCCGTAACCCTTTGTGGCGGCATTCGGAGAGAAAATGATGGGTTCGATACTGATATAGTCTCAATGAATATAACGCTACACCTAAACCACTGCAAATAAAAGGAATATCCTGATCCCAATAGCCGAATATATCCTTTGAAGTTTAATAAGGGATCTGGGTCAAAAACTGTCTGAGGTATGAAAAAGATTTTCTCTTTACCAGACAATGTTATTTGCGCAAGGTAATTGGTCAACAAGCTTTTAGCTCATTAAAATCGGAGCGTTGAGCTCTATATATCTGATACCAGCAAGCAAGGCCCGCTCCGGTAATTTTGCCACAGCCTGCGGCAAAATTGACGTCCTGTATTCTTTGGCAATACAGATCATATACACGATATCCCAATACATGGAAATCATTTCCGCATTGGCAGTCATGATCGCTTTTGTTTGCGCTTGCCGTATGCGCTGCTTAATGTTGGTCAGCAGAGTATTGTAAAAAATCAGTTCACTCATACGAGAAGTTTATAAATAAGGATGCGTTGTGCGGTGACCTTACAATTTCACTTCTTGATACTGTCTTGGCTGCGGCTTCGAATAGCTTTTTTTACGGCACTTTTGGCAGTTGCACGAGAAACTGAACCTGTCTTGGGTGCTGCATGGACTTTTCGTGTCGTAACTGAACATTCAGCAAGTATTTTGGCGGCATCGGACTTTGCCTTTGCGCTGGATGAAGTGCCAAGAGTTTTACCGGCCTTACTTGCGACAGCTTTCGTTACAACTTTTACACCAGGCATGGAAGCTCCTTAAATCAAGGTTAACAATGAGACGAATCAGGCTGAACCACGGATTTTTGAATCATAGCCCAATATAATACCTCGATCAGAATAAGCTCACAGTACTACTCACGAAATACGCACAAACAAGTTATAACTTTTATTGAACTTTATTCCGGTTTTTTATATCAACCAGAATAAAAATAGCGGCAGAAAGGGGGACGACATTCTTATCGTACACTTCTTCAGACAACTCAATCTTTCTAACCCCCTACAACTTTGCGCACCCCAGACTTCACTAACGGGCTTGAGTTGTCACTTGCAGTCTCGCCTGTCTCCGCTGGGCTTTCCATTGCCTGCAGAACAGCCTGAGGGATTGATGCCGGTATTCAGGATGGTGGCCTGCTTTTTATCTCTGAAAGATGTAACTTGATGGATACGCAGGCCTGGAAGGTTTAATGTTAGCTGTGAATAAAGCGCAATGATCCTGGAACCGATTGGCGTTATCCATACACCATTCAAGACAAAAGAGGAGTGCCCGATTCAACCGTTCTACTCTTCTGATTCTCTTGGTCGGGTGGAAT
>CAIVSG010000239.1 GCA_903908555.1 uncultured Chlorobiaceae bacterium | reverse complement strand
TCTCGGCATCAATCTGATTCTGCTGAGAGATGACGGAGGTCGCATGTTTACCGAAGCAGCAACCTTCATGGGTACAAACCCGATGATTAAAGTCTTTGAGATTGTTCTTTTTGCAGGATTTCTGCTCCATATACTCTTCGGTCTACTGGTTTCCTTCCAGAATCGTGCGGCACGGCCAACAGCCTATGCTTGCCCGAACAACTCGGAAACATCGTTCTTTTCAAAGTACATGTTCCATACCGGTATCATTGTCTTCATCTTCCTTGTCCTCCACTTTATCGATTTCTACTTCATCAAGATCGGCATTATCGCTCCCCCCCGAGGTATAGAAAGCCACGACTTTTACCATAGAACCCTGCTTCTGTTTTCAACTCCCTGGTATTCACTGCTCTATATTATCAGCTTTATATTCCTTGGTATTCACTTGAATCATGCCATTCAGTCAGGATTTCAGACGCTGGGCTGGAACCACAGCAAATATATGGATGCGGTAAAGTTTATCGGCTCAGCCTATTCGGTTCTTATTGCTCTTGGCTTTAGTGCCGTTCCTATATATATCTTTATATTTAAATAAGATAAAAATTATCGACGACTGTGTTATTCACCGAAAACAACACTCACAACACTCCTCAATGACACGCCTCAACGCCAGAATCCCTGAAGGGCCGGTGGCTGAAAAATGGACTGCCTACAAATCGGGCTGCAAGCTGGTAAACCCCAACAATAAACGCAAACTTGATATCATCGTGGTCGGTACAGGCCTTGCCGGGGCTTCGGCCGCTGCATCGCTCGGAGAGCTCGGCTACAATGTCAAGGTGTTCTGCTACCAGGATACTCCCCGCCGCGCCCACAGTATTGCCGCACAGGGGGGAATCAATGCTGCGAAAAACTATCAAAATGACGGTGACAGTGCTTACCGGCTTTTTTATGACACCATCAAAGGTGGCGATTACCGTGCGCGTGAAGCCAATGTTTACCGGCTTGCTGAAGTCAGCAATCAGATTATCGACCTTTGCGTGGCACAGTGTGTGCCTTTCGCCCGCGAATACAGCGGTCTCTTGACTAACCGTTCCTTCGGGGGAGCACAGGTATCAAGAACCTTTTACGCAAGGGGACAGACCGGTCAGCAGCTGCTGCTTGGCGCCTATGGAGCATTAAGCCGCCAGATCGCTGGCGGCAATGTTACGCTGTTCAATCGCCGGGATGTTCTCGATATGGTGCTTGTTGATGGAAAAGCACGAGGGATCATTACCCGAAACCTGGTAACCGGTGAAATAGAGCGCCATGCCGCTCATGCCGTTGTTCTGGCCAGTGGCGGTTATGGTAATGTTTTTTTCCTTTCGACCAACGCAATGGGTTCCAACGTGACTCCTGCATGGAGCGCCTATAGAAAAGGGGCGATGTTTGCCAACCCGGCGTTTACACAGATTCATCCTACCTGTATCCCTGTGCATGGCGATGCCCAGTCGAAGCTTACCCTGATGAGCGAAAGCCTGCGCAATGACGGCAGGATATGGGTTCCGGCAAAATTAAAGGATGTTGAACGGCTCAGGAACAAAGAGGTAAAGCCCTCCGATATTGCGGAAGCTGACCGTGATTATTATCTCGAGCGTCGCTATCCTGCTTTCGGCAATCTTGTGCCGAGGGATGTGGCGTCAAGGGCTGCCAAGGAGCGCTGTGACGCAGGTTTCGGAGTGGGTAATACAGGCGTAGCGGTCTATCTTGATTTTGCCGATGCCATAAAGCGCAAGGGTCATGACACTATTGACTCTCTCTACGGCAACCTTTTCCAGATGTACCAGCAGATCGTTGCAGAGAGCCCCTATGAAACGCCGATGATGATCTACCCTGCCGTTCATTATACCATGGGAGGTCTCTGGGTTGATTATGAACTGATGACCACCATTCCGGGTCTCTATGCTATCGGTGAATGCAATTTTTCCGATCACGGGGCAAATCGTCTTGGCGCATCTGCACTTATGCAGGGCCTTGCCGACGGTTATTTCGTGCTTCCCTATACCATAGGTAATTACCTGGCAGCTGAAATTCATACTCCCCGTTTTGATACTTCATCTTCTGAATTCAACATTGCAGCCGAGGGCGTCACTGATCGCCTGAAGGCCATAAAAAACAGTGGAGCAAAGGAATCTGTTGATCACTTCCATCGTCGTCTTGGCAAAATCATGTGGGAGTATTGCGGAATGGCCCGAAACGAGGCGGGGCTGAACGAAGCGATTTATCTCATTGCCGAGCTGCGCAAAGAGTTTGCACAGGGGGTTAAAATTCCGGGAGGACTGGATGAGTATAATCCAGAGCTAGAGAAAGCCTGCAGGGTCGCCGATTTTATCGATCTTGGTGAACTCATGGTGCGTGATGCGCTGCAGCGGCGGGAGTCGTGCGGAGGACACTTCAGGGAAGAGTATCAGACCAGCGAAGGCGAAGCCCTTCGCAACGATGATGAATTTGCATTTGTCGGTGGGTGGCAGTACAAGGGACGTGATGCTGCTGCGGAGCTGCACCGTGAGGAACTTCAATTCAAAGAGATCAAGCTCTCCCAGCGGAGTTATAAATAAGAGGTTATTATGAATTTTACGCTGAAGATCTGGCGACAGAAAAATGCAAGTGCCAAAGGGCAGATGGTTTCATACGATGTGACCGGAATCTCGCCTGACAGCTCTTTTTTTGAAATGCTTGATACCCTGAACCAGAAGCTCATCATGAGCGGTGGTGATCCTGTTTCTTTTGACCATGATTGCCGGGAGGGTATCTGCGGCACCTGCAGCCTTTACATCAACGGACGTCCTCATGGGCCTGAAAAAGGAGTAACTACCTGCCAGCTGCACATGCGTTCGTTCAAGGATGGCGATACCATCCATATCGAGCCATGGCGGGCTAAAGCGTTTCCCGTCATCAGTGATTTGATTGTTGACCGGAGTGCGTTCGACAAAATCATTCAGGCAGGAGGCTATGTCTCGGTCAATACCGGTGGTGTGCCGGATGCCAATACCATTCCTGTGCCTAAAGAGAAGTCGGATGAAGCGTTTGATGCTGCGACCTGCATCGGCTGCGGTGCATGCGTTGCAGCTTGTTCCAATGCCGCAGCCATGCTCTTTATCGGGGCAAAGGTATCGCATCTTGCTCTCCTTCCCCAGGGTCAGGTTGAGGCGACAAAGCGGGTACAGAAGATGGTCGCTCGCATGGATGATCTTGGCTTTGGCAACTGCAGTAATACCTATGGCTGTGAAGCTGAATGTCCCAAAGGCATTTCAGTATCCAATATTGCGCGCATGAACAGGGAGTTTCTCAGCTCAAAAATTTTTGCCGAAAAGGAAAAGATTATCCAGGACTCTCTATAAAAAGAGAACCGGCCTGTTGCATCTCCACAAAGAGCGCAGGCCGGTTCCGTTGCATTGCCCGCTTTTTGGTGAAAAAGTAATGATCCTCTGCATGCTGATTCAATCCGCGCCACCCTTTTTCTTCGCCCGGCATACATGAGTCTTTCCGACTCCAGTCGTATATACAATGTGTTATTTCAACAGGATGAGCCTTTTGGAAGAGAAAAGAAACGCCACTTATTGCGTATCTTTGCGGAGGGAGTGAATTCTTTGGATTGAAAAGCTGTTGTGTTATTTCATTGGGCTTATAACATAAGGAGGTTAATGCCATGAAAAAAAACACAGGACTTTGGATTGATCACAAGGATGCCATTCTGGTTTCAATTACAGGGGGAGAGGCTGTTGTTCAGCACGTTGCGTCAGGTGCCGAAAGTCATCATAAGCCGTCAGGTGGCTGGAAATCAGGTGGGACGAGTGTTGCGCAGAATGTCTCTAATGAACATGTTGATGAAGAGCGTCGAAAACACCAGTATCATGCCTATTATCAAGAGGTGATCGGGCTTTTGGGAGATTCTGATAGAATTGCTGTTTTCGGGCCTGGAGAGGCAAAAATTGAGCTTGCCAAGGAGATCGCGAAGGTTGGTGAGCTGCACAAAAAAGAGGTTGCTGTTGAGACCTGTGACCGGTTGACAGAAAATCAGTTTATTGCGAAAGTCAAGACGTTTTTTTCTGCTCCAAAGTGAACAGATTGTTAACTGTTTGGAATTAGCAGAATAAAAGTGTAGTTGGTAGCATAGTGGAAATGATTAATTGCGTAAGAACAGAACTTTAAGGGACCACTGCAGTTTGTAAATCCTGCAGGTAGTGTGTGGGTGGTCTCGAAATCCCGAAAGGTTCAAACCCGAATGTATGGAAGTATTGTTGCTTTTGTTTCTGATTGTTGTTAACGGCCTTTTTGCCATGTCGGAAATTGCGCTTGTCACGGCAAAGCGCTCCCGCCTTTCCAAACTTTCCGAGGATGGTGAAAAAGCAGCTTCTGTTGCCATGAAGCTTGGCCAGGAGCCTTCAAGTTTTCTCTCGACCATTCAGATCGGCATTACCTCTATCGGGATTCTTAACGGTATTGTCGGTGAAGGCGCTCTCGCAGGCCCTTTGGCTGTCAAGCTTCAGACGGTTGGTGTGGATCCGGAAATAAGCCATGTTATTTCTACTGTTGTTGTTGTCCTTGCCATTACCTATATCACCATCGTTATAGGGGAACTTGTCCCCAAGCGGCTTGGGCTTCTCAATCCGGAAGGAATTGCCTGTCTGGTTGCGCGTCCCATGCGTATGCTTTCGACGATAACCCGTCCTTTCGGCCGGCTGCTTACGGCATCGACAGACGCAATTCTCGGCTTGATGGGGAAGCACCCGCAGGCTATGCCGAGTGTTACGGAGGAGGAGATTCATGCCATGCTTGAGGAGGGGTCTGAAGCCGGGGTGATTGAGCAGCATGAACATGAGATGGTCCGTAATGTGTTCCGTCTTGATGACCGTCAGCTCGGTACACTTATGGTTCCAAGAGCGGATATTATTTTTCTGGATGTTTCCCGTCCACTTGAGGAAAATATCAGCAGAGTGACGGAGTCGGAACATTCCCGTTTTCCGGTCTGCAACGGTGGACTTCAATCTCTGCTTGGCGTCGTCAATGCTAAACAGCTGTTATCAAAGACACTGAAAGGCGGTCTAACGGAGTTTACCTCTCAATTGCAGCCTTGCGTCTATGTGCCTGAAACCCTTACTGGTATGGAACTTCTTGATCATTTCAGGACTTCCGGCACCCAGATGGTTTTTGTGGTTGACGAGTATGGTGAAATTCAGGGACTTGTTACCCTTCAGGATATGCTTGAAGCGGTAACAGGAGAGTTTGTTCCCCACAATCTTGAGGATTCATGGGCCATTCAGCGTCAGGATGGCTCCTGGCTGCTCGATGGCCTTATTCCTGTTCCTGAGCTTAAAGATACCCTTGAGTTGAAAGGCGTTCCGGAGGAGGATAAGGGACTGTATCATACTCTCAGCGGTCTCATGATGTGGCTGCTTGGCCGTATGCCGAGAACCGGTGACACTATGAGCTGGGAAGAGTGGAATCTTGAAATTGTTGACCTCGATGGCCAGAGGATTGACAAGGTGCTGGCTACAAGGTTATCCGATAATCCCAAGCCGGCCGATGGTCACTCTGAAGAGCCATCGTCTGCGGAGTGATTTTTCCCCTTTGCCCGGAGTTTTTTTTGTGAATAAAGCTTTTCCAAGTTTCAAGAACAACAAGCTGTATGACACACCAGAATTCTGACTGTTTATTTTGCCGTATTGTGCGCGGTGAGATTCCGGCTAAGATTGTCTATCGTAACGATCATGTCCTGGCTTTCAGGGATATAACTCCAGTAGCCGAGCAGCATGCGCTGATCATTCCACTGAAACACATTGTCTCGTTGAGTGAATTGACCCCCGAAGATGAAGCGATAGCAGGTCATATCCTTCTTGCTGCCGGAACAGTTGCCGAAATCATTGGCATAAGGGAGTCCGGGTACAGGTTGGTATTTAACAGCGGCAAGGATGCCATGCAGAGCGTTTTTCATATACACGGCCATCTGATCGGAGGACGCACGATGGGCTGGCCTCCATTCCCAGGGCTATCTGCGGCACACGGCTAGCCGTTTATTTTCTTCCTCTTCAGTCTCCCATCCCCTTCTCATAGTCGCTTTACTATTAAACGGGCTATTTTATCCGGTCGTGGGACACAATGCGTGCAATTTTTCATGTGCGTATTTTGTTATTTAGGTTATAATTAATCCTGTTTATTTTTTTACTGTTTTGCAGGAGATTTGTGTATGCGGTTATCGGAATTGAAAGTTGGTGATAAAGCAGAGGTTACGGCGGTAAAGGCAGAGAGTGCCATAAGACGAAGAATTATGGATTTAGGACTGATAAAAGGAACCAGATTCAAGGTGCTTAGAGTTGCTCCGTTCGGTGATCCGATGGAGATCGTGTTTAAGGGACTTTATCTTGCTTTGAGAAAAAATGAGGCGGATGGGGTCATGGTGCGTTTGCTCCTTGATGGTCCAACATGCCCGGCAGCAAAGCAGTTCTGGCCCCTGGGAGGCAAGGTATGAGTGAGATCAGAGAAATCAGCATCGCGCTTACCGGTAATCCGAATTGCGGAAAATCCTCCCTTTTCAACGCCCTGACAGGCGCTCATCAGAAAGTAGGAAATTTCCCCGGTGTTACCGTTGAAAAGCATGAGGGGTATCTTGACTACAAGGGATACCGGATCCGTGTTGTCGATCTTCCCGGGACCTATTCGCTTACACCCTACTCCCCTGAGGAGATAGTCACAAGAGAGTATCTGATCAAGGAGCGTCCCGATGTTGTTGTCAATGTTGTTGAGGGGCCGAACCTTGAAAGGAATCTGCTCCTGACAACCCAGCTTATGGAGCTTGAGGTTGATTTCATTGTGGCGCTGAACATGATCGATGAGGTGCAGGAAAAGGGCATTACCATTGAAATGAAGCAGTTACAGGCGCTTCTCGGCTGTCATATTATTCCGACTTCGGCTAAAAAGAAGACAGGACTTGATTCACTGCTGGATCATGTTATAAGGGTGTTCCGGCATGATATCCAGATTCGTAAAAACAAGCTTTTCTTTCGGCCTGAACTTGAGGCTTCTGTAGATAAAATCACGTCGCTTCTTTCTCATCAGAAGGAGCTTGGTCTTTATAATGCCAGATGGCTGGCCATCAAGCTCCTGGAGAATGACCGGGAGGTTTACACCCAGGTTCAGCAGTATCCGGTGTGGGTGAAAGTGGAACTTGCGCTGCAGGATGCTATAAGAGAGGCTGAGCATCTGCACGATTCAGAGCCGGAGATTCTCATTACCGAAGACCGTCATTCTTTTATTCACGGGGCCATAAAGGAGTGTGTCCGGCAACCGGAAGAAGGAAGGGCTACGGTAACTGATTATATCGATATGGTTGTGCTCAACAGGGTGCTTGGGCTGCCCGTGTTTTTACTGGTAGTCTGGGGTATTTTTCAGATGACCTTTACTTTAGGAGCTCTGTTTTCAGGCTGGCTTGCACTGTTTTTCAGTTCAATTGCTTCCGCCATAGGACCTTTTCTTGTAAATGATACCCTTCGATCCATAGTTGTTGATGGTATTATTGCGGGAGTTGGAGGCGTCCTGATTTTTCTGCCGAATATTGTACTTCTTTTCATTGGCCTCTCTTTTCTTGAGGCTTCCGGCTACATGGCCCGTGCGGCATTTGTGATTGACCGGGTGATGCATCGTTTCGGTCTGCATGGGAAATCGTTTATACCCCTGATAACTGGGTTCGGCTGTTCCATTCCTGCTATCATGGCGACAAGGACATTGAAAAGTCAGACGGACAGGCTTGTGACCATCATGATTATTCCCTTTATGAGTTGCGGAGCCAAACTTCCGGTGTATGTCATGCTTTCAGCTGCTTTTTTTGCTCCCGCAGTGGCAGGCAACGTCATGTTCGGTATTTATTTTCTAGGAATTGCCGTCGGACTCTGGACCGCCTGGCTTCTTAAATCCACAATCCTTAAAATCGATTCTGAGCCGTTTGTGATGGAGCTGCCTCCGTATCGCTGGCCGACACTTTCCTCTGTACTCTTTCAGGCAAAGATGAAGGCCCTTATGTATATCAAAAAGGCGGGAACGCTTATTTTAAGTGCTGTTATCATTATCTGGGCTGCAAGCAATTATCCTCACCAGCCGGCTCTTGATGCAATGCTTGCTCTGGAAACTGCGAGTATTGCCGGGAGCAGTGCCAACGCGGCTGAAAAAGATGCGCGGAAGAAGGTGCTTGATGTCCGCATCAAGAGTGAACAACTTGAGTATTCCATAGCAGGAAGAGCAGGCAAAGTGCTTGAGCCGTTGATCAAGCCGCTTGGTTTTGACTGGCGGATCGGTATTGCCCTTGTAACCGGGCTTGCAGCAAAAGAGGTTGTAGTTTCCAGTATGGGAACGATTTACTCTATCGGACAGAGCAGTGGAGCGCCTAAGGAGCTGAAATCAATTCTCAGGAATGACCCCTCTTTCAGCCGGGCCACGGCTTTGAGTCTCATGGTGTTTGTTCTGCTCTATATTCCCTGTGTTGCGGCAATCGGCGTGATGAAAAAAGAGGTAGGGCGCTGGCGCCCTGTGCTCCTTTACTCTGTGTATTCTCTTTCGGTAGCCTGGGTGCTTTCTTTTGCAGTCTACCGTATTGCTCTTTTTATGCAGTGACTTCCTTGGGTTCTTCAACAGCCGGAGCAATAAGCCCGGACTCTTCTGCTTTGAGGATGATATCGTCTACCGGTGTGGTCATGGGTACCGGGTTTCCATCAGTCATGGTGAGCATTACTGCCGGATGTGCTTTCAGGTGGTCGGCCATGATCGCTTCCCAGTGATTGTGGGCAGTTTCGTCGAGCGCGCTCCATGCAAGCCGTCCTCTGCACTTCGGGAATTTTGAACAGCCGAGCCAAAGCCCCCTTTTTCCGCTTCTGAGGTAGAGCGGTGAGCCGCACTTCGGACAGACGAGGCTGGTGAGTACCGGAGGGGTTTTCAATGGTTCGATATGGCGCTGTTTGTTGAGATTCAGCAGCGTATTGCACTTCGGGTAGTTGGAACAGGCAAGAAAAGCTCCAAGCCGGCCTTTTCTCAAGAGCATGTGTCCTTCTTTGCATGAGGGGCATACAATGGCAGTATCTTTCGGCTTTTCCCTATTTGTGCTTATTGCTTTGATATTTTTGCACTTAGGGTAGCATGAACAGCCCAGAAACTTCCCGCTGGCGGTCCACTTGATCGTCATCTGCCCGACTCCGCATTTATCACAGGTTGTGGTTTCGCTGTTCTGCGGAATAATCGGGTCGTCTTTGCGCAGGCTGAGTACGATTTCAAGTGGTTTGTAGAAACTGTCGAGCACTTTTTCGTATTCGTCGTCTCCACTGGCAACTTTATCGAGTTCATCCTCCATGAAGGCGGTGAAGCCCACATTGAAAAGTTCTGGGAAATTGGCAACCAGGATGAGTGAGACATCCTTGCCGAGTTCTGTGGGACTGATTTTTTTCTTTTCAAGCTCAACATAGCGGCGATCCTGAAGCGTTGAAAAAATAGAAGCATAGGTTGATGGGCGCCCTATTCCGAAATGGTCGAGATCCTTTACCAGCGTAGCCTCGCTGTAGCGTGCAGGAGGGCGGGTAAAGCTCTGTCTCTGGTCGAGGTCTGCAATGGCAAGCGGGTCGGCCACCGAGAGGTGTTCGGGCAGCTTTACTGCGGGTTCTTTTTCTATATCATCTTTTGTTGAGACCTGAGCTTCATAATCAAGTTCCTTCTGGTCGTCAAAGACACGCATGAAGCCGGGAAACAGAACCCTGCTGCCGGTTGCCCTGAACTGGAATTTCTGCAGGGTGTCTTCAACATCAACTCTTGTCTGCTCAATTTTGGCAGGAGCCATCATGGCGGCAAGAAAGCGCTTCCAGATCAATTCATATAATTTATATTGATCGGTTGAAAGGTACTGCTTGAGTTGTTCGGGTCTTTTTGATATCGAGGTTGGCCGTATTGCTTCGTGGGCATCCTGGGCATTTTTTCCTGGTTTTGCAGCTCCGCCGAACCCGATATACTCCTTTCCAAACTGCCTGTCGATATACTCTCTTGCCTGGACTATTGCTTCGGCACCAATTCGCGTGGAATCGGTTCTCATATAGGTGATGAGTCCGGCAGCGCCTTCAGCACCAAGATCAATTCCCTCATAAAGCTGCTGAGCAGCACGCATGGTTCTCTGCGAACCAAAGCCTAGCTGGTTTGATGCAGCCTGCTGGAGCAACGATGTTGTAAATGGCAGCGGCGGCTTGCGTTGCTGAGTGCGGGGAGCGATCTCTGTGACAGAAAAATTACCTTTCCTGATGAGAGCCGCAATAGCCTCAGCCCTGTCCTGATTGGTTATCTCAGGCTTTTCGCCTTCGAAGCGTACCAGTCTTGCCCTGAAAGACTCTTTGCGGGGAGTCACAAAATCTGCGGCGATGGTCCAGTATTCCTCTATCTGGAAACGGGTGATCTCAGCTTCCCGTTCGCAGATCAGGCGGAGTGCGACGGATTGTACCCGTCCGGCTGAAAGTCCACGCAGCACCACTTTCCACAAAAACGGACTGATCTTGTAGCCGACTATTTTATCGAGGCCCTGACGGGTCTGCTGTGAACGCACCAGGCGGTAGTCGATCTGTCGAGGCTCCTGAATGGCCGCGATGATGGCTGTTTTGGTGATTTCGTTGAAAAGAACACGGAATACCGGTTTCTTTGTCTCTCCAATTTCGTTGGAAATATGCCAGGCGATGGCTTCGCCTTCCCTGTCAGGGTCAGTGGCTATGAGAATTTCATCTGCTTCTGCAGCAAGTTTTTTTAATTGCTTGACAACTTTTTCCTTTCCGGGAATGATTTCATAACGGGGTTCGTAATGATGGTCAAAATCAAGCCCGATCTCTTTTTTCGGCAGATCCTTGATATGACCTACGGAGGCGAAAACTGTATATTTTTCCCCGAGGTATTTATTTATAGTTTTAGCCTTTGAGGGGGATTCGACAACAATCAGGGTTCTGTTCCTGGCAGATAGTGTTGGTGTTTTGAAAGCCATAGATCAGTTCCGGTAGTAAGAGCGTTACAATTAAATTTTGAAAAAGATAGGTTTTGAAGAGCAAAAAACAAATTATACCAATGGTATGAAGTATACAAAACCTGTGACTATGGACAGAAATAGTTCCTTTTCTATTATAAAACCCGCGTCTACGGTGCGGAAAAATATATTTTATTATTATTGAGAGCGGCCTTACTCTTCAAGGAAATAAAATGCTTTTGAACTTATGCATCAATCTTTGCTCCGTCTTTATTATCGTTCTTCCGTTCTGATATCAGTTTTTCTTTTGATGCTTTCATTCAGCACTCTTGAAGCTGCTCCTCTCTCTCTGGGGGGACAGACAAAAGTGTCGTTCCATGTTACTACGGGAAAAGATCAGGGTTATACCATCAAGGTTCTTGCCCGCAGAGACGGGGGGACTCTTTTGATTGATCTTGAATCAATGGCGAGGGCTTTGCGGTTGAGCTTTCATCATGAGGAGGGGGCGCTTGTTCTGGAGGAAGCTATCGGAGTTCCCGGCAGTTCCTGCACGGTTATGATCAATAATAATTTTGCGAAGGTTATCTCAAAGGATCATGACCATCCCAAAAGAATTATTCAGCTGCAGTCTGCGCCTTGTTCACTGCAATCGAGGATATATCTGCCAGTCAATCAGGCGTGCAGACTTTTTACTGTTTGGCTTGACCGGGAGGTTGGCTATAATTATTCGTCCGGTATGATCAATGCCTGGTTGGGCGGGAAGCATTTCGGTGAATCAGTCGGGATTATCGGGCTTGTAAAGAGTGAGGAGTCGCCTTTAATTCAGGTGATCAGCAAACCAGCCGAAGACGGATCAACAGTGATCAGTGGCATCGAGATTGAAAAACGGGCAAATGGAGCCATCATAAGCTTTTGTGCTTCCGGCAGTCCTACCGAGTCTTCGCTGGTGAAGCCTGACGGCGAAGGGTATGTTTATTTTACTCTTGAAAAAGCCTCTTGTGATGTCAATACCTTGTCAAAAATTTTCAGCGGTGGCGTAGTCAAGGCGATCACTCCGAAACAGTTTACTGAAGGAAGCCTGCAGTTTACACTGGCACTGGACAATAAGTCGTATGTCATTAATTCTGTGGAGTTTCATCGCGATAAAAAAAGGAACCGTTATGTTCTCTATGTTCGCAGTAATGCTGATGTGCAGGAAATCCGCAAAAAAGAAAAGGAGCTGCAGATTGCCCGAGTCATCAGTCGAGATGTGGAAAAGTGGAAGCTGAATACCATCGTGCTTGATGCCGGTCATGGAGGAAAGGACCCGGGGGCTATTGGCTTTAGCGGAACTCGTGAAAAAGATGTGGCTTTAAATATTGTCCACGATCTCGGGAATTTTATTACTCAGAAATGGCCGGATGTGAATGTGATTTATACAAGAAAGGATGACCGTTTCATTCCTCTGCATGAGCGTGGGAAAATAGCAAACCAAAGCGGAGGAAAACTTTTTATAAGCGTCCACTGCAATTCAAGTCCAAACCGGACTGCCCGCGGGTCGGAGGTTTACATTCTAGGAACGCATAAAAATCAGGCGGCTCTTGATGTGGCAATGTTTGAAAACTCGGTAATCCGTCAGGAAGAGGACTTTCAGGAGAAGTACAAAGGGTTTTCCGAGGAGCATCTTATTATGAGCAGCATGGCCCAGAATGCATTTGCCAAGCAGTCGACCTCCCTTGCCCAATATATTGTCAAACCGGTTGATCACCAATCTGTCAATAATGCCCGTGGCGTTCGGCAGGCTGGCTTTATGGTGTTATGGACGCCTTCAATGCCAAGCATTCTTGTTGAAGTGGGATACCTGTCCCATTCGGAGGAAGAGCGAATGCTTCGGGATCGTCAGGTGCAGACTAAAGTTGCCTATGGAATTTTCAAGGGAGTGCTGGCTTATCGGAAAAATTACGAAACAACCAATATGGCGGCCCTTTCGGAGTGAAAGATGTTACAAGTGAAAGTGGCGCGCGGATGTGCGCCTTTTTTTTATATTGCGAAGTTGTCAACCACTGCATTTATGTAGGTTGACATTTCGCTTTTTGTTGTTGACTACTCTCCATTTATGAACGATGTTACTGCCCGGATATTGCTTCGATTGTCGAAAGCCGGTGATTTTTTGTCGGGTGAAGAGCTCTGCCGCGAATTTGGTATTACCAGAAGTGCAGTCTGGAAGCATATAAGGCTCCTGCGTGCCGAAGGGTATCATGTTGACGCCGTAACAGGGCGTGGGTATCGATTGACGAGCCTTACAGGACGTCCGGTTGAGGCTGAAGTTGCACCGTTTTTGACTGGACGCCGGTTCGGCAGAAGCCTCCTCTATCATGGGGTTACTGCATCAACCAATATACTTGCAAAATCCCTGGCCAGTGATGGTTTACCTGAAGGCTGTGTGGTTGTTGCTGACTGTCAGACCGGAGGGCGTGGCAGAATGGGGAGAACTTGGATTTCGCCTTCAGGGGTCAATCTCTACTTTTCACTGATTCTTCGCCCGGGGGTTCCTTCGATCCGTGTCCCTCAGCTCACGCTGCTTGTGGCTGCAGCCATCCATCAGGCGTTGAGCAGTGTTGTTCCCGGTATTGCATCGTTGGTCAAGTGGCCGAATGATATTCTTATCAATGGCCGAAAGGTTTGCGGGGTGCTGTGCGAAATGCAGTCAGAGCCTGATTTTACGCACTTTGTTGTGGTTGGTGTCGGTATCAATGTCAACCAGTCAGAGATGCCGTCTGAATTGCAGGAGAGTGCAACCTCGCTTTTTTTGGAGACAGGACGTTTGGTTTCAAGGCCCGAGCTTCTCGCATCTTTTCTGAACCATTTCGAATCTCTCTACGATGCGTGGCTTCTGGAGGAGGATCTCGCTTTTATACTCCCCTATCTCGAAAGGTATTCCCAGTTGCAGTCGAAGCAGGTTACTATTGATCAGTTGAAGCGAACAATCAGCGGAACGGTTTCCGGGATTGCACGAGGCGGCGAGCTGATGCTTGGGTGTGCAAACGGGCAGACGATCCTTATTTCATCGGGAGAAGCCCATCTGCAAAAAAGAACATTATAATTTATAACAACCTTCTATTCTTATGGATACTATGACGCTCCATCCTCACATTGCAGCAGCATATCGTGTGCTTGAAACCGGCGAGCCGATCAGTCGGGCGGAAGCGCTTCTCCTGGCGGATCTTCCGGGTGAGCTTGCGCTTGATCTTGCCGCTCTTGCAAACAAGGTAAAAAACCGCTACTCAACTGGTACGGAATCCCTTCACGCCTGTTCTATCATGAATGCCAAATCGGGAGTTTGCGGCGAAAACTGCAAGTTTTGCGCTCAGTCAAGGCACAATCGGGCTGATATTGAGGTCTATGATCTTGTCGATGAAGAGTCAGTGCTTACGGAAGCGCGCAACTGTGTCGCTGAGGGCGTTTCCCATTTTGGGATCGTCACCAGTGGTTACGGGTATAAAAAATCAACTCCGGAATTTCAGAGGGTGCTTGCCATGATCAAGCGGCTGCATACTGAATTGCCTGATCTGCATGTCTGTGCCTCACTTGGTGTTCTTGGTGAAGAGCCTGCCTCAGCTCTCGGTGCAGCGGGGATAGCGCATTACAACATCAATATTCAGGTTGCCCCCGACCGGTACCATGATCTCATTGCTGATACCCATACAGTTGAAGAGCGGATCGAGACTATCAAGCTGTTGAGAAAGAACAATATCTCCGTCTGCTGCGGAGGGATTATGGGAGTCGGAGAGTCGATGCATGATCGGATTGCTATGATTTTCGCACTCCAGGAACTTGATGTTTCTGTCATTCCGCTCAATGTTCTTGTTCCGATAGACGGGACCCCTCTTGAAGGAAGTGAACCGGTTTCTGTTGCTGATATTGTGAAAGCGTTTGCAATCTGCCGTCTTGCGCATCCGGATAAAATCATCAAGTTTGCTGCCGGTAGAGAAACGATCATGAAAGATTTTCAGGGACTTTTGATGTTGTCGGGGGCTAACGGATATCTTACCGGAGGTTACCTGACGACACGAGGCAGGGAGGTCGCTGAAGACCGGATGTTTGCAGCTCAGATTGCGAGTTTTAACTGACGGAGCCGATCAATGCAGTTTTATGATCGTATCAGGGAGGAGCTTGATGAGCTTAAGAGGCTTGACCGCTACAGGGTTCTTCCTGATATTACCGCGCGTGACGGCAAGGATATTGAAGTGAACGGCCAGAGGCTTTTGAACCTCTCATCGAATGATTATCTCGGTCTTGGCGATGATAAAGCGATGCTTGAAGGGTATGGACGAGAGTTCCGCAAGAGTTCGTATGCCATGACCAGCTCTTCTTCCCGCCTTCTGACAGGCAATCATCCTCTTTATGATCAGCTGGAAAACGCTTTGGCTGTACTTTACGAGCGGCAGTCCGCCATGGTTTTCAACAGCGGCTATCATGCCAACATCGGGATTCTTCCTGCGCTTTGCAACCGTCATGATCTTGTGCTGAGCGACAGGTTGAACCATGCCAGTATTATTGACGGGATGAAGATTGCTGAAGCTCCCTATCAGCGTTACCGTCACTGTGACTATGATCATCTGGAAGAGTTGCTTGAGGGGGCTCGAGGCCGCTACCGCCAGATATTTATTGTTACTGAATCGGTGTTCAGTATGGATGGCGATCTGGCAGACCTAACCAGGCTCGTTGCATTGAAAGAGAAATACGGGGCACTCCTTATTGTTGATGAGGCGCACGGCGTCGGGGTGTTCGGAGAGCGCGGTCTCGGGCTCTCGGAAACAGCGGGGGTGGTGCAGGAGATCGATATCATTACAGGCACATTCGGCAAGGCTCTGGCCTCAACAGGAGCGTTTGCCGTGATGAGTTCTCTTGTACGGGAGTACCTGCTGAATACCATGCGCTCATTTATTTTCACTACGGCCCTGCCGCCGGCCATTCTTGGCTGGAGCCTGCTCACTCTTGAGAGGCAGGCTTCAATGTCTTCTGAGAGGGCGGCGCTTCTCGGGCTCGCTGCCAGACTTCGAGATGAACTGATCGGACATGGGTATGATGTGCCGGGCGAAAGTCATATTGTGCCGGTTATTACAGGTGGAAATGACCTTGCTGTAGCCCTGGCCGAAAGGTTGAGAAATGCAGGATTTCTCTGTATGCCGGTTCGTCCTCCTACGGTTCCGGAAAAAGGTGCCCGTATACGAATCTCTCTCCGCTCAACCCTGCAGTGGGAGGATATTGCACGAATACCTGAAATTATCGGAGGATAACGATATCATGAAAACCGCATGGCTTAGAAAAGAGGGAGCCGAAGAGCTTCTCGTTTTCTTCAACGGCTGGGGAATGGACCACCGTATTGCCGCATATCTTTTGCGTGAATCGCTTGCTTCAGGTTTCTGTCAGGATATGCTGGCCTGTTACGATTACCATACGCTGGAGACAGAGGATGGGTTTATGGACGGCATAAGCCGTTACTCCAGCATCACAGTTTTGGCGTGGTCTTTCGGAGTGTGGGCTGCGCAGCATACTGAGCTGCCTCCGATAGGACGGGCTATTGCCATCAACGGTACCCTGCATCCGGTAGACGCCGGGATGGGGATTCCGCCAGAGGTTTTTCAGGCAACGCTTTCAACCTACTGCGAAGAGAATCGTCACCGTTTCAATCGCAGGATGTGCGGCACCCGTGAAGCACTTGAGCTTTTTTCCTGCATGTCGCCTCAGCGCGAAACTTCAGATCAGCTTTCAGAGCTTGAGCGGCTGCAGGAGCATCTGCTGAACAGAGATATAAAAAGAAGTGCTGCGTCTTGGCACTACAATCATGCTGTTATCGGGGGTAGAGATGGTGTGTTTCCGCCACACCAGCAGCACCATGCATGGAAAGGTGTCCCTCAAACTTTTATTGCCGATATGCCTCATTTCCCTTTTTTTTATTTCAGAAATCTGCAGGAGGTTCTCGCATGCTGCAGCAGTTAAAAATCGACAAGGAGCTTGTCCGGGAAAGGTTCTGCAAAACACTTGGAAGCTACGGCCGCAATGCTGCAGTCCAGAAGACGATGGCTGTTGAGCTTGCTGAAATGGTCTGCCTGGAGGAACCGGCCGGCAAATTTGACCGGGTGCTTGAGGTCGGGTCAGGGTCGGGTCTACTTATGGCGGAGCTGCTGACGCGCTGCTGGGTTACGAGCTATTATGCCAATGATCTGGTTGAAGAGAGCCGCCAATGTCTTCACAAGGTGCTTGCTGGCTCCCAGGTTGAAGAGTTTCACTTTATTGCAGGGGATATAGAGTCCACGCTCAAGCTTCCTTCAGGGCTGGATCTTGTGGTTTCAAACGCAACCTTGCAATGGCTTGATAATCTTGATGAATTTTTCAGAACTATGTCCGCTCATCTCCGGCCTGGCGGCATACTTGCATTCAGTACCTTCGGTCCCTCAAATATGCAGGAAATCTCGAGTATTGAGGATGTCGGACTTTCCTATAACACTCTGGGGGAGCTTGAAATTCTTGCCCGACGGCATTTTGATCTCACCTTCAGCAGGGAAGAGGAGCAGCGCATTGAGTTCAGTTCGCCTGAGGCAGTGCTGCGCCATATACGATTGACAGGCGTCAACGGCCTTCAGCGGCGTTCATGGACAAAAAGCCGATACCAGCATTTTGTTTCTGAGTACAGGCGGTTGTTTTCCTGCGAAAATGGTGTCTATCTTACCTATCATCCTCTTTATTGCTGTCTGAAAAAGAAGCTGTTATGAAAGGATCAGTTGTTGCGGTCTCCGGCATTGATACCGGAATCGGAAAAACATATGCTACAGGTCTGCTTGCCAAAGCACTGCTGCAGAATGGAAGAAACGTCATTACCCAGAAAATCGTCCAGACAGGCTGTGACGGTATCGCGGAGGATGTACTGGAACACCGGCGTATAATGGGCATTGGTCTGCAGGATGTTGACAGGGAGGGGGTCACCTCGCCTTACGTTTTCCGCTATCCGGCCTCTCCTCACCTTTCGGCTCGTATGGAAGGGGTTGAGATTGATGTTCTGCGCATCCGTCGGGCTACCTTTGAACTGCAGAAACGCTATGAACTGGTGCTTCTTGAAGGGGTTGGCGGTTTACTGGTGCCGCTGACCCATGATCTGCTTTTTGCGGATTATATCAGCAATGCGGGATACGAACTTGTGCTTGTGACCGGTACGAGACTTGGCAGTATCAGCCATACCCTCCTTTCGATTGAAGCCTGTGTGAAACGCGGCATTGTTATCAGGGGAGTTATTTACAACCGGTTTCAGAGCACAGAGAGGGTTATAGCTGATGATACGCGCGAGATTATCATGCATTACCTGAATAAAGCTGGATCACTGGCGCCTGTAATAGAGCTTCGGGATGGTTCGCTTGAAGGAGACGCACTCGACCGTCTCTGTTTATAACAAAGAGTTTATCATCACGTATTTTTACGCACTCAAAAGCTATGCCCGGACCGTCACATTCCATTGATCTCGATTTTGATCGTTGTCATCTCTGGCATCCCTACACTTCAGTGACCAATCCTTTGCCGGTTTACCCTGTATCGAGAGCTTATGATGTTTTTCTTGAGCTTGAGGATGGCCGCAAACTTATTGACGGGATGTCCTCATGGTGGGCTGCCATTCACGGCTACAACCATCCGGTGCTCAATGAAGCTATGGTTTCGCAGATGCAGCTGATGAGCCATGTCATGTTCGGAGGCCTGACCCATGACTCGGCGGTGGAGCTTGCAAAACAGCTGGTTGCATTAACCCCTCAGCCGCTTCAGAAAGTTTTTTTCAGTGATTCAGGGTCGGTGTCGATTGAGGTTGCCATCAAGATGGCCATTCAGTACTGGGCGGCTCAGGGTATAACCTCAAAAAACAGGTTGCTGACTGTACGTTCAGGTTACCACGGCGATACCTTTGCCGCAATGTCTGTCTGTGATCCGGTAACCGGTATGCACTCATTGTTCAAAGGTTCAATACAGGAGCAGTTTTTTGCTGAAGCTCCGGCGTGCCGCTTTGATGAGCCTTGTATTGAGAGTGATCTTGCCGATATGCACCTGATGCTTGAACGGCACCACCTGGAGATCGCCGCAGTGATTATTGAGCCTGTTGTGCAGGGGGCTGGAGGAATGCGCTTTTATGCTCCCCACTATCTTGTCCTGCTTCGAGAGCTCTGCGACAGCTTTGGCGTCCTCTTGATTTTCGATGAAATCGCTACCGGTTTTGGACGTACAGGGAGAATGTTTGCGCTTGAGCATGCCGCTGTTGCCCCTGATATTATGTGTGTGGGTAAAGCGTTGACCGGCGGTTACATGACTCTTGCAGCCACACTGGCAACAGAGAGGGTGGCTGAGACCATCTGTTCGGGTAATCCTGGACTTTTTATGCATGGTCCAACCTTTATGGCAAACCCTCTTGCCTGCGCCGTAGCCTCGGCAAATATTACTCTGCTCAAGAGCTATGATTGGAAGGCATCGGTACTTCGTCTCCAAGCAGGACTGCTTAAAGGGCTTGAGCCTTGCAGGGAACTGAGGAGTGTGAAGGATGTTCGTATACTTGGCGCTATAGGGGTTGTTGAGCTTCACAGGCCAGTTGATATGGCTGTGGTTCAGAAAAAACTGGTTGATAAAGGGGTCTGGGTGCGTCCATTCGGAAGGCTTGTCTATCTTATGCCTCCTTTTATAATGCACGATGAAGAGCTCGGGATATTGACTGCAGCAGTGTGCGATGTTGTTAAAACGATGTGTTAGTTTTTTGTTTCGGAGTATATTAGAGCTTACTATATCAAGTTATATCAGATTTATCAGTTCAAATGTCAACCACCGCAATGAGAGATAAACCCTGGATCAGCCATTACGACAAAGGGGTTCCCCATTCGCTTCAGCCATACCCGGAGCAGACATTGGTCGATGTAGTCCGGAAGAGTGTAGAAGAGTGTCCGAAACAGACCATGATGTTTTTCAAGGGCGCATCGCTCTCATATGGTGAATTTGAACAGCAAAGCAATGCTCTCGCAGCGGCGCTTGTTGCAATCGGTATCGGTAAAGGCGATCGTGTAGCCTTGATTATGCCCAATTCACCACAGATGGTGATCAGTGAGTTCGGCATATGGAAAGCCGGAGCAATTGCTGTCCCCATGAATCCGCTCTATACCCTCAATGAGTTTGAGCACGCCCTCAATGAGTGCGGTGCAGAAACTGCGATTGTATTGACTCCCTTTTATGAGAAAATCAAGAGCGTTCAGCCTGATTCCCGCTTGAAAAGGGTGATTGCCACCAATATCAAGGAGTATCTTTCGCCGCTCAACACCCTTCTTTTTTCGCTCTTTAAAGAAAAAAAGGATGGGCACCGGGCAACATTGAAGCATGGAGATATCTGGTTGAGTGATCTTATCAAGGCTCATTCCGGGGCTTTATTCCCGCCGGTGATCATCAACCATGACGATCCGGCGATTTTTCTTTTTTCAGGAGGTACTACAGGTAATCCTAAATGTGTTGTTATTACACATCAGGGGCTTGTCATTACAGGAATGCAGATTGCCAGCTGGTTCAGTGTCATTCTCGAAAAAGGAAAAGATGTTATTCTCCTTAACATGCCGCTCTTTCATGTCTATGCACAGGTTGGTATTATGACTGCGGCCCTGATTGAGCGATACCCTCTTGCCATGGTTCCGAACCCCCGTGATATTGATGATCTGCTGCATACTATCAAAACCCTAAAGGCATCGGTATTGCCTGGTGTTCCTACCCTTTTTACAGCATTGATCAATCATCCGAAAGTTAAGCGGAACAGCTCAATCCTTAAGTCGCTGAAGCTCAGTGTATCGGGCGCGGCTCCCCTCATGCTTGAAAATAAAAGACGTTTTGAAGAATTGACGGGAGGAAGGATTATTGATGCGTACAGTCTAACCGAGTCAGCTCTTGCATCGGTCTTTACCCCGATTTTAGGGACCTATAAGCATGGATCGGTAGGTATTCCTGTTCCTGATGTTGAGGTTCGGATTGTTGAGCAGGAGGATGGTTTTGAGATTCTTGAGGCTCTTGAAGTTGGGGAGATCATTATGCGAGCCCCCCAGATGATGAAAGAGTACTGGCAGAACCCGATGGAAACAGCTCTTGTTCTTCGTGACGGGTGGCTCTATACCGGCGATCTTGGCTATCTTGATGAGGATGGGTATCTCTTTATTGTTGATCGGAAAAAGGATGTTATCAAACCCGGCGGTTTTCAGGTCTGGCCCCGTGATGTAGAAGAGGTCATAGCATATCATCCTGCCGTGTTTGAAGTTGGCGTTGCGGGCGTGCCTGATGACTATCAGGGGGAAGCTGTAAAGGCATGGGTTGTTTTGCGCGAAGGCCATCAACTCTCTGTTGAAGAGCTTCGGGAGCACTGCCGCAAAGACCTTGCTGCATACAAAATCCCGAAACATGTTGAATTCACAGCCGCACTTCCAAAATCAACAATAGGCAAGGTGCTTCGCCGCAAACTTGTCGAAGCGCATTGCGAAGCCGGGGGATGAATAACTTTCAGGGATATTCAGGCGCCACAACTATTCCATGACATTCCCTGAACTGCAGAGACTCCTTGACCCGGAGGTTCAATCGATGATTGAACTGCACGACTCTGACGATCCGGCGGTGTTTGCCATGCGCTTTCATGGCTATAAGGAACTGCCGGTGAGGGCGATGGCTGAGCAGCTTGCCTGCCGGCAGAAAGCCGCTAAAAAATTACCTCATCTATCACAGCACAACCTGCTGTATACTCCGCTGGCGCTGGAGCAGGCTTCGGGAGAGCGTACGGCGGAATACAAGGCCTCTCTTTTATCGGGGAAAAGAGTTATTGATTTAAGCGGCGGGCTGGGAGTTGACTCGATGTTTCTGTCAAGGGTGTTTCATGAGGTGGTATACTGCGAGCGTGATCCATTGCTTTGTGCATTGTTTCAGCATAACCTGAAACAATGCGGGATTTCCAATGTTCAGGTACAAAATGGCGACAGCATCGACTTGCTTTCGATGTATCCGGATGATTGTTTCGACTGGATCTTTGTCGATCCGGCACGTCGGGAGCTGGGACGGCGGTCGATCGGGCTTGAAGCTGCGAGTCCGGATGTTGTCTGCTGCCATGAGATTCTTCTTCGTAAGGCAGATCGGGTCTGCATAAAGGCATCTCCGGCTCTGGAAATCAGCGGTCTGAAGAAGCTGTTGCCATCCCTCTGCTCGGTTATTGTTGTGTCGGTTGATCGTGAATGCAAGGAAGTATTGCTGCTGCTTGAGAGGAGTACTGTACAGAAGCCGGTTACTGTCACGGCGGTCTGTCTTTCGTCAGCTTCTGATGCTGTGACAGAAGTTTTCGGGGATGGTGTTCTAGAGAGGAGCATAGCCTCTTCGGTAAAAGAGTATTTTTATGAACCTGATCCTGCAATTATCAAGGCAAAACTTTCAAGCACACTTGCCCGTGATGCCGGTATTGAGTTTGTGAACAGTTCGGTTGACTATTTGACCTCCAATAGTTTGATCGACGCTTTTCCCGGCAGGATATTCCGTATGATTGAGTGCGTTTTGTACAAACCGAAAACCTTCAGGGCTTTTCTTCAGCGCCATGATATTCGGGGGGCGAGTATCCAGCGGCGTGACTTTCCTCTTTCAGTGGAAGAACTGAGAAAAAAATACAGGCTTCTGGAGAGCGACAAGGCATTTCTTTTTTTTACGAGAGACAATGTCGGCCGTCCGGTCGCGATCTACGCCCTCAGGTGCTTTCCTGCATGCGGAGAAGTTCCCGCTGTGCAAGACCGAAGCGCAGGCCCTGGATGCTGACATTGATTTTCTCAATTCCGAGCAGGCGCATGAACTGGTGGAGGATGAGGGTTCCCATGGTGATGACGTCAGCCCGCCCTTCCGGGATACCAAGGCTGATGATATCCTCAAGATTGCTCTCTTTGAGTTTTTCGAGAAATGCTTGAACGTCGGTGTATCGGAGCGGAAAGTTGTGCACTTTCAGCGCATCGAAATGCTTCAGCCCCTGGGCGACCTGCGCAATTGTGGTCAGGGTGCCTGCAACGCCATAGATATGCTCTCTTGCGGAGAAAAAGGGCAGAATTCTGGCGGTCAACTGTTTGTTAATGCTGGCTTTTGCAGCTTCAAACTCCGGTTGAGGAGGAGGCAGAGTTGAGAAAAACCGCTCTGTCAGTCTTACCGACCCGATATCCATACTCACACTGTCAGTGACGGCTCGTTCTGAGCCCATCGATATCTCGGTGCTGCCGCCTCCAATATCGATGACGGCGAAAAGGTCGGGAATGTTGCTCATGCCTGCAACCGCACCTGAAAAAGTGAGCTCGGCCTCTTCCTGGCCGGAAATGCATTTGATGGTGATTCCGGTTGTACGCGCAACCTCACTAATCACTTCGTTATGATTTTTTGCATCCCTCAGGGCGCTTGTTCCTACGGCAATAATTGTTTCCGTATCATGATAATCGCTTAGCCGGCGGTAATCGGAGAGGCTGTCGATGAGGCGCTCGAGTGCATCATGATCAATAACCTTCTCTGCATCAACATTTTTCCCAAGCCTTACAATGGTCTGTTTGTGGTAAACAGGAGTGATTGTACCATTTTCCGGCTCAAGGTCGGCAATCAGCAGGAGGGCTGTGTTTGTGCCGATATCTATACATGAAACTCTTTTCATAGTGGCTTGATAAGGCTTGAGAGCCATTCATCTTCATAGATGGTTTGTACAACCTCGTAGCTGAGTCGTTTCAGCAGCTTTTTCAGCCAGGGTTCATCATAAACAAGAATGCCGGAAAGCAGCACAGTTGCCTGCGGGGTGTATTTCCGGATGACAGGCAGGATCCGGTCGATAACGTTTTTATTGATGTTGGCAAGGATCAGATCGTACCCTTGCTTTAGATGCGCAATAAGCTCTTCTTCTGCATCGAGGAGTTCGATAGTGATATCCGAGGCATTGTTTTCCTTAATGTTTTCAATAGCATTTTCAACCGACCATGCGTTATTGTCAAAAGCGAAAATAGGGTTGTTGTTACCGAGCTTCCGGGCTGCAATGGCAAGCACGCCTGTACCGGTGCCGATGTCAATTATTTTTTTGTCTTTCAGGTCAAGGGCTTCCATTTGTTTCAGCATCAGGCGCGTTGTTGCGTGATAACCGGTGCCGAAAGACATTTTCGGGTTGATTTCAATGACGATCTGACCAGGTTTAGCAGTTATTGCCTTGTTTTTCTGGACAATCAGAAGCCGATCAGATATCTCTATGGGCTGAAGCTGCGCTTCCCACTCGGCATTCCAGTTTCTGTCGGCGATGAAGTTTGCCTTATAAGGGGGGATAGTACCAAGTCTTTCCATCAAAAGGGTTCGAATGGATTGTTCTCTCTCTACTGTCCATTCAGTTTCAGGCAGATAAGCCAGAAGCGTGTTGTCCTCTTCCTGAAAATATTCAATTCCTTCTCCTATAAGGAGTGCAATATAGAGCTCATGAAGGGAGGCGCTCGCTTCAAAGGTCAGTTCGATATAATGGTGAGTTCCGGATATGGGCATAAAAACTGTTCGGCAGGTTAAATGGAGATATGTTGGCTGTGAATATAAACATTTCCAGTGCTAAAGCAGGTTACCCTGCAGTAACAGACCTGGTTGAAGCAGTTCAATCTGTTGTTATGAGTCGTGTCGCAAAGGCGTATCGGCTGAAGAAATAGTGTTCGTCAATATTATTCACCTTGACTCCCCCTGTTGCTGCATGAGCGAAGCTCTTTTCGCCGATATAAATGCCTACGTGGTCTATTTTGTTTCCATCAATACTGAAAAAAACCAGGTCGCCAGGCTGCAGTTGAGGTTTTTTTACCATAGTGCCGAGCACGGCAAGTTCTCCTGAAGTACGAGGCAGGAGCATCCGGAAATTGTTTTTATAGAGATACTGTACGAAGCCTGAGCAGTCGAAGCCGTCAGGGGTTGTTCCGCCCGGCCGATATCGGGCGCCAAGGTGATCATCAATGGACGAAAAGAGGCGTTTAATCGAGCGCTCCGAAACCTTTAAGGGCAGGGATCTGGTGACTGGTGATCCCCCAGCATCCGGTATACAGGAGATATACGATTTTCTTTTTTTTAAACTATATTTGCTCTCCTGATCGTATCCTGAACCTCTTCGGAGACTCTGGCAACCTGTACTGCTGAACAGAATCCAGGAGGCAGCAGTGAAGAACAGCAGTGTTCTGCAGGATTTAACCCATACGGGGAGCGCTGTAATACGAGCTCTTTGTTTCACAAGAGTCCAGGGTAATCTGGTTAGATACTTAGAGGCTGATACTCTCTCTCAGAGTAATAATATAGAGGAAAACTCAAAAGTTCAGGTAATAGTTAACACATTTGGTTTTAAGATATGGCGGTGATGAAATTCGGAGGGACCTCAGTAGGAACAGCCAAAGCGATACAACAGGCTATTTCTATTGTGGCAAGGGAAAAGGAGAACGCGGTGCCGCTTGTGGTGCTTAGTGCATGCAGTGGAATTACCAATAAGCTGGTTCGTATTGCCGATGCCGCCGGGCTCAGCAATCTTGATGAGGCTACGGCTCTTGCCGCGGAAGTGAGGAGGCATCATGTCGATCTGGTTGATGAGCTGATCAAAAGTGATGCATTGAAAAAGGAAGTTTCAGCCAGGATTGAGCTTCTCGGCGGACGTCTTGAAATGCTGATAAAAGGTGTTGATATTGTTGGAGAGTTGACTGAGCGCTCAAGGGATATGTTCTGCTCGTTTGGTGAGCTGCTCTCCACAACAGTTTTTGCAGCTGCCATGAAGGATCAGGGGTATAAGGTAGAATGGATAGATGTTCGAACGGTCATGATTACCGATGATAATTTCGGGTTTGCCCGTCCGCTTAACGACCAGTGCGAAGAGAATGTCAAGAGGATTATAAGCCCGCTGCTCCAACAGGGAACTGTTGTTGTTACCCAAGGGTATATCGGAGCAACCAGAGATGGGCGGACGACGACCCTTGGTAGAGGCGGATCAGACTTTTCGGCTGCTCTGCTCGGTGCTTGGCTCAACGATAATGCGATCCAGATATGGACTGACGTTGATGGTGTTATGACTTGTGACCCACGGCTGGTGCCCGAAGCGAGGAGTATCAGAGTGATGACTTTTTCGGAGGCTGCTGAACTTGCCTATCTCGGTGCCAAGGTACTGCATCCCGATACCATTGCTCCTGCAGTGCAGAAAAATATTCCTGTCTATGTTTTGAACTCAGTGCACCCTGATGCCAAAGGCACCATTATTACCAATGATCCCGAGAGGCTTTCCGGAATGAGTTATGATGGTCTTGTCAAGTCGATAGCCGTCAAGAAGGGACAGTGCCTTATCAATGTCCGCTCAAATCGCATGTTTGGCAGACATGGATTTATGAATGAATTGTTCGATATTTTTGCCCGTTACAGTGTATCAGTCGAAATGATCTCGACCAGCGAGGTTTCAGTATCGCTGACTGTTGACGAAAAAAGTTTCAGCGATGAACTGATTCAGGGACTGAAGAGCTTTGGCGATGTTGAAATAGAGCATGGTGTAGCGACAATAAGTGTTGTGGGTGATAATCTTCGTAGGTCGAGAGGAGTTGCCGGCAGAATTTTCAGCGCATTGAAGGATGTTAATCTCAGGATGATCTCTCAGGGCGCATCCGAAATAAATGTCGGGTTTGTTGTTGAAGAGCCTGAGGTTGTTACTGCGGTTAATAATCTGCACAGGGAGTTTTTCTCCGGTCCGCAGAACAAGGGTATTTTTGAAATACCGGCAGGAAGCCGGTAATTGCTTAACGGTTTTAAATATAAACAACAAGAGGTACGGGATGGATTATAAAAAAGCCGGAGTTGATATCGGTGCGGGTGAAGAGTTTGTCCGAATGATAAAACCCCAGGTTCGCAAGACTTTTACGCCAGGGGTTATAACTGATATCGGTGCGTTTGGCGGCTTTTTTCAGCCTGACTTTTTACAGTATAAAAAGCCTGTGCTTGTCAGCAGCATTGACGGTGTCGGGACAAAACTCAAGATTGCCATAGAACTCGGTATCTATGACACCGTTGGCTCATGTCTTGTCAATCATTGCACGAATGATATTCTTGTCTGCGGTGCAAAACCACTTTTCTTTCTCGATTACTATGCCTGTGGAAAGCTGTCGCCAGCCAATGCTGCAGCTGTGGTTACCGGGATGGTGAGTGCCTGCCGCGAAAATGGCTGCGCACTTATCGGTGGTGAAACGGCAGAGATGCCGGGACTCTATCATGAGAAAGATTTTGATCTTGCAGGCTCTATTGTCGGGGTTGTCGATCATGAAAAAATTATCAACGGCTCTTTAATCAAGCCTGACGATGTGCTCATCGGGCTTCCTTCGAGCGGTCTTCACACTAACGGGTATTCGCTTGCAAGGAAAGTATTTGAGGGCAGGATGCACCAGACTTTTTCAGGACTTGAAGGCTCTGTAGG
>CAIVSG010000238.1 GCA_903908555.1 uncultured Chlorobiaceae bacterium | reverse complement strand
TTGCCGGGTGCCTGAAGGCGCCTTATTCGAGGCTTGAGCCGTGTGCGGTGAAAGTCGCTTGCACGGTTCTTAGGGGACGGTGGTGCAGCAATGCACTGCCGTTACCCGGTGTGTGCTCAAAGGTGTCTCTTATGCCGCCGAAGGAGATGTGCCTGACTTTGCGACTGCGATGCAGGCTGTTCAAATGCTTGTGCAAATCATTTGATCGTGTCGAATGTCGACAACAATGCCCCATGGAACGGTATTCTTATCGAACACTTGTGAATCCATCGAAGGCTGGCGTGTTCAAAGAGGAGACAAGACCCCTGCCGGTGCCCACCGCTAACTATTTTGATTTCTCTCAGTACTCAGGCACTTAAGATGCGCCGCCCGAATAAAATTTACAAAACGAACCCATTCAGTTATTAGCGAACAAGTCGCTGCAGCGCCCTCCAGATCTTTGTTTTTTCGCTCAGCACTCAGCACTCAGCACTCAGCACTCAGCACTCAGCACTTGAGTCAATCAACTGCCCACTATCTTGATTTCGCTCAGCACTCAGCACTAAGAAAAAGCACTCAGTTCTTTCTGCCCGACGAGTAGTTTATGGAATTCTAAATTATTTTGAATTAAATTCCTCAATGAGCCCAATAAGCTGCCAGTAACAACCCAATTTAAAAGATTTTCATGCTGAATAAGGTCGACTTAAAAAACTTTGGCCCCCTTACTGATATTACATGGCAAAACCTTGCCGGAATTAATCTAGTAATTGGCGCTAATGGAACAGGAAAAACATTCTTGCTTAAGGCTATCTACACGGCCATACGAACCCTCGAAGAGTATAAACGTGGAGATGACCAACGCACGGCAGCCGAGATTTTAGCAGAAAAGTTGTATTGGACATTTCAACCCGAAAAAATCGGCGATTTGGTTACAAAAGGGGCTGATGCAGCTCTCTCCTGCGACGTTGAACTCAATTCCCACAAATTTTGCTATACATTTGGTAAAGACACAACCAAGCAGATCTCAATATTAGAAAATCATGTTTTACCTCAAGTAAGCAACTCAATATTCTTGCCTGCAAAAGAGGTATTGTCACTCCATCACATCATTCTGAAATCCCGAGAGCAGGATAAAGTTTTTGGCTTTGATGATACCTATCTTGATCTTGCCCGTGCGTTAAGACAATCTACAAAAGGCGGAAAAAATTATGCAGAATTTGCAAAATCCCGCCAAAACCTGGAAAATATTCTTGGCGGCAGAGTCGAATATGATGAAATCTCAGGTCGCTGGCAATTCAGAAAAGGCAATCAAAAATTCCCAATTGGGGTTACAGCCGAAGGTGTTAAAAAAATTGCCATCCTCGACATATTGCTTGGTAATCGCTATATAGGCCCCGACTCCATTATTTTTATCGACGAACCTGAATCAGCTCTTCATCCGGTTGCCATTTCAAACTTTATGGATATCATTTCCTTACTGGCCGAGCGCGGCATTCAGTTTTTCATGGCAACCCACTCCTATTTTGTTGTAAAAAAATTATTTCTGATTGCCCAGGAAAAAGGAATTTCAATTCCTGTACTATCGGCCAAAAAAGACCAGTGGCAGTCAACAGATCTGAAAAACGGCATGGTTTCAAATCAAATTATCGACGAATCCATTCGGCTCTATAAAGAAGAAGTGGAGCTGGTATTACGATGACGATAAATCAAATTGTTGAATCCGGGATGACCTTTGGTCCTTACCCTAAAGGTCACTGCTTCTTTATAGAAAAAAGTGCAACCTATAAAAAAATTCAGAACAACGTTCAGATTGCGGAGTTTCTTCTTCTTCGTCACACTAAGGATGGCTCACCAGTTGTCTGGGTAGTAGAAGCTAAATCAAGCTCGCCTAAGCCCGCAACCCTGCCAAACTTTGATGGGTTTATAATAGACATTCACGAAAAACTGATGAATGCGTTTTCCTTAGGTATTGCCATCTGTTTAAATCGACATAAAACAAGCCAAGCCGAACTACCAGATCTTTTCAAAACATTAGACCTCTCTATTGCAAGTGTCCGTTTTGTTCTGGTAGTTAAAGGGCATCGCGAAGAGTGGTTGCCCCCATTGCAAGAAGCACTTTCCAAAGCACTTAATTCCACTATCAAAACCAATATCTGGAATTTTTTGCCGCTCACAGTAGCAGTTATCAACGATGACCTCGCACTGAAGTACGGGTTAATCTCTTCCATACACTAAACCAAACAGCCTTAGGTACTATAAGCAGTCACCAAGAAAGCATCCCTTGCCGCTTGCCAACTATCTTGATTTCACTCAGCATTTGTCTTTCTTCCCTTGCCGACTGCCAACTGTCCACTGCCAACTGTTTTCGCTTTCGCTCAGCACTCAGAACTCAGCACTCAGCACTGCAGGCTCTCCCCAGTCTTCACTGCCAACTGCCCACTGCCCACTGCCAACTGTTTTCGCTTTCGCTCAGCACTCAGAACTCAGCACTCAGCACTTTCTTCCCTTTGCCGACTGCCCACTGCCAACTCTCCTCTCTTCGCTTTTACTCAGCACTCGGTACTTTCTTCCCTCGTCCCTCAGTATTGGGTTTGTTGACGTTCAAAAGTGCGTTATAATTAGCCAAATCAATCCATAGTTATTAACTTTGGCCATATATAAGCTTTGGTAACTTTCAGTAAAATTTCTTTATGAGCAAAAAAAATATTTCAGGTAGAAGGAATGAAGTCAATGTTTTAGAGCGGGTATTGCTATCGCCTGATCCTGAATTTATGGTGATTTATGGTCGCAGAAGGGTTGGTAAAACTTATCTGGTGAGGGAGTTTTTTGGTGACTCAATCTGCTTTGAAGTTACCGGCATGTATAAGGTTTCTCTGGAGGATCAGTTAGCAAATTTTGCTCAATCCTTCGCCAAAGCTGCCGGTATAGCCTTTCAGCTCCAGAAACCTTCAAGTTGGTCAGACGCATTTAGCCAACTGGAGCAGTTTCTCGAATCTTTAGGTCGACGTAAAGATGGAAAGAAACGAGTTGTCTTTCTTGATGAATTGCCTTGGCTTAATACTCCTCGCTCAAAGTTTGTTTCGGCCTTGGACCACTTCTGGAATAGTTACGGCTCCCGTAAGAATAACTTGATTCTAGTCGTTTGCGGTTCAGCTGCATCCTGGATGTTGCAGAATATTGTGCGAGCAAAAGGAGGGCTTCATAATCGGCTTACCCGTCAAATTCGTCTTCTGCCGTTTACGCTCCAGGAAACGGAGGAATTTCTATGTAAACGGGCAGTCAAGCTCACTCGTTATCAAATCGTTGAGTTGTATATGGTCATGGGCGGAGTCCCGTTTTACCTGATGCAGGCGGAGCCGGGGTTGTCGGCTGCACAAATCATAGAGCAGGTTTGCTTTTCATCTACAGGCCTTCTTCGTACTGAATATGAAAAACTCTATGCCTCTCTTTTTGAGGATAGTGAACTTCATATGAAGATTGTTTCCATACTGAGTAAAAAGCGTTCAGGATTAAGTCGCAATGAGATACTAACCGCCGCAAAGATTACAACAGGAGGCAGGCTTACTCGCATCCTTGAAGAGTTGGAGGAGTCAGGATTTATCGAATCACGGATTCCATTTGGAAAAAACGGGCAGGATTCGCTTTTCAGGCTTCTTGATGAGTTTACCCTGTTTTATTTTTTTTGGATCAAGCCCCTCGGTAAAAAAAATGTGAGCCCTGGATACTGGATGTCACGCCAAAGTGATCCGGCACGAAAAGCCTGGGCTGGATATGCCTTTGAAACACTCTGCCTCAAACATGTTCAAGCATTGAAATCAGCATTGGGTATTGCCATGGTTGAAACAACGAATGGTCCATGGCGTTATCAGCAAAAAAAAGAATCACCCTTTCCAGGTGCACAGATTGATTTACTCATCGACCGGCGTGATGCGACCATCAACCTTTGTGAGATGAATTTTTCTCAGTCCGAGTTTATCATTGATTCCGCTTACGCGAAAGAACTTCGTCAGAAAATAAATGTTTTTCGTCAAGTGAGCGGGACCCGAAAAAACATTTTTCTCACAATGGTTACAACCTATGGCGTCATCGACAACGCTTACTCTCAAGAACTTCAGGTAATAACCCTAACCCTCAAAGACCTTTTCTGAGAGAAATTACCAAATGTTGTGTTTTTAGCCTCTAAGCGGCAACTGTTTCCTCAATACCGGCGTTATCCGAAATAGTCCTTGATTATGGGCTTGGTTATAGGGTTTACTTTGGAAAAGAGGGTGACTATCTCCTTATCCTGTTAGGATGTAGTGGCAAGAAAGATCAGAAAAAAGCTATCCAGAGCCAAAAAACTTTGGGAAGAACATAAGGCCTTCAAAAAGCAAATCCGAGAGAAAACATAAGGATATTATTAATGCCGTTAGGCAGATCATATAAAGACACAATCAAAGCACGGTTAGAGCGTGATCTTGGATTTCGTGCTGCATTATTTGATGAGGCAATAGGTGCTTTTCTGAATTCACGCAGGCATTCCACGAAGCGGTAGATGATTTACGTATCAGCCTGTTGTGAAAAATTGGGACAGGCGCCAGAAAAGCCCGCATCCGGTCGTCTCATGTTGCGCGTCAATCCAGTAGTTCATGCAGCTGCCCTCAAAGCAGCCGCACATACCGGACAAAGTCTCAACCGATGGGCAGAACAAGTTCTCCGCCAAGCAACCCACGCATAACCAATAGCTTGCCAACTGCCAACTGCCAACTGCCCACTGCCAACTGCCCACTGCTAACTGATTTCCCTCGGGATTTTTTTCAGTCGCTAATCATGCACCATAAAAAATAATTTGTTCTATGAAAGAAGTGTCGTAAGTTTCGGGCATAAAGCGTTACATGATTATTCATACGTAGCCCTTTTTCAAACAATGGTAACTTCTCCAGCGGTCATAAAACCAGATTTGCATACTGCCGCATTGGTGGGGACGTCTCGGCATTTTGGTTTGGTCGGGAGAGTGTATGAGATTGTTGGAGTAGGAGAAAAATTGCCGAATGGCGATTTATTGATGCACGTTCGTGTTCTTGAATCAGGAGAAGAACTGGATTACCGTTTGGCAGACATTCTCGATGATCCGAAGGAACGCTGATGTTTGCCATTTCTTTTGATCTTGTTGTTGCCGGCGTCAGTCCACGATATACGCGCTTTCCGTGTTGAACAATGGTCTGACTTTACCAACTTGGTAACATCGTAGACTTAGTGAGTCATCACCCTTTGGGGGGACCGCCATTCATAACCCGGCCCCCCTCAAAATCCTCTAACCACATAGAAAACTGCCAACAATCTTCAATCTCAGCCCTCGGCCCTCAGAACTCAGCACTCAGCACTCAGCACTTTCTTTCTCAGCACTTTCTTTCAACTCCATACTTTCTTCCAATAGTCTATGAATATCAATGCCTTCAAAGCCTACGACATTCGTGGGCGGATACCAGATGAATTAAATGAAGATATCGCCTATCGAATCGGCAGGGCGTATGCACAGTTGCAAAAGCCAACGAGGGTCGTTGTTGGCCGGGATATACGTCTTTCAAGCGATGGGATTTGTTCAGCGCTCACAAGTGGCCTTATGAATGGCGGTGCTGATGTCTTTGATATTGGACTTTGCGGTACTGAAGAGATCTACTTCGCAACATTCAGCGAGGGGTTGGATGGCGGTATTATGGTGACTGCAAGCCACAATCCCATGGATTACAATGGTATGAAACTGGTGCGTGAAGGTTCACGTCCGATAAGTGGTGACACTGGCCTTCATGAAATTCGAAAGTTAGCAGAATCAGGCGAATTTATTGCCCCATCAAGAGAAGGATCACGCTTTCTTCTCGACTGTAACGAGGCCTATGTGAATCATTTGTTAGGCTATATTGATAGATCATTGCTCAAGCCCTTCAAGGTTGTCGTTAATGCCGGAAATGGCTGTGCCGGACCGATTATTGATTTATTAGAAGCGCATTTGCCGTTTGAATTTGTCAAGTTGTACCATGATCCTGACGGAACTTTTCCTCATGGTATTCCAAACCCGCTACTCCCGGAAAATAGAGCTGCAACAGCTCAAGCAGTTCTGGATTCAGGAGCTGATGTTGGAATTGCCTGGGATGGCGATTTTGACCGATGTTTTTTCTTTGATGAAAAGGGGAGTTTTGTAGAAGGTTATTATATCGTTGGTCTGCTTGCTCAGGCACTGCTCTCCACCCATGCCGGGGCAAAGATTATTCATGACCCGCGCCTCACATGGAATACCATCGATATGGTCGCAGCAAGCGGCGGCACTGCGGTGATGAGCAAGACCGGTCACGCCTTCATCAAAGAGCGGATGCGACAGGAAGACGCTATCTATGGCGGCGAGATGAGCGCCCACCATTACTTCCGTGATTTCGCCTATTGCGATAGCGGTATGATTCCATGGTTACTGGTGCTTCAAATCATGTCAACCAGCGGTAAATCCTTGTCTGAACTGCTCAATGAGAGAATAAATAAATTCCCTGTAAGCGGAGAGATTAACCGTACTGTCAACAATCCAAAAGAAGTTCTTAAAGCAGTTGAATTAAGGTATGGAGCGAAGGCGACAGCGATTGATTACACCGATGGTCTTTCCCTCGAGTACCCGGATTGGCGCTTCAATGTACGAATGTCGAATACAGAACCTCTCCTCCGACTGAACGTTGAAGTACGGGGCAACACTCAGCTCCTGCAGCAAAAAACAGAAGAAATTCTTAACTACATCCAGGAGCTAGACTTAGAGTCGGGGACGTTGTGAAGTAGCAAAAGCTACTTCACAACCAATCATTTTCGATTGAGACAAAACTTGCCCTTCAGCACCGCCAACTCACTCCTGTCATCCCGATCTCCTGTGAGGGATCTCTACAACTTCGTACAGTCTTTCTCCGTCCTTGAAATTCAGGTGAATGTCGCAGTAGTGTTATTTTGTAATCGCGTAAGGGTGGAATATATTTCTTGGGGAAATTGATATCATGTTCGCCAAAGAACTGCCCGAGCCGGTGATCGCTGAAATACTGGATTTTGCTGAATTTTTGCGGAAGAAAAGGGCTATTGTGATATGAATCCTAGAAAAAAGATGCTTATTGATCTTGCAGGTGGGTTAGAGAATTCTAAAACATTTTCCGGCGATCTTCTAGCAATTCAGAAACGGTTACGGGATGAGTGGGAATAAATATTGCTGGATACAAATTTTATCCTTGGCATCCTTAGGTCTGATTCTGCTGTCTTGGAGCATATATCCTCTCGGCAGATTCAAGCCACCGAGTGTTTCTATAGTTCAATAACACGAATGGAATTATTGGGATATCAGGGTATAACTGTTGAGGAGGATAGTATGATCAGGGAGAACCACAGCCAACTATGCCCACTGCCCACCGCCCACTGCCAACTGCCAACTGCCAACTGCCCACTGCCCACTGCCAACTGCCCACTGCCAACTGCCCACTGCCCACTGCCAACTGCCCACTGCCCACTGCCAACTCTCTTCTCTTCGCTTTCACTCAGCACTCTCTCCCAATTCTCATTATTAGAAAAACCGAATATAGTCTATATTCAGTCTTAATGATTCACTATAAGTTGGAGCCAAAATGAAACTTTCAAACAAGATTTACCCGATATCCTATCTGAAGTCCCATGCCGCCGAAATTGTAAAGGATTTTGAAGACAACCGCAGTCCGCTGATCATCACTCAGAATGGTGAAGCCAAAATTGTTGTCATGGATATACGTACCTACGAAGAACAGAATGAAGCTTTGGCATTTCTGAAACTCATTAACATGGGTAAAAAAGAGATTGCCCAACGGAAATTTCAGTCAGCTGAGAATTTTTTCGATGAAATGGATAAGGGAGTCTGATGGCTCATTCTGTTTTTATCGTAGCCAGCGCAAAAGATGATTATCGTGAAATCAGAAAATATGTACTACAGAAATTCGGAGAGAAGATCTGGCATGATTCAAATCTAAAATACCAAGAGCTGCTGAAAAATATTGGGGAATTCCCAGCTGCTGGTTTAGTACCTGATGAGGCTATGCAACTTGGTTTGCAAGGAATTCGCGAAAGGTTGCTTGGGCAAACCAGAGTCATATATGAGGTTGCCCATCAGCGTATTTATGTCTACATGTTTGTATCGACCCGTCGTGATTTTATGACAATGCTAACCGATAGACTCCTTAAAGCCTGATACCTCCTCCCTATCCCCGACCGCCCACCGCCAACTGCCCACTGCCCACTGCCCACTGCCCACTGCCAACTGCCCACTCTCTTCTCTTCCCTCTCAGCCCTCGTCACTCAGCACTTTCTTTCCGCCCTCAGGCACCTCAGGCGCGTAACCAACCAGTTAACCAAACAATGCAAAAGCTTGATAACCTGAGCCGTCCAAACAAAATTTACAAAACGAACCCATTCACCAAGTCCAGTTTGCAGTCCACAGTAAGCAGTAGGCACTCCAAAGCCCTCAAACCCCTCTATCTTCCCTTGCCAACTGCCAACTATCTTCGCTCAGCCCTCAGCACTCATCACTAAGAAAGTCGCCAACTGTTTTCTCATGGTATTTTGATGAACAATTGTTATTTTTGCAAGTAATTGTTTTTCAGCGATTAACTTATCGGTTTTCGGTATATTTCTGTTCCTGCCTAAGATATTCAGTACAATTTGCTTTCTGATAATCAGATTTTTATAAAACGGAGGTAAAATGCAAAGCAATCAGTCCTTTGCCGAAGTATTCAAAGCCGGTGGTGTAAGCCGCAGGGATTTTCTGAAGTTCTGTTCTCTTACCTCTGTCTATCTCGGCCTCTCTCCCTCGATGGTGCCAACCATTGTTGAGGCCATGGAAAAAAAAACGCGAACCCCTGTAATATGGCTCCACGGTCTTGAGTGTACCTGCTGTTCCGAATCCTTTATCCGCTCTTCACACCCCACTATTGAGGATCTTATCTTCAACATGATCTCCCTTGATTACGATGACGTGCTCAGTGCAGCTGCCGGCCATCAGCTCGAGGATGTACGTCGCAAGACCATGAAAGATTATAAGGGAAAATACATCCTTGCTATTGAAGGCAACATATCCACAAAAGATGATGGCGTGTATTGTATGGTAGGGGGCGACTCATTCCTCAACACCGTTAAAGAGACGGCTGCCGATGCCGCAGCAGTTATAGCCTGGGGAGCCTGTGCATCATTCGGATGCGTTCAGAATGCACATCCAAATCCATCCGGTGCTGTTCCCATCTCCGATATTATCAAAGACAAGCCAATCGTCAAAGTCCCGGGTTGTCCGCCTATCTCTGAGGTTATGACTGGCGTTGTTACTCACTTCCATACATTCGGTACCCTTCCTGAACTCGACCGCTTCGGTCGTCCCAAAGCTTTCTACAACACACGCATTCACGACAAATGCTACCGCCGGGCATTCTTCGAGGCAGGTCAGTTTGTCAGAAGCTTTGATGATGACGCCACAAGAAAAGGGTGGTGTCTCTACAAGATGGGATGCAAAGGTCCGACCACATACAACTCATGCTCAAAGATACAGTGGAACGGCGGAACCAGCTTCCCGATCGGTTCCGGTCACCCTTGTATCGGCTGTTCTGAGCCGAACTTCTGGGATAATGGGCCTTTCTACACCAGACTTGCCGAAGTTCCATTCCTCGGCAGTGACAGTAATGCCTACAAGATCGGAGTAATTGCCGTTGGAGCAGCCGCTGCAGGTGCAGCTGCACATGCAGCAGTTACAGCGGTAAAAAAGGCAAAATCAGGCAGTGAAGATAACGACAAAGATTAACCCAGGAGTAGCTCATGGCCAAAAAAATAGTTGTTGATCCAATTCCCCGTATAGAGGGGCATCTTAGAATAGAAGCAACGCTGAACGACAGTAATGTCATAGAAAATGCCTACAGCAGCGGTACTATGTGGCGCGGTATTGAGGTCATTCTCAAAGGCCGCGATCCGAGAGATGCATGGGCATTTACAGAGCGTATCTGCGGTGTCTGCACCACAGTGCATGCTCTTGCCTCGGTACGTTGCGTTGAGGATGCTCTTGGCATCGATATTCCAACTAATGCCCGTATCATCAGAAACCTGATGAACGCGACACAGGTAACCCAGGATCACCTTGTTCACTTTTACCATCTTCATGCGCTTGACTGGGTAGATGTTGTCAGCGCCCTCAAAGCCGATCCCAAACAGACCTCTGTCGTGGCCGAGAGCATCTCCTCATGGCCGAAATCATCTCCCGGCTACTTCAAGGATCTCCAGCAGCGCCTTGTAGGATTTGTAGAAAGCGGTCAGCTCGGTATTTTCTCCAACGGCTACTGGGGCCATCCCGCCTACAAGCTGCCGCCGGAAGTCAACCTTCTTGCTGTTGCCCACTATCTTGAAGCCCTTGAATTCCAGAAAGAGATTGTAAAGATCCACACTATTTTCGGTGGCAAAAACCCTCATCCAAACTATCTGGTTGGCGGTATGGCTTGTGCTATTGATCCAAACAAAGATACTGCCATCAATATTGAACGTCTCTCGATGATTAAAAAAATCATTGACGACACCACCACCTTTATCGACCAGGTTTACATCCCTGATCTTATCGCCATTGCCGGCTACTACAAGGGATGGCTCCACGGCGGGGGACTAGGCAACTATCTCAGCTATGGCGATTTTCCTGAAACCTCGCTTGCTGACTTCAAAACACTGCTCTGGCCGAGAGGCGCAATTCTCAACAAGGATCTGAAGACAGTTATTGATGTCGATCCAAGGGATGCTTCCCAGGTTACTGAAGAGGTCAGCCACAGCTGGTACACCTACGCAAATGGAGACGGCAAGGGACTTCATCCATGGAAGGGAGAGACTACTCCGAAATATACCGGACCAAAGCCCCCGTTTGAGCACCTGGATACCGACAAAAAATACAGCTGGCTCAAGACCCCGCGCTGGAAAAATCATCCGATGGAGGTTGGCCCGCTTGCCCGCGTTCTGATTGCTTATGCCAAGGGCGATCCAATGATCAAGGAGACTGTTGGTCTTGTACTTTCGAAGCTTGAGGTTGGCCCTGAGGCGCTCTTTTCAACGCTTGGCCGTACTGCAGCAAGAGGCATTGAGTGCAAGCAGACCGCCGGCTTCATGCGCCACTACTACGACCAGCTTGTTGCCAATATCAAAACAGGTGATTACCGTACATTCAACAGCGATCGCTGGGATCCGTCCACCTGGCCTGCAGAGTGCAAGGGATTCGGCTATACTGAAGCCCCTCGCGGTTCTCTCGGTCACTGGATTCACATCAAGGACCAGAAGATCAAGGAGTACCAGATTGTTGTGCCTTCCACCTGGAATGCTTCTCCTCGAGACGCAAATGGCAATTCAGGAGCCTACGAGTCGGCCCTCAAGGGTACACCAATGATCAATCCGGAACAGCCGCTGGAGATTCTCAGAACGGTGCACTCTTTCGATCCGTGCCTGGCCTGTGCCTCTCATCTCTTTGATATGAACGGTAACGAGATCACATCGGTTAAAATCGTTTAAAAGGAGTCTCTTATGGGGAGAATATTTGAAGAAATCTATGTCTGGAGGCTGCCTGTCAGGTTGTATCACTGGATTAACGCCTTGTGCACAGTCGTTCTTTTTGTAACAGGCCTCTATATTGCCTATCCCTTGTTCAATCCGCCTCTCGGCGAAGCTGTCTTTTACAAGGGGATGTCCTGGTGGAGGTACATCCATTTTGCAATAGCGTTTATTTTTATTGCCAACTTTCTTTTCCGCATGTACTGGGCGGTGTTCGGGGGCGATAAATATGCCCGTTTCGGCGGTTTCAGACCATGGTCGCCTTCATGGTGGGGCACGCCATTCCGCGAGCAGGTCGCTTCCTATCTTTTTTTACGCTCAGAGGAACCGAACTATGTCGGGCATAACCCTGTTGCAGCTCTAGCCCACTTTCTCTTCATTTTTTGCGGTTCGAGCTTCATGATCTTTTCCGGGCTTGCCATGTATGGCGAAAACAATCCTGGCGGATTCAATTCAGTCTGGTTCGGGTGGATGATACCGCTCATGGGAGGAAGTTACACACTGCATTGGGCGCATCATCTTATGTCCTGGATTTTCCCTATCTACCTGATCATGCATCTTTATGCCGTCTTCCGTCACGATGTGGTCGACCGTACCAGTGTAACCTCTTCTATAATTACCGGTTACAAACACAAAGTCGAGGAAGAACCCACCTGATTCAAACACCGTAGGGGCGACCCTTGTGGTCGCCCTCCGTATCAACATCCTCGGCCTCGGCAACACTCTCCAGGCCCATTGCAGTGGAGAGTTGCTCCCCTGAGTGGGCTTTTTCTATTGTTACAATCAAACAACATTTTTAAGTGAAGTACAATCGTATCAATATCCTGGGACTGGGCAACATTCTTTACGGCGACGAGGGATTCGGTGTCTCAGCACTCAACTCTCTGCAGGAAACCTCCACATTTCCCGATAGCGTTCACTTCATTGACGGAGGAACCCAGGGAATATACCTCCTCGACTTCATCGAATCAGCTGATGCCGTCATAGTTTTTGACGCACTGATTCCTCTCGACTACGACCGCCGAGTCTATGTCTATCGCAACGATGAACTTCCCGACTTTATCCATCGCAAAATGTCCTCTCACCAGATGGGCTTCAGCGAAATGCTCGGCATAGCCAAACTCCACGGCAAAATGCCAAAGCAAATAGTCATGATAGGAGCCCCCCCGAAAGATCTCGAACTGAATATCGGCCTAAGCCCCGAACTAAACCTTCTTCTCCCCGAAGCAGTAGAGCAGGGCAGATCAATCATCGAAGGTTGGCTGAACGAATAAAGTAAGCAGTAAGCAGTGGGCAGTAGGCAAGTGAAAACAGTGCTGAGTGCTGAGAAAGAAAGTGCTGGGTGCTGAGTAGTGAGTGAAGACGTGAAAATAGTCGGCATTAGGCAGTTGGCAATGGGAGGAAATGAAGAGGGAAACGGATGCCCATTACCAACTGCCAACTGTTTTCATTCTTCATTACCGACTGCCCACTGCCAACTGCCAACTGCCAACTGCCAACTATTTTCCTTCAAGGTTTAATCAGCCTCAAAAACTCCCCCCTCGTCGACTGCGAGCTGATAAATTGTCCCGACATCGCCGATGTAGTCGTAATCGAGTTAAGCTTTTCGACGCCACGCATAACCATACACATATGCCGGGCCTCAATCACCACCCCAACTCCTTTCGGGTTCAGTACATTCTGTATGGCATCCCTGATCTGCTGCGTAAGCCGCTCCTGCACCTGTAGCCGTCGGGCAAACACCTCAACCACCCGGGCAAGCTTTGAAAGGCCAACAATTTTGCCATCAGGAATATAGGCAACATGCGCCTTGCCGAAAAAAGGAAGCATGTGATGCTCGCACATTGAAAAAATATCGATATCCTTTACCAGCACCATTTCATCATAGCTCTCGGTAAAGAGTGCCTTCTTCAGCAGTTCTTCCGGATCCTCCCGGTATCCTTTCGTGAGAAATCGAAGCGACTTGGCAACCCGTTCAGGAGTTTTCAGCAGCCCTTCCCGCCCGGTATCCTCACCAATCCCTTCAAGTATAGCCGATAAAGCATCCCGCATCCCACCGATAATCAGATGATCGTTTTCGGGTATATCTACCAGGCAATCATCATCATCGCAGCAGCTGCCCAAGCCCGAAGGTAATAAGTTATTCTCCGAGATAGCGGACGGAATTTTTTCCTGTTTCATGTATTTTGACTTCATGGAGAGCAAGCTCCCGGTTATTTATGTTAGGCAGTCGTTGTTCAAGTATATCCCATATCAGCACACAGAGCACTTCCGTTGTGGGCACGCACTCCTGCAGTTCCCTGACGTCATGATTCAGATGCTTGTGATCGAATCGGTTGATTATCTCCTCTTCAAGAATAGCTTTAAGCTCTTTCAGGTCAAACAGAAAACCCGTTTCCCGATCAACTATACCCGAAAGAGTAATTTCAAGCAGATAGTTATGGCCGTGTCCATTTTTATTACTGCACTTCCCATAAACTGCAGCGTTTTCATTGTCCGACCACTCTGGATTGAAAAGACGATGAGCGGCGTTGAACTCTATTTTCCTTGAAACGTATACTTTCCTTGGTTTCTCTAAAAGGTCATTCATAAAGAGTGTTTAAATCTGTTGTCGCAGGCCCTCTCTATAGAAGTACTGGCAGGCACTCCGTCAATTAGTTACCTAGTGCCGTAATGTACTCTTTTGGATTTTATTATTCATTTCGTTCAACTAACCGGTGCAGTTGTTTATAAGTTTCATCATCAAGCACAATTACAGATGTTGTTTCCTCCAAAAAAACTGCTATAATTCATCATGACCAGCTGATTCCTTGTACTGTTTTCATAATTATTCTTTCATAATTTTTCATGCATACAACTGTTACTTTTCACAAAAAACTGCCTCTTTTCGGCCGTAACGATCAAGGTCTTATAACCTTGTTTGATGCATCATCCGAGCTCCTCGGTCCGGGTGGTTCAGCAGCCTCTCCGATGGATGTCGTCCTTGAATCCCTTGCGGCCTGTTCCATGATGGATATCATCAGCATCCTGAAAAAAATGAGAAAAGAGCTTATTACCCTTGAGGTCGATCTTGAAGCCCAGAGGGCTGAAGAACACCCGAAGGTCTTTACCGCCATACAGATAAAGTACCGCCTGAGCAGTCCGGATTGCAAGCCTGCCGATCTTAAAAAAGCCGTTCGCCTTTCTATGGAAACCTACTGCAGCGTTGCCGCCATGATCAGGGCATCAGGATGTGTCATAACATGGTCAACCGAACTTGCGCCGAAGGAGTAGGGGAGAAGTGCAACCTCTTTTTCTTTGGACTGCCGCTCAACAAAATGGCTTGCACTTCAGGCTGGGGAATCAAGACATACAGAAGTCCCGGTAGAAGAAAAATGCCGAAATAAGAGAGATGCTGGAGATACGTGCAAGTTACTTCTGCAGCGCGCGGATTGTATCTATAACCTCTTTATAGGGGTTACTGGCAAGATCGGTTCCATATTCTGGAAGTGTCACATGCTTTGCAACTACTTCAAGGATCTGCCGATTCAGATGCTGTGCGATTTCAAGCATACGCGATTGAAAGTGCTCAAGTTCGTAGTGGATAAATTTTTCAACGTTATTCTTTTTCATTTTCTCAAGAATACGCGCCATGATATCGGCATCGATATGTTTTGAAACCTCGCTGAAGTATACCAGCGGGAGGTCGTTGGCATATCCTGTAGCCTGGTCAACACCCATTTTTCTGCAAACCCCTGCGGCAATCTGCGGGCGGATGTACTCCACCATCAGCGGAATCACCATAAAATGAGGGATATACTTGACAATCATGCTGATGGCACTATAGAGATCTTCGAAACCTTCAGTTTTATGGCTTACCAGAGTGCTGGCCCATGAAGCTACCTGCTGCTGCTGGTGGCTGGGAAGTTGGTGGAGTACATCAGGGACGGGGATATTGGTCCATGCCAGTAACTGCTCTAGGTCCTGTATTTGCGTTTGACTCATGGGGTATTTCTGCCGGGTTTGAAAGAAATCCAATTTTCAGGATAATCGACGTACAGTTTATCAAAAAAAATAGAGAACATAAAACCACCAGCACTATAAAATCCTTATTTTTCAATGCTTGGCAATATAGTTACTACCTTAATCGAAGATTGAGCTCAAATGATGAACAAAACCACTGCGCTTTCTCACCTGAAAGCTATTCCAGAACCAATTCTTCTAGATGGAGGATACTCCAGATTGGGTCATAAGTTTTTTATTGCCACACACGCAGGCCTCATCACCATCGACTTCCGAGTGTACGATCCAATCATCGGCCCCATAGAGTACAATGACCGGGAGTACACGGAAATATCAGAAATACAGAGAGAGAGCGGCACTATAGCCGGCAACACCGATCTTGCCCCAGACGAACAACTCTTTCTCTTTAACAATGCCGGGCCGGGAGTGCAATACTGGGCCTTTCAGCCTTGCGACAATGCGCCGCTCGAAGCCTACACCTTCTCCTCTGAAAAATCGGTAATTGAAAAAAAACTCCTTGACGAATGGAGTAACGGCGATACGAAGTCGTGGGATACTATGACGGAAGCCTCATTAATAAAGTGGTCTAAAAAGCTTCAACCAATATAAATCCTATAGGCCCTATAAGACCTATAGGACCTATTCTTCCCTAAAAATGTGAAAGCTCAATTAACGCCCTTTCCTCTTGAGATCAGGTAATAACATCTGTTATTGTTGATGCTGTCAATGATATAAACCTTAAAGGTGTCAGGTAGTTTCACCGGTATTGATTTCTGGTCACGCATTATATAGACAGGTCTTCCCCAGTCGTCTTTTTGAGGAGGGATTTGTGATTCCTGGCGGGTGACATAGGTTCCATGCTTCGTTTTTACAACATTTTTTGTGACTTCATACCCTGGAGCAGGTTCACTGTAATAATTTCCTTTTGAGCGAAAAAGCTGATTTCCTGCTTCATCCGTTATAAGGTATGTCCAGTTTGGCCCGTTAGCCATTCTCCATTCATTGCCTAGCAGTTCAAGTTGGAGTACGCCGCCCTTTGGAACCGATGCAAGTAATTCCGACTCTTTCCTGCGAGACAGCATGTCATTTTTTGCCTCATCCTGAGCATCGGCATAACATTGATCATAAGAGATATACTTAAAGCTTTTAACCCGTGCATGATCTTCAATCGTTTCCACTTTGTATTCAAAAGGATCGCCCTGTCCCATTGCCACCCGAGTCCCTATTACCATCAGAAGCGCAATAAAGAGTACTTTTAGTTTCATTGTTTACATAGTTTTAGATTTATAAAATGGGCTGGTAAATTACAGAAAGCCATGCAATTTTGCTACAGCAACTTCCACCTAAATCTAATCGCCTGTGCCATATACCTTGGGGTGATTCCTGAACCCCAACCTACAGGGGGCAGTAGGCAGTTGAAAACACAGTTGGCAGCTGGCAGTCGGCAGAAAGAAAGTACTGAGTGCTGAGTACTGAGTGCTGAGTGCTGAGTGCTGAGTTAAGAAATAAAGTACGCAGCACCGATTTCCTATGCCCTCAGAAACTGCCAACTGCCCACTGCCAACTTTTTCATCTTCTCTCAGCACTCAGCACTCAGCACTCAGCACTTCAACCGCCGACTACCGATTGCCAACTGCCAACTACCCACCGCCCACTGTTTTGATATAGTTTCACTCTTACCCCACGGAGTCGTATATTACAAATCTGAACTGAAAGGGGGGCGTGTCTATAGTCAGCAACTGATCGCCCGGATTTTACCCGGGTTTTTTATTGTGTGACGTCGGGATATCGAAATCGATAAAGATTTTATATAAAATAAGATAGGATAAGGAAAAGGGAAAGGTATGATACTGTTGACGGTAGAAGGATTAGAGAAAAAATATGGTCTGAAGCATTTGTTCGAGGATGTCTCGTTTGGCATAGATGACCGCGACAAGATTGGTATTATCGGTGCAAACGGCAGCGGTAAGAGTACGCTTTTAAAAATCCTTGCAGGGGTTGAGACTCCTGACAAGGGCAAAGTTATGGTGGCAAACCAGAGGACGATTGCCTATTTGCCGCAGGATTCACCATTTGATCCGGAGGATACAGTCCTTCAGGCTATTCTGAAGTCAAGCGGTAAGGTCATGGACCTTATCTATGAATATGAGGTGGTCTGCAAGGAGCTTGAAACCAAACATACCGAAGATCTGATTGACCGTATGAGCCATCTTGCTCATGAACTTGACGTATGCGGAGCCTGGGAGCTGGAGTCAAACTCCAAGACAGTGCTCGGCAAGCTCGGCCTTTACGATCT
>CAIVSG010000237.1 GCA_903908555.1 uncultured Chlorobiaceae bacterium | reverse complement strand
CTTCAGAAGGTTATGAACGAGCTGAAAACCCCACAATGGGAAGAGGCCTATCAATCATTTGTTCAGGAAATGACCTTCGCCCCCGACAATGAACTCATTTCTTACACCACAGCACTTGCCGCATGCGAAAGGCTGATTGAATAGAGGAGAAACAAACAAATGACCCGGTTGAAAAACCAATGCGTTGCATAATCATGTAATGTTACCAGAACAGTCATATTGCCGAGAAACAGGCAAGAGCACCTATGTTGGACGGAATATGCACCTTGTTCAGGCAACTGGTGTCAGGTGAAAGGGTAGATGATTGGCATCCCTACGGTAGGGCTGCAGCGTTTAGTGTGTTGTAGGTTGGGGTGATTCCTGAACCCCAACAAAACTAAAGCTGTCTTGAGAGGATAGTTTTTTTCAGCCTGCAGGTAAAGATTGCCTTCCATCTCTTATCTCAGCAATAAATAGAGGTGCCCTAAATAGAGATCCCCATAAGACCGTTTGGTTGCTAATTTGCATTAAACTGTGCTATTAAAAGGAAAAGTGAAGTTTGTAAGTATATAGGTTATAATGAAATAAGTATTAATCAATTTTCTAAAGTTATAAGAGTATGGGAAAAGTGATGCCTTATAAGGGGGTGTGGCCGCAGTTGCATGAGACGGTTTTTATGACTGACGGTACTTTTGTTATTGGTGATGTGCATATTGGCGCCTACTCCAGTATCTGGTTCAATGCGGTTGTGCGGGGTGATGTTTGTCCTATCCGTATCGGGGAGAAAACCAGTGTGCAGGATAATGCAACGTTGCATGTTACGCACGATACCGGCCCTTTGAATATTGGAAATTGTGTGACCATCGGACATGGTGCTGTGCTGCATGCTTGTACGGTGAAGGATTATGTGTTGATTGGTATGGGTGCGGTGTTGCTTGATGGCTGTGTTGTCGAGCCCTATTCGATTGTTGCTGCGGGTTCACTGGTAAGGCAGGGTTTTACGGTTCCTTCAGGGATGCTTGTGGCTGGTGTTCCTGCAAAGGTCATGAGGCCGATTACCGAGGATGAACGTCGCAATATTGAGGAGTCGCCTGAAAACTATGTGCGTTATTCGCAGAACTATCTGGAAGACGAAAAAACCACACAAAAATAATATGTAGATCAGGCCAGGGGGATTAAGAGGGCACCCCACAACTCCTGGAGGTTATCTCCCTGAATCCTCTTGATTTGTTGCTGACTTCTTGCCTGATTTAGCTAAATTGCACCAGAAGTTTTTGATGTTGCCTGGTAGAGAAGGTCTTTTTCTGTACTGAGGCAACTCTTGTTTATTTGAACCGCAGTACTGAAAATCCTTTTCCTGTTATGATGCAAAACGATGTTGTTGTTGTCGGGGGCGGTATTAGCGGCCTCAGTCTTGCTTTTTACTCTGTGCAGGCCGGCATGAAAACCACGATACTTGAAAAAAACGATACTATCGGCGGCTCCTTTGCATCTCCTCACTACAGTGCCAACGGTAAAAAATTCTGGTTGGAACTGGGTGCTCATACCTGTTACAGTTCATATCAGAACCTTCTTGATATTGTTGAAGCGTGCGGCATTAAGGATACTATCATTCCTCGCGCCAAGGTGCCTTTTTCCCTGTTTGTGAATGGAAAAATCAAATCTATTGTTTCCTCACTCAATATTTTTGAACTGCTTGTTTCTGTCCCTAACCTCTTTAAGTTGAAAAAAGAGGGCGAGAGTGTTAAGTCCTACTACTCGAAGATTGTTGGTGAAGGCAATTATCGTAAAGTAATCAGTCATTTTTTCAATGCTGTCCCTTCACAGCCGACAGATAATTTTCCTGCTGAGATGATGTTTAAAAGCAGGGAAAAAAGAAAGGATGTGCTGAAGAACTATACGTTCAAAAATGGCTTGCAAAGCGTTGCAAAGGCGATTTCCGCCAGGAGCGGGCTGAACGTTTTCACCAATCAGAATGTGAATTCAGTGCGGTATGTCGATGGCCTGTATGAGATAAGAACTGCAGATGGCGGTGAGTATTCCGCAAAAACCCTTGTTTTGGCAACTCCATCTATGGTCTCATCAAATCTGTTAAAGGATATCAAACCTGAAATAGCAAAACATTTCGGTCAACTGAAGGCAGCTGACGTTGATTCTCTTGGAGTCATTCTGCGCAAGGAGAATATTTCCTTGAAACCGGTTGCTGCGCTTATTTCTCCTGACGATCTGTTTTATTCCGTGGTGTCGCGTGATACCGTTCCCGACGATAACTATCGTGGTTTTGTCTTCCATTTCAAACCCGGTCTTGATGACAAGGCTAAGCGCAACCGTATTACGGAGGTTCTCGGAGTCAGCATGTCGAAAATAGAACACACGGTTTCAAAAATCAATACCGTTCCATCGCTGCAAATGGGTCATCATGAGTGGCTTGAAAAAACCAATGCTTTGTTGAAGAAGGAAAAGACTCTGCTGATGACCGGCAATTACTTTGGAGGTATGGCTATTGAGGATTGCGTGAGTCGCTCCCGCAGTGAATTTGATCGCCTTAAAGGATAGGACATCAGAAAACCCGGACAATTCTGTCCGGGGTCAGCTTATTGCGGTATGCTTATGGATGTGATCATGAGATTATGGAATCTCCTTCAGGGCCCTTACCTGATACCTGTGGCAATTATTTTGTCCACCATTATTTTTTATCTGGCGACAAATTCGCTGTTCAAGATAGTTATAAAGGTTATCCGTTCAAGGATCAAGGGTACCCTGGTATCCTATGAACTGATGGTCTGGCCATTCAGAATACTTGTTTCCCTCTTTACTCTCCCCCTGCTGTTTCATTATATACATCTCACTCCAGACGTAAAGGAGTTTTTTAAACATACACTCCTCATCGGTTCCATTATCGGGTTTGTATGGTTCATTATGCGGCTGTTCCGGTTGTTTGAGCAGGTTATTCTCCAGCACTAT
>CAIVSG010000236.1 GCA_903908555.1 uncultured Chlorobiaceae bacterium | reverse complement strand
GGTCATCTCATAGGGGTGATAACCTGCCAATACCATTTTAACGGTGTGGATATCCTTTGTTGACAGGTCTTCTGTCAAAGGAGTTAGGCCAACATTCTTCCCGTCGATGGTTACCGCAGCGTTTGAAGGGTTGCTTGAAAAGCTGATTTTTTGCTTTGAGCCGTCCATTATAGTCGCGCATCCGGTAAGAACTGGACCGAGACCAACAAGAAGGCATAATGGTACCAATATTTGTTTACGCATGATTTCACTGTTTATCGTTAGAAGGGAACATCCCCATGAACTGTGCTGCAATAAACACAGCACGTTGTCTCCAACAGTACCAATTATCATGAAGCAGGGTTACTGCTTTTGCCCTTGAGAGTTTTTGGTTTATTAGCCAAGTAAAGGAGCTAATACCACTTTCGTTACAACACAAATACACTCCTTCCATGTAGTATAGATGCGGACGTAGGACATTTACCGTCATAGGTGCATTTATTATTTCAGCATTATTATTCTTTTTTTACAGGACTCTAAAACTCTTGCGATGAGATGAACAAACGCCTGACGGATCAAGCTGGGTTTGTAATTGCTATTGATCGACGGAGTGAAACTAATTGTGGATGGATCCCTCACGGGAGTTCGGGATGACAATGAGGAGCTCTTTTTCTTAGTGCTGAGTGAAGATAAAATAGTTGGCAGTCAGCAGGAGGCAGTTGGCAGGTGAAGGGGAAGAGAGTAACGTGATGAGAATCAGCGGGCGGCGTATATGAATGGGTTGTTTGTGAATCTGATGGTGGGGGGGCTGTTTTTATTTGAGAAGCATCATTTCCCCCTGGGTATTTTGCCATACACACCCTGGAAACAGTGAAGCGAGCACTTCAAGCACATAGAGTCTGCTGCCAAGGAGCGTTCTCACGCCACTGGGTGATATAGTCAAGAGGAATCATAAATCAGGAGTAACCGTTTCGTTTGGGAGAAGCCGCCAGCGGGAGACTTGGCGAACACCTTGATGCGGCTGTGATGGGGAAAGAAGAGCCGGAACTGGTTTTCGCTCAGCAACATAAGCGGCTAAACCTTCAGCCAATCCATCCTCGCCGATCAATTCCAGCAAGTAACCTAAACGTTGAGACCAGGTAATGGGGGACAACCCTGCAATAGCAACCAATTTCCCTGCATCAAGGGATTCAGCCAATTCAATTAGTACTGTTAAAACATTATCAAGCCCTCCTGCATGATGAGGATATCCGGTTAGATCATAAGCAGTCACCTCGGGAGTAGATACCTTGAGGTACCCTCGTGGAGTTTTGAAGTCTCGGGTCGGCATGAGAGCTGCATTGTTCCGCTGGATGAAATCAACCCTCACCTTACCACAGATGATTCCAGGGCGTATATGCTCCAGAATAACCTGAAAAACCTGAGGACGTTGATGGGCTGCGCCATAGTACTCACCGGCGGAGAGAATCCCGGCATAAAAGGGTTCTTTTAGATATTCCATCAATGCTGGAATAAACTGGTTTGCCGGTAAGCACTCCATCTTACGGTATTCCGGCGGGACAACCACATAAAATCCTCGGTGCGGCACAGCGACGACACCCTTGTAACGCAGACGACGCAATGCGTCACGAGTAGCAATAGTACTTGATCCAAGAGCTAAAGAAGCTTCCGCCCCACTGAAACAGAATAAGCCTTTTGCTTGTAACCACTCTATGTATTGGGATAGATTCATCTCGAACGATTCATAACAACAAACGACAACCCCTCTTTTTTTAGTGCTGATTGCTGAGACACGAGTGCTGAGAGAAATCGGTTGTTGCAGTTGGAGGTGGGCAGTAAAGAGAGTAAAGTGATGAAACTCTATTGATGGAAAAACTTATATTTGACGAAAAGATGACCCCTTAACGGAAAGTCTTTATAATCGAGAGTTTAAGTGCTCATGGCGAAATGCAAAGAAGAAGAAATAGGGCTTGAGGCCTCAATCTGGTTTCAGAAATCACAGAACAAGTTTCTGGGTAGCGACAGAATAGCACTGCTTGAGAAAATCGATGAGCTTGGCTCTATAAACAGCGCAGCGAAAGCGGTTGGAATCAGTTATAAAACTGCGTGGCATCTTGTCAATCTGGTCAATAACCTTGCTGAAAAACCTCTTGTAGATCGAGTTACAGGTGGAAAAGGCGGAGGAGGAACTTTTCTGACAAAAGAGGGAAAAAAAGTTATCGAACAGTTTCGGGTTGTTCAGGAAGAACACCGGAAGTTTCTCCAGAATCTTGAAAGCCGGCTCGGAGAAACGAGTAATCTTTATCAATTTCTAAGAAGAATATCAATGAAAATCAGTGCTCGCAACGTCTTTTCAGGAACCATTGAAAAAATCACCCAAGGGTCTGTAAACGCCGAAGTCATCCTCCAGATCAGTGCAGAGACCCGCATAGTTTCAACAATTACAAACGGCGCAGTCGATAACCTTGGACTTAAAGAGGGTATGAATGCCTACGCAATCATAAAATCCAGTTCGATCATTATCGCCCAGGAACTGCACGATGCCAAATTAAGTGCACGCAATGTTATCCCCGGAAAAATAACCAAGCTTATTGAAGGGCCAGTCAGTACTGAGGTTGATGTTGAAATCGGGGGAGGTAACGTTATCTCCGCTATTATTACCCATGGCAGTTCCGAAAAGCTTGGACTGAAAGAGGGTGACACGAGCTGCGCAGTGTTCAAAGCGTCAAGCGTTATTCTTGGAGTTAACTAAAGCTGTTCGGTAATTCCCTTTTGTCAATTCGGCGATATTTTTTCGAAGAGATTTCTCACATTCTTTCGAAATGACAGGGGGAAATAAATGAACAAAATCAAACTTTTTTTTGGAAAATTCTGAGAAAAGAGTTAACAATCGTTAACGGTAATTAGAATCATACACGACTCATGAAATCAAAGGCCTCGACAATCTACATAATGTGCTGCTGCTGTTGCGGATTGCAGAAACATTCTGACAAAAGGATATCGGGGAGCACGACGTAACTGACTCATGATTTCATGTAGTACGTAAAGTCTTTAAAGCCGGTTCTGAATGTCAGAACCGGCTTTTTTTATTTCAATTAATAATTCATACAACGATAACCAGAGGATAACAAATATGTCAACAACAGAAACGGCAGCAACATGCGTGGGTATTCCAATACCGATCGTCAAGCTTAACAGGTGGGTGCTGCTCGTGGGCATCACGACTGCTATAATCATTCAGCAGCCGATAATAACTACAGCACTGTTTTTTATCATAGCATCTGCAGTAGCGTTCGGCAAAACCGGCAGTCTTATTTACATCATTGGATCCCGCATTTTTGCCAAGCAAAATGAGACTGCACCCACAGAAGATCCGAGACTGATGCGGTTCAATAACTCCATTGCAGCAATTCTGCTCGGCGGAGCCCAGATCGCCTTCCTTGCCGGAGCACCTCTTACCGGATGGATATTATCAGGGTTTGTTGCCGTTGCGGCGACAATTGCTCTTTTGGGATTCTGCTTTGGATGTTTTCTGTTTTACCAGTTTAATCTGCAACGATACAAACTTTTCGGCAAGCAAGCCCGGTAAAACAAGAGGGAAACTAAGTAACATTTTCGGGGCGACGTGGGTGAGAGGTTCAAACCAGGGTCTGCAAAACCTAAATTAATCGCAAGTTCGAATCTTGCCGTCGCCGCATGTTAGAGTGGATTAACTTTTTAACAAAACAACAAACAAAACAAGGAGTATTACCGATGAGTGAAAAAAATTACCGCTTTGAAACTCTGGCCCTTCATGCTGGCCAAACTATTGATGCTACACAGTCCCGTGGAGTGCCGGTTTACCGTACAAGTTCCTATCTCTTTAAGAACACGGAACATGCCGCAAACCTTTTTGCCCTGAAAGAGCTTGGCAATATCTATACCAGATTGATGAACCCGACTACCGATG
>CAIVSG010000235.1 GCA_903908555.1 uncultured Chlorobiaceae bacterium | reverse complement strand
TTACACGCTCCTTTCACGTTGCTCCACTTTATCCACTCGATATTAACAGATTAACTACAGCAAGAAAATGAAGACCGCGCGCATTAATAATAGAACTTACAGATCGTATAGGGCCTATAGGACTTATGGTAGCTACGGGACAATGAGGGGGAAGATTTTTAGGAAACCCAAAAGCCCATCGTTTTGAGGGATGGGCTTTTGGGGATAATAACTCGGCAACAAACTGGTCTCTGAGCAATAAAGGCTTTATTGGACCGGCTCGTTGTCGACAGGGAGAAAAGAGGGCATATCGACCGTCAGATCTAGCTGATGAGAGCCTCTGGTGTACTCTTTGGCTGCTGCGACGAAGCCGTGAAAGAGAGGATGCACTTTCTGCACCCTTGACTTCAGCTCAGGGTGAAACTGCACGCCGACAAACCAGCGGTGATCTTTCAACTCTATAATCTCAACCAACTCGCCGTTTGGCGATGTGCCGGAAAAAATCATGCCGCCATCCTCAAAGTTTTTACGGTAACTATTATTGAATTCGAACCGATGGCGATGCCGCTCATTGATAAGAAACTTCTGATAGACTTCATGGGCCTTTGAGCCCTCTTTGAGAATGCAGGGGAAGCTGCCAAGACGCATGGTGCCTCCTTTCTCCTTGACCTTTTTCTGATGCTCCATGAGGTCAATGACCGCAAATCGGGTACGCTTGTTAAACTCTGTCGAGTTAGCATCCTGTAAACCGCATACGTTTCGCGCAAATTCAACTGTGGCACACTGCATGCCAAGGCAGATGCCGAAAAAGGGAATGTTCTGTTCCCTGGCATGCTGGATAAACTTGATTTTCCCTTCGATGCCTCGATCTCCGAAGCCGGGTGCAACCAGTATGCCGCTGACACCCTCCAGCTCTTTTGCAAAATCGAATCCCTTCAATTCGGCATCCTCAGCCCTGAGCAGCTTGACGCTAACCTTTACGTTGTTGCTTGCTCCGGCATGAATAAAGGACTCAAGTATAGATTTGTAGGCATCAGGGTATTCGGTGTATTTGCCGCAGATACCGATGGTGACCTCGCCATCCTGCGGAAATTTAACCTTGTTGCAGAAATCGCGCCAGTAGTCGAGGTCGGGCTCCTTGAATTTTTTTAACCCGAGCTTTTTAAGAACGCGAAGGTCGAGTTTTTCCTTGAGGAGCATCAGCGGTACATCATAAATTGTTTCACAGTCGTTAAGACCGATAACATCGAGTTCGTTGACGTTGCAGAAATGCCCAACCTTGTTCTTTATCTCACGGGATAAAGGTTTTTCACTGCGACAAACCAGAATATCAGGCTGTATACCGACTCCAAGGAGCATTTTAACGCTGTGCTGGGTTGGCTTTGTTTTCAGTTCGCTTGCAGCCTTGATATAGGGAACAAACGTGAGATGGATGTTCAAGAGGTTGCTGTCGCCCATATCCAGCTTCATCTGGCGCATGGCTTCAAGAAAAGGGAGCGATTCGATATCACCGATTGTGCCGCCTATCTCGGTAATAAGCACGTCAAGGTTGCTGTTTTTGGCCTGTTCAGCCATCCTGTCCTTGATTTCGTCGATCACATGAGGCACAACCTGAACTGTTGCACCAAGGTATTCACCACGACGCTCTTTGTCGATGACCGATTTATAGACCCGGCCCATGGTCA
>CAIVSG010000234.1 GCA_903908555.1 uncultured Chlorobiaceae bacterium | reverse complement strand
TACAATGAAATTGCCGATTACCTCATTCAGGACAACCCTATTGCCTCGGTACCAGTACCGATCGGCGACCGGGAAATTTTCAAAATGGTCAACGGCTGGCAGTAGTTAGGGCTCTCACATCAGCACAAAAAAAGGCAGCTTTCTGGCTGCCTTTTTACATGGTATTCGTTCAAATTTCACACTGATAGTGGCATCGTATGTTCCCGTTCTCCTTGCGGATGTCAGGTTTGATCTTTGTTGCCGGGTTGACCAGTTCCTGCAGAAGGGCGTTGAAGGTTCCGAGATAGAAGTTTCCGACGACTGGATGGGACGGAAAGGTTACGTTGACGGTTATTTCAGGCGGCTGGTTCATGGAGTAGGTGAATTCACCGCTTCCGGCAAAGGTCCAGGCGTTTTTGCTGATGGCAAAAAGGAAAAGCCGGAATGCGAAGCGGGGTGGCAGGAGTTTCAGGAATTTCTGGAAAATGACGGGAATACGCACTTTCAGAAGGTAACGGGCGGTCCGTTCTCCAGCATCTTTGAGAATCGCGGAAGTCTCTCCGATCTCTTTTTGCAGCGCAACGACAAGTGAATGAAATTTCGCCTCTTCTACCATCTCTTTCGGCAGGTTTCCGATAAGGTACCCCTGGCCGATTTTGCGAAGGAGTGCGTCAGATTTTGTTTTACCATACAGAGTCTCAAGGGCAGCAACCGTCTGTATAATGGAATTAGGACCAATTCTGGAAGATGTATTCATCGTGTAAAAAATTGTTTTTATTACTTGGACGTGGTGATTCGAATGTCGATATGCTCTGTTGTCCATTGCGGACGTACGGTTACCTTTTCCGGATAAAATCCGAATGGTTCGGCGGGCTGAAACGGCTCGATGGAACCTGGATTCCATTGCCGTTCGAAATTGGGCTTCTGGCCGTCGGAGGGTATAAATGCGCTGATGGTATAGCTGCCGCGAGGAAGTTCCGGGAAAGAGTAGTGTAGCTCTCCCTTTCGGTCGCGCGATGCTGTTGTGCGGTACGATGCCGTCAAACTTGATGCCTCAACAATAACATACTGCCCGGAGGCAAAGCAGCTTCCCGATATGGTTCCGGTTTCATAAGGGGCATGCGCATTGCTGGTTGCTCTTGAGGGAAATTTACCGCTCTTCTGTGCTATTTCGGAAAGCCTGAAAAGAAGATTGGAGGTGCCCGTTGGAAGAACCGCTCTACTGCAGAGGCCGATTTCCTCCGATGCCGTGTCAATGCGCAGGTCACTGTTTCGATCGTTGAAAGCAATAATCCGGTACAATCCGTTGGCAATGTGCTCCAAAGAGAAGGATCCTGAGCTGTCTGTCTGTATGAAATAATCTGGTTCTCTCTGCAGCAGGCTCCCGATTCCCGCAGTTTCAGGGCGTTCAGCAAACGCAACGATCAGCGCATTCGTTGCCGGTGAACAGTCAGCATTGATCACTGTTCCACTTATTGTCCCGTTATCAATAACAACTCCCGTCGAAAATGCGATGCTGTACGGGGACGAAAAGGTGCGGCCACTGTTGTCTTTGAGCCTCTTGTCGATGGTGAGGATGTAGGTTCTGTCGTTTTCAAGAGGCCTGAACCCTTTTATTTCAACATTTTTTCCGGAAACGGCAATATCGCAGGCGCCAATGGATGGAGAGATGATTACGCTATTGAGCAATTGCCGTGCGGAAACAGCATGGTTGAACGTCAGGTGAATTTTCTCTGTAGAGACTTGCACGGTTGACGGAGCGGGATCAGAAAAGATCACCTGCAATGGAGTTGTATCAAGCGGCCCGCCCGAAGGTGGCCGATCAGAAGCGCAGCCGCTGGTAAGCCAGAGCAGGAGAATAAGGCACACATTTATGATGCGGGAGCTACTCGGCATGAAAATCCTTTGCTTCCTTGGTGAGTGAGGCTTGATTGTATGTGTCTGTGAAAATTCGTAAATTAGAAACTAATGTAGTTCTATGAAAGCTTTTCATGAAAAATTATAGATTGAGTGTCATATAGATGTCCAGACGAAATTTTAAAGTTCTTTAT
>CAIVSG010000233.1 GCA_903908555.1 uncultured Chlorobiaceae bacterium | reverse complement strand
GGTACGCCCTTTGTAGTAGAGAACAGCTTAGTTCCCAGTACTTCTTGGCACATGCCTTCCACCTGAATGAGAAAGACGGGAATGGATAGCTCATACTGGCCGGACTCATGAGCTGCAAAAGCTGCTTCCAGCATACTGCGTCTATGGGTGAATCGGTTCGTCAGCCGTTTTCGTATTTCCGGCATTTCTGATCAGAGCCAATCGGTCATCGCGTTATCAACAGCAACTTTATTCCCGGAATCGCAAAATTGCCGAAATGCGTGTATTTCGGACATACCCATTTCGCCTGAAGGAAACCATCCAAGATCAGCCAATGACCGCATTGCAGGGCGGAGTTCTCCTGGAAGTTTTATGAAGGCACTAGCCATGTCAGAGACAAGTTCGGCGAAAACTTTCCTCAAAATCTGTAAAGAGTCTTGAACTGTTTTGGACAACTGTTGCCCTGACTCAGAAGCAGTCAGAAAAAGGGGTGTGATAGGCGATTCTTGCATCATGGGAGGTAATTGTGCCGACTGCCGACTAACGCCGGTCATCACCTGCACCGAACCACGCCGCCGATGGACTTGAAGAAACGCCAAAAAATAAGCCCGGCGTGGTTCGGTGTCCGCGTGCATGACCTTGTTAGACGTCTCTTTCCACTTTCTCTCTTTTGTCGTCATTGGCACGGGATGCGGGGGAAAAATACTGCCCGATCCCTACAACTGCAATGGCAAGACCAGTAAGTACCTGGACGTCAGTTAGAAGTTTGGTGTACCACTGGGCAGGCGTAATATCGCCAAATCCCAGAGTGGTCGTGGTGACAACGCTGTAGTGCAAACAATCGACATACGTCAAAAACGCTGACCAATAGAAAGAGAGCCGCCACCCATCGCTATTCAAGGAGACATCTTGGAAGGAGATGCCATCGAAAGGTTTGCCGAATGGCGACATAACAATCACCAACAGGAAGTAGAGATTTGCGAACTGGATAATGAGCGCGACATAGAAGAGGAGTAGTTTGTTTATGTCGCGAACAGACTCCTTGCGTTGTTTTAGCGCCAGCACTGCAACTGCAACGAGGGACACAAGAAAAGGAAGAAGACCTTGGAACAAAATCACAAGCACCGCACCGGGGCGGTCGAAAATGTAAGGAGTTAGAACGATAGTTAGAATAGTGCAAGCAAAGCCTGTAAGAACCCAAAGCAGAGGATCTCTTAGAATCAGAATAAAGAAGTCGTCAAGCTTTCGTGGGGGAGTTGAATTCATTCTCTTTACTTCATTGGGGAGGTTCTTGTGTTTCATAGTATTGTACCTTCGATCACTCGTCTAACAATAATTAGATGGATCCGCCTATACCGCAGATTTATTAATTCTAACCCATATAAGCAGGAAGTTCAAAATCTTATAAAACGCCGTTAATTTTTTTATTCTCAACCACTTATGCCATAAATCTCTTTTTATTTCAGCGTCTTATATGGATCGGTACAAAACAGCTGCTAAAACCCTATAGTTCCAGAAGTTCCCGCCAGCTCGAATATTGGGAAATATACGTCATATTCAGCAAACTTACATCCTCAGCATCAATTGTCATTATTACTGACAGCCTGATGCAGTTCATCTTCATCGGCTATGGTGTCCTGCACAAGATAATCAATGAACCGATGGAGCCCGTTATGAGTTGGGGGGAATTTACTATGAGGGAAGATCGGACGTGAGC
>CAIVSG010000232.1 GCA_903908555.1 uncultured Chlorobiaceae bacterium | reverse complement strand
GTTTGCAAACCGCACTGAAGGCCGGAGCGGACGGCGTCTACTTCGGAGCGGAAGGCTATAACATGCGCGCCGGAAGCAGCAACTTCATCATTTCGGACTTTCCTACCCTTAAAGCGCTCTGCACTGAGTTCAACGCCAAAAGCTACCTGGCGCTGAATACCATTGTCTATGATGGTGAACTGAAGAAGATGACTCAAACCGTTGCTGCAGCCAAAAAAGAAGGATTCGACGCTGTCATCTGCTCGGATATGGCTGTCGTCGAAGCGTGCCGGAAAGCAGATATGCCATTTCATATTTCCACACAGGCTTCCGTCAGCAACTACAGTGCGGTAAAGTTTTATGCCGGACTTGGAGCAAAAATGATCGTACTGGCGAGGGAACTCACCCTGGAACAGGTGCGACACATTACCGAGAGAATAAAAGCTGACGGGCTTGACGTGCGTATTGAATGCTTTGTTCACGGGGCGATGTGCGTCGCTGTTTCGGGGCGATGTTTTATGTCGCAGGATGTTTTTGGCCGTTCGGCAAACCGCGGACAGTGCGTTCAGCCCTGTCGGCGGCAGTATATCATTACCGATCCGGAGGAAAACGAGGAGCTGGAAATTGGTACCGACTATGTCATGAGTCCCCAGGACCTTTGCGCTATCGAATTTATAGATGCCCTTATTGATGCAGGAATCAGTGGGTTCAAGATTGAAGGGAGAAGCCGCAGCCCTGAATATGTCAATACAGTCACTGCGTCATATCGCAAAGCGATCGACTTCTGTAAAGAGCATCGTAACGACCCGCAGTTCAGGAAAGAGTACAATGCACTGACCAGTACGCTGAAAAAAGAGCTTGCCCTTGTCTATAACCGCGGATTTTCTGAAGGGTTTTATTTCGGCAGACCAATTGAGGCATGGACAAAAGAGTACGGCTCAATGGCAGAGGAAAAGAAAATCTTTATCGGAGATGTAAAGAAATATTACCCGAAAGCAGGGGTGGCAGAAATCGTCATCTGTGCACGGGGTCTCAACAGTGGTGAAAAGCTCTCTATTCTGGGAGCTAAAACGGGAGTGGTAACGGTGATGGCTGATTCTTTTTATACAAACGATCTCGCCACCACAGCTGCAGAAAAAGGCGATAGCGTGACCATCAAGTGCTCAAAGGTCAGAAAACATGACAAGGTTTACGTGCTTGAAAAGAGGATTTAAAAATAAATGGCAACCTTAAGTATTGGAGTTGTGTTCTTACAAAAAGGTATTGCTCTTATTTAAGATAAGAGAGCATTAATCCTTGCTGGTCAACTTTTTCCTGGAATCAAAAGGAAAGGAGTAGGGCTCGATGATATACAAAGTCATTGCAAAATCTGAGTTCAAACGGTTTACTGACGCCCTGCTCCGGGATAATACCTCTTTCGGGCCCCGGCAGGTTGACACTGACAGCCGGGGAAAAGCTGTATACCAGTTTCTGCCGGTAACGTCATCTGACGATGTTGCTTTTGACTATACCGCAACAGCCTCATCAGCGAAACACTTTTTTCTTCCATTCCGGGAAGAGCTTTCGCGCTTTGTCTTCCAGGATCAAGAGTGGGATCAGCAGATATCCTACGAAGGAAATCCCATTGTTCTTATCGGGCTAAGAGCGTGTGATATCAGCGCACTGAATATTCTGGACGATGTTCTGCTCAAAGGCCACTTCCCTTCTCCTTATTATCTGGCAAAGCGCAAAAACACCTTTGTGATCGGCATGGACCACCTGCCGCTTCCTGACTGTTTCTGCAAGTCCATGAACCATCACACCATTTCGACCGGATTCAACCTCTTCTGTTCTGATATCGGAGAGAATTACTACCTCTCTATAAACTCATCGAAAGCCTTCAATTTTCTAAAAGAGTGCGATACCCGCGATCCAATTGATGACGACAACTGCCGACTTGTTGAACGCCGTAAAATTATTTCAGACAGTTTTCGCTCGGAAGTCGACGTCACTGCGCTCCCAAGCATTCTCGATATTGAGTTTGACTCGCCCGTCTGGGAAAAATGGGGAAACAAATGCCTTAACTGCGGCACCTGCGCCATGGTTTGCCCGACATGTTACTGTTATTCTGTCGAGGAGTCCTTTGATACCAATCTGAAAGGTGCTACCCGGCAGAAAAAACTTTACTCCTGCAACCTCGTTGACTTTGCTGAAGTTGCAGGGGGACACAATTTCCGCCCCAAAAACGGCGACCGGCTCAAATACCGCTATTACCATCAGCACCGGGGATTTGCCGAAAATGCAAACCAGCAGATCTGTGTGGGCTGCAACCGGTGCGGAAGGGCGTGCCTGGCTGGAATAAATCCTAAAGATGTGATCAACGATCTCAGAATGGAAAAAGAGTCATGCCTGACAAACATTTCGTCATCCCCCGACAGGATATAAACCGGGAGGATTTCACCTCTTCAATTCCTGATTTCAATCGCCGTTCTGAGTTCATGAAAACGGACATGGGGCATAAATGCATCATCACCAATATCGTACGCCTCACGGAACAGGAAAAGCTTTTCAAGCTCCGCATTATCGACCCTCATGAACAGGGAATTTTCAGGTTCAAGCCAGGCCAGTTTCTTATGCTTGAACTGCCCGGCTACGGAGATGTACCGATCTCAATTTCAAGCTCGAACAGCAATCATGAGTTTCTTGAGCTCTGTATCCGAAAAGCAGGCCATGTCACCTCCGCCTTATTCACGCTCAGCGAGGGAGCTCACGTCGCCATAAGAGGGCCGTTTGGATCGTCATTTCCCATGGATGAGATGGCCGGAAACAATGTTCTTCTTATTGCCGGAGGGCTTGGCATTGCACCGCTGCGTGCGCCTCTTTTCTGGATCAGCGAGCATCGGGAAAGGTTTCTCAATGTTGCTGTACTTTACGGTGTAAAAGAGCCCTCACAACTGCTCTTCACCTATCAATTCGACGAATGGGAAAAGATCAATCATATCACTCTGCATACCATTGCAGAGCACGCTGAAGCTGGATGGAGGGGGAAAAGCGGAATGATCACTGATCTTTTCCAGGATATTTCCATTGACTCTGAGCATACCTATGCAATTGTCTGCGGACCTCCGGTCATGTTCAAGGTGGTCTGCAGCTACCTTGACAACCTCGGTATTCCCATGAACCGCATGTTCGTCTCGCTGGAACGAAGGATGCACTGCGGTATGGGAAAATGCTGCCGCTGCATGGTCGGATCAACCTTTACCTGTGTAGACGGCCCGGTTTTCGATTACTGGTCGGTTATGAATCTCAAGGAAGCCATTTAGAACCATCTGCATGAAGCATCGGGGATTTACTTTTGAAAAACTGAAGATCGCTTCTTTCGACTTCACCTGCTGCGAAGGATGCCAGCTGCAGCTCGCAAACAGGGAGTCAACACTAATAGACTTTCTTGAACTGCTTGATATCAAAAATTTCAGGGAGCTCTCCAGCGAGCAGTTCGACGATTACGACATCGCCCTCATTGAAGGAAGCATCAGCCGGCAGGATGAGGTGGAACGGCTGCAGGCAATAAGACGCCAGGCAAAAACTCTTGTAGCATTTGGAAGCTGTGCATGTTTCGGAGGGGTCAACAGCCTGAAAAATAAATTTTCTCTCAAGGAATTGGTCGCTGAAGTCTATCCTGGAATGAAGGTAGAGACCATGCCGGTAAAAAAAATCAGCGACGTGGTCAAGGTTGACCTTTCAATTCCAGGGTGCCCTGTAAACAAAGAAGAGGTTGAGCGTGTCATGGTAAACCTTGCCACAGGCTCTCTGGTGACACTCCCCAAACACCCTGTATGTTTTGAATGCAAGGCACAACTCAACACCTGCCTGTTCGAGCTCGGCGAAATCTGTCTCGGGCCGATCACCCGTGGCGGATGCAATGCTGTATGCACAACAGGAAAAACGCCCTGTCTCGGGTGCCGCGGCCCGTCAGAAGAGATCAACATGCCGGCCTTTGTGGAACTGGTCAAAGCAAGAGAGCTCAGCCTCGATGACCTGCAGGAAAAGATTGCTTTTTATAATGCATTTGAAGGATTCAGCAACCATGAAGCGTGACTATAGTCTCGATATCCATCACCTGACCAGAGTGGAAGGCCACGCAAACATTTCGATAACAGTCAAGGAGGGAAAGCTTCTTGATGCTCGGTGGGCTGTAGTTGAAACGCCACGTTTTTTTGAAGTGATGGTCAAAGGCATGAGTGCTGAAAGAGTGCCTTTTTTAACATCAAGAATCTGCGGAATCTGCTCAATCAGCCACGCCCTTGCCAGTATAAGGGCACTGGAACGGGCAATGAAAATAGAACCTCCTGTTGTTGCAGAAACAACAAGGCTCCTTGCCATGCACGGCGAAACCCTGCAAAGCCATGCCCTACACCTTTTTTTTCTTGTTGCTCCCGACTTTACCGGCGCCTCAAGTGTTCTGCCGCTGATTACCTCCCACCCCGATCTTATCAAGGCGGGACTGAGGCTCAAAGAACTCGGCAACGAGATCAGCACAGTTTCAGCAGGGCGATGCACTCACCCGGTCAGCCTTGTGGTCGGCGGACTGAGCAAAGCTCCCGAAAAGCAGCAGCTCTTGCAACTTCGAACAATGATTCTGGAAAGCAAGCCGGCACTCGACACAGCATGTTCTTTTTTCCGTTCCCTCAAGATTCCGGAGTTCAAACGGGAAACAGAATTTATCTCTCTTTGTAACGGGTCAAGCTATCCATCGATTGGCGGGAGTATTATCTCGACTGATGGTGTTAAACAGGATGAGAATGAGTACCAGTTGATGACCAACGAATACATGCGTGATTTTTCAACGTCGAAATTCACCAGGCTCAGCCGAGAATCGTCAGTTGCCGGTGCATTGGCCCGATTCAACAACAACTACGATCTGCTGCACCCGAAAGCAAAGGAGGTTGCTGCATCCTTTGATCTCCAGGCAGTATGCCACAATCCGTTTATGAACAACATAGCTCAGCTTATTGAGTGTGTTCATATTCTTGAGGATGCAAGGGAGCTGATAGACTCGCTGCTCGACATGGAACTACGGGAGATTAGAACACCATACTCACCGAAAGCCGGTTCGGCAACAGGAGCGGTTGAAGCGCCGCGCGGGATTCTGTATCACCATATGGAAACGAGTGATGAAGGAAAGGTGGTTCGTGCAGACTGCGTCATTCCGACAACACAAAATAATGCCAACATAGGGTACGATCTCGGTGCCATTGCTGAACAAGCCTTACAAGAAGGAAAGAATGACAAGGAGATAGAAAAGCTCTGTGAAATGGTGGTGCGATCCTACGATCCCTGTATTTCGTGCTCGGTGCATTGAGCGAAAAGAAAATTAAACACGAGAAAGCAGGAAAGGCAGGAAAGCGGGAAGAACTTTCCTGCCTCTCAACTCAAAGAATCTCGACAAGTTCGATCTCGAAGGTAAGATCCTGTCCGGCAAGCGGATGATTGGCGTCGAGCGTCACGACTGTATCGCTTATATCGACAACCATTACAATCGCCTGCTGGTCGTCGGCAAGCCCCACCTGAAGCTGCTGACCAAGCTCCAGCTCCATATCGGCAGGAAACCGCTCCCTGTCTACGTCGGTTACCAGTTCTGCGCTATGAGTCCCATAGGCCTCTTCGGCTGGAATAACGGAAACCTTGACATCTCCAATAGCCATATCAAGTACAGCAATATCAAATCCCGGTATAACCTGCCCGGCCCCTATTGTAAACTCCAACGGTTTACGGTCAGCCGATGAATCGAATACCGTGCCATCTTCAAGCGTTCCGGTATAATGAACTTTTACTGTATCCCCTTGTTTGGCTTGAGCCATGTTTTCCTCCTTTTTTTCTGATCAAAACTTTTACCTGCAAAAAAACCTGATTTCTACCGATTCCAACCATCCAAAGAATGATGGAACGAGCAGACTAAGCAGCGAAGCTAGGGAAAAAACAATAAAAAACACAGTTTTTTATACTTTATCGGATGGCTTGTTCTGTTCCATTGCCATGGTGACTTTCGGCAGCCAGCCTGGATAATTGCGATTGATAAACTCAATCAGCTGTTCACGAACCAGACAACGCAACTCCCAAAGTTCCGAGGAGTTCGCTGCACTGACGAGCGCACGCATCTCTATCGAATTCTCACTCGCGTTGGTCACCTGCATTTTTACAACCCTCTTGTCCCATAGTGGTGTTGAAGAGACAATTCGCTCGAGTTCCTGGCGGAGGATGTCGGGTAGCATCCCATAATCGAGGTAGATCAACACTGTGCCAAGAAGTTCCGGGGAGGTACGACTCCAATTCTGAAAGGGACGATCAATAAACCAGGTAATGGGCACGATCATACGTCGCTGATCCCAGAGTTGAACGACAACATAGGTCAGGGAAATGTCCTCAATGCGTCCCCATTCTTTTTCAACCACCACAACATCACCGATACTGATTGGCTGCGTGATAGCAATCTGGATGCCCGATATAAGGGTTGTAAGGCTTTTTTGAGCGGCAAAACCCAGTATCACTCCTGCAATACCTGCCGAAGCCAGAATGCTCAACCCGACCTGGCGAACCGTATCAAAGGTCATCAGCACACCCGATACAGCAATAAGGATAAGAACCACATTCACTATCTTGCGGGCAAGACTGACATGCGTGGCAATTTTTCTTGCAGACTCGTTTTCTTTGACTCTGGCCGAATAGTGCTGGAGAATAACCTGCTCAAACAACCGGAACAGCCGCATAATGAACCATACAAACCCGATAATGGAACAGATGAGGACGGTATGTTTAAAAAACTCCTTTGCGGCAGGCGTGAGCGGTATATAATGAAGCAGAAGGGGGAGAGTAATGAGGGAAACAAGGATTCTGAATGGCCAGATCATCAGCTCATAGGATACACGGGTATGCTTGATCCTTGAGCGAATAACCTTTATGACTATCTTGAACAGCCAATTTGCCACCAGATAAAAAACAATGGTGGACAAAATAATTGCCACGGGTATCAGGTAAGGGCCCTGAAGGAGATTCCATAATCTCATGATCGTATCCATGATCGTATCCATAAGCATACCGCAATAAGCTGACCCCGGACAGAATTGGCCGGGTTTAG
>CAIVSG010000231.1 GCA_903908555.1 uncultured Chlorobiaceae bacterium | reverse complement strand
CCATTGAGCTACGGGCACAGCATCAATCATCAGAACTTCTCCACTTTCTGTCGGGGTGCCGAGACTCGAACTCGGGGCCTCCTGGTCCCAAACCAGGCACGCTACCAACTGCGCCACACCCCGTCTTCCATAACAGTAGAAGGCTCCTAATATACCACAAGAACAATAACTACCAAAAAATAATTTCAAAAAACACAACCTCTGAAATCCGCATTTAACCGCTTGCATAAAAAAGGGATAGAAGAAATAATGCAGACATAGAAAAATCAAAGAGAAGTATAAAATTCACCCTGAAACGATTACCTGCACCACAGACTCATCGATGGTTCAGAAAAAAGTCTCCAATGATCTGCCTCAGCTCTGCATGACAGACCATTTCGATGGCTTCAGCAGGAGTGACAAGCTTTCGGCGGCGATCGTGCATTTCATCCCATTCATCAAGCATGGTTTCAATAAAGAGTGGATAGACGAGAACCGAAAATGATTTACCAAATTTGCGGTAACGGTACTTTCCAGTTTCTTTATGGTGCACAACCCCTATTAAACCAGCTTCTTCATAAGCTTCTTTTGCGGCTGATTCTGCGGGCGACAACCCTTTTTCGACATATCCCTTGGGAATGATCCAGCGTTCGCTCTTTCTGGAGGTAATAAGCACCAGCCTGTTGTCAAGAACAGGAATAACGCCTGATTGCTTAAACACTCCTTTGAACCGTCCTGCCATTAGGGATCAATTTATTTGTATCTCTTATTATTTAGTATCAGTTGACGAATATGCATGCCATGGACGAAAAATACAACTGATTTCTGTATTTAAATTACTCAATGGAGGGAATTGGTGCTTTTAGTTTGATAACTCTTTTTTGTAACATGAGAAGAGGGGTTAGTAGTGTAAATGAAAGAACAAAAAAAATCAGAAAAACATGAAAGCAATCATTCCTGTTGCCGGGGTGGGCAGTCGTTTGCGCCCGCACACTCTTTCGAATCCTAAAGTATTGCTTAACGTGGCCGGCAAGCCTATTATCGGCCATATTATGGACAAGCTGATCGCATCGGGAATCGATGAAGCGATCGTCATCGTCGGCTATATGGGGGACATGATAGAAAAGTGGCTTTTGCAGCACTACTCAATCAAATTCACCTTTGTCACTCAGAAAGAGCTGCTGGGACTGGCTCATGCCATCTGGATGTGCAAGCCTTACGTCACTGAAGACGAGCCTTTGTTTATTATACTCGGTGACACCATTTTTGATGTTGATCTTGAAGCTGTTTTGAAAAGCCCTGTTTCTACCCTTGGAGTAAAAGAGGTTGAGGACCCCAGAAGGTTCGGCGTCGCTGTAACCCGTGATGAAAAAATTCTTAAACTGGTCGAAAAGCCTGATACTCCCGTAAGCAAGCTTGCCATTGTCGGTCTTTACTTTTTAAAAGAGGCCGGATCGCTTTTTAAAAGTATTGATTACCTCATTGATAAGGAGATAAAGACCAAGGGTGAATACCAGCTCACCGATGCTCTGCAACTCATGATAGAGGGTGGCGAAACATTTACCACTTTTCCTGTTCACGGCTGGTACGATTGCGGCAAGCCGGAAACGCTGCTTTCCACCAATGAAATTCTTCTTAAAGAGCATAGTACGACTAAAATATATCCCGGATGTATTATTAATAATCCTGTTTTTATTGCTGCCACGGCCGTTCTTGAGCACGCAATTATCGGCCCTAATACGACGATTGGGGAACATGCCGTGATTAGTAATGCTCTTGTAAAGGATTCCATTATCGGCAATGACTCGCATGTTGAGCTTATCATTCTCGAACAATCTATCGTAGGAAATAATGCCTCTATTACCGGTACTCCCCGGAAAATAAATATTGGCGATTACTCGGAAATACGATTAGGATAAGAGATTTTTTTGCATAGAAGAGGACGATTGCTTACATTTTAACGGTATTTTTTTGGCATCCCCATTATCTATGGACACGGTGCCGCAAGCTGAAAACAGGGTTACGCCCTGAAGCTTGTCGGAAGTTTTTTCCGTGTCCAGTAGATTCCCCGTGAAATCCTCTCACCGAAAAAGCTTGCAGATCAATACAGATTTATTCTGCTGTAATTACTGTATTCGTTAAATCAAAAACTTATTGAAATATGTCACAGAAAAGGTATTTCTTTACCTCAGAATCCGTATCAGAAGGACATCCAGACAAGGTTGCCGATCAGATTTCCGATGCAGTCCTTGATGATTTGCTTCGTCAGGACCCCAGTTCACGCGTCGCTTGTGAAACTTTTGTTACAACTGGCCAGGTCATAGTAGGCGGTGAAGTTACAACTAAAGGTGTAGCTGATATCCAGACAATAGCCCGTAAGGTGGTCACTGAAATTGGCTACACTAAAGGCGAATACATGTTTGAAGCCAATTCATGCGGCGTTCTTTCAGCTCTCCACAGCCAGTCACCCGATATTAACCGTGGTGTTGACCGCAAGGAAGAAATTGCTGACGAGTTTGACCGTGTTGGCGCCGGCGATCAGGGTATGATGTTCGGCTATGCCTGCACTGAGACTCCTGAGCTTATGCCAGCCGCTATTCAGCTTGCACAGCAGCTTGTAAAAAAACTGGCTGACGTGCGCAAAGCCGGAACAGCAGTAACCTATCTCCGTCCTGATGCGAAAAGCCAGGTGACTCTTGAGTACGAAAATGATGTAGTCAAGCGTGTTGATGCGGTTGTTGTGTCGACGCAGCATGATCCTGAACCGGAAGGCGTTAGCGAAGCGGCATGGCAGGAGGTCATAAAAGGTGATATTATCAAGCATGTCATCAACGCGGTTATTCCAGCAAACCTGATCGACGAGAAGACAAAACTGCACATCAATCCTACCGGTCGATTTGTTATCGGTGGACCACATGGCGATACCGGCCTGACCGGTCGCAAGATCATTGTTGACACTTACGGTGGTGCAGCTCCTCATGGCGGCGGCGCATTCAGCGGTAAAGATCCTTCCAAGGTTGACCGCAGTGCGGCTTATGCAGCCCGTCACGTTGCGAAAAACATTGTGGCAGCCGGACTTGCTGACAAGTGCACGGTTCAGGTATCATACGCTATCGGTGTTGCCCGCCCGGTATCGATTTATATCAATACTCATGATACGGCCAAGCATGGATTGAATGATGCTCAGATCCAGGAAAAAGCGGAAGTGATTTTTGATCTCCGTCCTGCAGCTATCATAAAGCGGTTCAGCCTGGACAAACCTCAGGGCTGGAAGTATCAGGATACAGCGGCTTATGGTCATTTCGGCCGTGATATCTTCCCATGGGAAAAAACTGAACAGGTCGATGAGCTGAAGAAAGCATTCAACCTAGCCTGAACTATCTCAACCTATTAAATTATAAATAACGATATGACAGTTGCCGAGGTGCTTGATTATAAAGTAGCGGATATCTCTCTTGCTGAATTTGGACGCAAGGAAATTGAGATCGCTGAAAAAGAGATGCCTGGCCTTATGGCTACGAGACGGAAATATGCGGGCAAGTTCCCTCTGAAGGGAGCCCGTATTTCCGGGTCACTCCACATGACAATCCAGACTGCCGTGCTCATTGAGACCTTGGTGGATCTTGGTGCTGAGGTTCGCTGGGCAAGCTGTAACATTTTTTCCACACAGGACCATGCTGCTGCTGCAATCGCAAAAACCGGTGTTCCGGTTTTTGCGTGGAAAGGCGAAACTCTGGAGGAGTACTGGTGGTGTACACGCCAGATCCTTGAATTTGAAGGTGGCAAAGGACCAAACCTCATTGTCGATGATGGTGGAGATGCCACCCTTCTGATCATACTGGGTTACAAAATTGAAAATAATCCGGAACTGCTTGAAAAAACTCCAGGCAATGCTGAAGAGAAAGCACTCTACCAGCAGCTCAGGGAGGTCTTTGAAGAAGACAAGCAGCGCTGGCACAAGGTTGCTGCGGAAATGAAGGGTGTGTCGGAGGAGACAACCACAGGTGTTCACCGCCTCTACCAGATGCTGGAAAAGGGTGAACTTCTTTTCCCTGCTATCAACGTGAATGACTCTGTCACCAAATCAAAGTTTGACAATCTCTACGGATGCCGTGAATCACTTGCTGACGGCATCAAGCGGGCAACTGACGTCATGGTTGCCGGTAAAGTTGTTGTTGTGCTTGGTTATGGCGATGTCGGCAAAGGCTCTGCCAGGTCTATGCGCGCTTACGGTGCAAGGGTGATTGTTACGGAAATTGATCCAATCTGCGCTTTGCAGGCTGCCATGGAAGGCTATGAGGTCGCTACCATGGATGAGGCTGTCAAGGAAGGAAATATTTTTGTTACTACAACGGGCAACAAAGATGTTATTACCCTTGAGCACATGAAGCAGATGAAGGACGAGGCGATTGTGTGCAACATCGGTCACTTTGACAATGAAATTCAGGTTGAGCAGCTTTATGCCTATGCGGGAGCAAAACGACTGAACATCAAACCTCAGGTGGATAAATACACTTTTGAAACCGGTAATTCCATCTATCTTCTGGCAGAGGGACGCCTTGTCAACCTTGGATGCGCCACAGGCCATCCTTCGTTTGTCATGAGCAACTCTTTTACCAATCAGACGCTTGCTCAGATCGAACTGTGGACCAAGGAGTATGAAATCGGTGTGTACCGCCTGCCGAAAGAGCTCGATGAAGAGGTTGCAAGACTTCACCTTGAGCAGCTCGGTGTTAAACTGACAAGGCTGACCAAAGAGCAGTCGGAATACATCGGCATTCCTTTCGATGGACCATACAAACCTGAACATTACCGCTATTGATTGCGGTGGTTACTGAACGCAAAAAAGGCAACCCCTCAAAAGGTTGCCTTTTTTGTTTGTGTTTTTGCTGGGGCGGCAGGATTCGAACCTGCGGATGTCGGCTCCAAAGGCCGATGCCTTACCACTTGGCGACGCCCCATTGCAATTAGTAACTTCCCGGGCAGGATGAAACAGCCGGTGCCGAATATACGCACAATATGATAAAATCACAACCAGATGACATATTAGAGGCTTGCTGTTATAGATGGCATGACGTATCTTCCCCTCAACCCCCTTGAAAGCTCATCCTTATTGAGCTGCAGCGTTAGAAAGAAATTTGTTAAACGGAGACCGCCAGGCTTATGACAAAAATAAAGATCTGCGGAATAACCCGGCTTCAGGATGCTCTTGAAGCAAGTCGGGCAGGAGCTGACTCTCTTGGCTTTAATTTCAGCAGCATAAGCCCTCGAATGATTAATCCTGAAACGGCAAAGGAGATCATCAAAAAGCTGCCGCCGTTTGTAGAGTCGGCTGGCATATTTGTCGATCAGACACTTGAAGAAATCAATGCCATCTGCCGGTTCTGTAATCTGGATATAGCACAGCTGCACCACGAACATTACAGCGCTGAAGATGCCAGATCCATTACCCATGCAAAAGTAATAAAGGTTTACCGTCCGCAGGATGACTTTGCTGTTGCCGAGGTGCTTGACTTCGCAAAAGAGAGCGGCGTCAATACCTTTCTGTTTGATGCCTACCAAGCGGGAATGCCGGGCGGGACAGGAAAAAGTATCAAGACGACTCTGGCTTCGCGCATCTTTAATGAGCTGGACCCCTCATGTTTTGCCATACTGGCGGGCGGGCTGGATGCATCAAACGTCGGCGATGCCATTAGAAGCACCAATCCGTACGCTGTCGATACGGCAAGTGGCGTTGAAAGCGCTCCGGGATTAAAAGATCCCTTAAAAATGAGAGCTTTTATCCGCGCAATACGCAATTGCGGAGATTAAACTCAACTACAGGCTTCTACATGTCTCAAGATTAACTCCGAGGCAGTTTCGGGCAATTCAACCGTGATCAGGTGTCCGCACTCCGGCACACAGACATAGAGTCCCTTGCGGGCATACTCCTTCAGGATTTTGGTATTTTCGCTGGTCATTATCGAATCACCCTCTCCGGCAACAAACAGAATCGGTATATCTACTGCTGCAACCATAGCGGGAACTGACTCGGTAATTTCGAAGGAGGTTATCTGACGGGTTGTCTGATCGATAGCTTCCGGAGCACAGAGACCGAGACTTTTAAATCCTATAAGAATATCGTGAAGCATTACCGTATTCTTGGCAAGAACAAGCCGTGCAAACATATAGGCTGGCAACCACCATGTGAGCTTGCGTAAAAGATTATTGAACACAAAGGTAATGGTGCCAGAGGCAATGTTTTTGATGAACTCGCTATTGTGCAGGTACCCGAAATTAAAGAAGGTCATCGAACGGATCAGTTCGGGATGAACACGAGCATAGTCAAGTGCAACAAATGGGCCGAAAGAAAATGCTGCAATATGAAATTTTTCAAGACCGAGTTTGATGACAAGTTCATTGAGATCATGCGCAAAAAAATCAATATGGTAGTGGTTTTTTGGATCGCTGTCGGACCAACCATGGCCGCGCATATCATAGGCGATGGTTCGAATCCCGCGGTCATTGAGGTCCTTGATCACATGATGCCACCACATCCACCAGCAATCCCATCCATGAATCAGCAGCACTGTCTGGGCAGCATCTTTGGGGCCGGAATCGTGATAATGATGAACAATGCCATTGAGCTCGATAAAGCAACTCTTTTCCATTAAGGAGAGCTCATAGGTTGCACGCTTTACAGCTGCATTGTCCCCGGAGACCTTCAGCTCAAGAAGTTCCTTGCGGTAATCCGTATATTTTTGTGTAGGAGGTGACTGGTGGTGTGCCATAACGCATATCGGGTGTGGGTGAAAAGAGATATGGTCTTATTTTTAGTAAATATACAAAAATATTGGCCCATGATAAGGATATGTGAGCAGAACGTTCATCTGAGACGGCAAAACAGTGAGACAATGCTTATTTGACCGTAACAGGAGTTGTGGTAAATATTTTTTCACATTCACGTCTTATGATTTCCTGCTGCTCGAGAATGAGTTCGGGTTCAACGGTAAAATGGTTGAGCAGGAGTGAAAAAATCTGGATGGATGTTTCAAATTTTTCTGTAACGACAACATCGGCTCCGGCCTTGTAGAGAGCTGCTACATCATCAAGAGTTCTTGCTCTTACAATAATGAAGGCTTTCTTGTTGATCTGGCGGATCACCGCTATACTTTGGCCAATTGCTGTCGCATCTGAAATACCAAGGACTACCGCACGGGCATGATCTATCCCGGCACGGAGAAGGGCTTTTTTATCAGTGCAGTCTCCGTAATAAATCGGTTCTCCCTTTTTTCTCATGGCTTTTACCATCACCCTGTCAATTTCAAGCACAGAGTATGAGATATTGGTTGCATGAAGCACTGCAGCGACATTCTGGCCGTTGATGCCGAAACCTATAATTGCCGCATGAATCTCTCCTGCGCAAATAATGGTGCTGTCAGGGGGGCGCACTGGAAGAGCGGAAGAGTCCTTTGAGACAAGCGGAATGAAGCCGAGAGCAGGGACCATCTGATCGGCAAATTTTGGAGCAATGGCAATCATTGCGGGAGTTACAATCATGGTGACCACACTGATAGCCAGCATAGCCTGAAAAACCTCATGATTGATAAGGTTGTTCTTTAAACCGGTCTCTGCAAGGACAAAGGAGAATTCACCGATCTGGGCAAGCGCCATGCCGGCCATCATGCTGACCCTCGGTGAGTTGCCAAGAGAAAGGGATACGCCGGCAACAATCAATCCTTTAACCAGGAGGACGACAAGAGCTATTGAAATAAATAGCGGCAGATTAATCATTTTGACGTCGAGCAGAAGCCCTACGGATATAAAAAAGATACTGCTGAACGCTTCGCGAAAGGGATCGATGGTAACACTTATCTGATGACTTTCGTCGGTACTGGCGATAATCATACCGGCAACGAATGAACCAAGAGCAAGCGAGAGACCAACAAGAGAGGTCAGGTAAGCCGCACCGAAACATATTACAAGTGCCCCGATCACCAGAACTTCACGGGCATGAAGAGAGGCAATAAGGCGAACCATTTTGGGCATAAGAAGCCTGAAACTGATAAATATGGCGGCTGCAAAAAGGACGATGATGCCGATTTTTTGAGCCAGCAAAGCGAAAGAGAGGGTCGCCTTGGGGTTCAACAAATTAATACCGATCAGCAGGGGGACAATCGCAAGATCCTGAAAAATCAGAATCCCCAATGCAATTCGGCCATAGGGCAAAGCAAGCTCATCGCGGTCGGAAAGAATTTTCAGACAGATCGCTGTACTGCTGACTGAAAAGGTAAATCCAAGAAACAAGGCTGAGGAAAAAGTAATACCCCGGCCGATGGCAAACATAAACCAGTAGGAAAGAGCACTGATGGACACACCGGTGAAAAGAATCTGAACGGCTCCACCTATAAGCACAATGTTTTTCAGTTTTTTAAGATCATCGAGCGAAAACTCCAGGCCGATGGTGAACAAGAGAAGAATGACACCAAGTTCTGCAAGCGTTGCAATGAGTTTCTGGTCATACACTGCACCAATACCTGACGGACCTATAAGAATACCCGTAAAAATCAACCCGATAACCGAGGGTATCTTCAACTTCTGGAACACAAGAATGATAGCAACTGCAAGAGCACCTATAAGTACCAGTTCGCCAAGAAAATCAAATTCATGCATGGAAAGAAAGTGCTGAGTGCTGAGTGCTGAGTGAAAAGTTGTGGAATACAAAGATACAGAAAAGTATTTTGTAAGGATAGAGGCTGAATAGTATAATAAAAGAGGTTATAGGGGCAGGCAATGGTGTACATTAATCAAGCCAGGTGCTATACTGTTTTTTTAGTACCAGAATCATCTCTGGATTCCTTATAACATTTACGATGGAGCTGTTATGCCTGTTCTTGTAGTCTATATTACTGCCCTCCTGCTTTTTGTCGGCATATTTCCGCTCCCTCTGGAATTTTATTCATTTCTGAGAGTTGTTGCCGGGGGTACATTTGCATGGGGAGCTTACAGGAATTTCGGGAAAAAACTGTTCTTACTTCCCATGGTATATTCGATTTTCGCCATTGTGTTTAATCCGATTATGGAAATTAATCTGGCGAGGGAGTTCTGGATACCGATTGACCTGGTTGCTGTAGTAATTCTGCTTGTAACAAAGGATCATATCGCTGAATAGAAGAACAAGTGCGGAGAAAAAAAAAGGCGGCTCGATGAACCGCCTTCCTTAAACAATTGCGAATTTCTTAAACCTGTACAAACTGCGAAGCCGTTGCACCGCAAATCGGACAAACTGCTGGTGGTCTGGCGAGCTCAATGTGACCGCAGAAGGGACAAAGCCAAACTTCTGTAGCCGTTATATCCTTACCGTTACGAACCGCTTCCAGTGCCTGTTTATAGAGCTCAGCATGCTGACGTTCAGCTTTGAGCGCGAAAGCAAACATCTTTTTTGCAGGGTGATTATCGGCTTCAGCCTGCTGAAGCATTGGTGGATACATTTCCTTATGCTCAAAGGTTTCGCCGCCAATGGATGCCTGCAGATTGTCGGCCGTTGAACCTACCCCTTCAAGAGCCGCTAAATGACCTGCTGCATGGATCGATTCGGCCTGAGCCGTTGTACGGAACAATTTCGCGATATTATTAAAACCGGCTTTTTCCGCTTCTTTAGCAAAAGCAAGATACTTCTGGTTTGCCTGGCTCTCACCGGCAAAAGCTTCTTTCAGATTATCATTCGTTGTAGGCATAAACGTTTTTCCCTTTTTATTTTCTTTTAAATGGCACAGTTATGGTGATGAAAAAATAGTAATCATGGTTTCGCAATAATCCAACAGTATAACGGGGTTAATCGTTTTTTTTGTAAAAACCTTTTGCCCTGATAAGTTGCAGCCACTCTCCTGCCTTTTTTTCAGCCGTGACTGATGGCATCGAGTGAATAACATTGGCTATGTCCCTTAAGGCCAGCTTGCCTGTTCCGGGAAACTCCACCTCTCTTGGATCGCCAAGAATCCATGTTTGAGGTTGCGGAGCCTTTCCTTTTTCAGGGTGGTCATACTCAATCGACTGAAACACTTCATCAAGAGAGCGTTCCTGCCACTCATCGGCAGGGAAGGTTATCATTGAAGCGACGTCACCCTTTGGATTAAGCCTTGCACATCCTGCTGCAAGAATCAACGGAGTTCCGAAAACAGAAGTCGAATACTCTTTTGGCGTTCCTGTAAACCCAGCCATAACGGTACCGCTTGCAATACCAATGTCAGGGCAGAACTTCATCGCATCATGATCCCCCATCCATCGGGCTACCTGCAGGGCATCGACAAATGGATCTTTAGAACCAAAGCGTTTCGAGAAAAGCAAGAGAAGTGCATTATCAACAAATCGCTCGATAACACAAAAACGCTCAATCAAGGTGGATTCACGCATCCAGACAAGAAACATGTTCAGATAGATGAGCATTTCAGCGGGAGAGAGCTCAACGGAGAGTCGGGCAAAGTCCGAAATGCCAGCATAAAGCACCGTAGCCTCGAGTTCAATTCCCTTTACTGAAAAACAGCCAGAGTACTGATCATCAATTTCAACATCGATAGTCAAGGGCTGGGAAATCAGAAAATCCGTTATCGTATTATAGCTGAATGGTGTTTTCACAATAGTTGAGTTTACGCCGGCTGCCAATAGATGCAGGAAAACAGGTTACTCTTTATGCTGCTTCCAGTAGTAAAAGATCTTGACGACAAAGTCGGGCAGCAGAGTAACCATGTCGGAAATTTCCTCTTTTTTCAGTGCTTTATAATCATCAGTTACTTTACTGAGTATTAACATCGGCATTCCCAGCATCCCGGTTTCTTCATTGGTAAAGAGCGGCTTCCATGACTCGTGGTTCAGCTCTATCCCCATTGCGAATCCGAGAGACCAGTCTTCAATGGCTTGCTCCTTTTGCTGCTTATTGGAATATTTAACCCGTTCAAACGTGGGTTTAAATCCATCAGGATCAGTTTGAAACTGCTGCACCGTGGTGTGCAAATACCGGACAAGCATCTCCCCTATTACTTTTGCTTCGTCTGCCGCAAAATAAGAGGGTACCTCGCTCTTTTCCTGATTCCAGATATTGGGAATCCAGATGTCAGGTTCTATAACCTCAGGGCCGACAGTCAGTGCTATCATATAACCATCAAGCATTTCAATTGAAGAGAAGGACTCTTCGGGCCGACAGTCAGATGTAAGCAAGCTTTTCAGCAGGGCGAACTCTTCGGTAGAAAGCGGGGATTGCTGGGGGGCAGAAGGGTTCATGGTATGCAAGTGTGTATGTTTAATTATGCCCATTGTGGTTGAATATCCTCTATTTGTTTGAGCTTTTCGCAAAATACGCAATGGCAAGGTAGTTTTAATCGGGTATAAGAAAATAATACTTTACTGGAATTCAGGCGACGTTGGTATACAGGAAGAAAATATATTATATAGAATGCCATGCCAGCCAAAGGCTACACTGTTCATTTTTTACACGCGTATCATGTTTAAACCAAAATTATTTTCGATTTTACCGGAGCTCACCCCTGACCGGATAATGAAGGATGTCGTAGCTGGCGTCATGGTAGGTATTGTTGCTTTACCGCTGGCGATAGCTTTTGCAATTGCGTCGGGGGTCTCACCTGAAAAGGGCCTTATAAGTGCTGTTGTTGGAGGATTTCTTGTCTCTTTGCTAGGCGGAAGCAGAGTCCAGATAGGCGGACCTACCGGTGCCTTTATTGTGATTCTTTATGGAATCGTCCAGCAATTCGGCATCAACGGATTGATGCTTGCGACAATCATGTCAGGCATTATCCTCATGATCATGGGGTTCGCACAGTTCGGGTCACTGATCAAGTTTATTCCCTATCCCGTGATCGTGGGCTTTACAAGCGGTATTGCCGTCATTATTTTTTCCGGTCAGGTCAAAGATTTTTTTGGTCTGAACATGGCAACGGTGCCCGCAGATTTTATCGGAAAGTGGAGTGCCTACGGCCATAATATCGGGAAAGTTGACATGCCAAGTGTAATGATCGGCATGCTGGCCCTTTTGATTATTATTTTCTGGCCTAAAATTTCCAGAAAAATCCCCGCCTCACTTATTGCAATCATTGTTACAACCGCGAGTGTGCAGTACTTTCACCTTCATGTGGCGACTATTGAGTCACGCTTTGGTGAAATACCATCGATGATTCCCCCGCCGTCGCTCCCCTTTTTTGATTTTGCCACTATCCGACAACTCATCATGCCGGCTACCACCATTGCCTTGCTTGGTGCAATTGAAGCACTGCTTTCAGCAGTGGTAGCTGATGGGATGATAGGAAGCCGGCATAAATCAAATATGGAATTGATCGCCCAGGGTGCTGCCAATATTATCACTCCGCTTTTCGGCGGCTTACCCGTTACAGGGGCAATAGCTCGAACTGCAACCAATGTCAAAAATGGCGGGAGGACTCCTATCGCCGGTATAGTTCATGCGATAACCCTTCTCTTGATCATGCTGCTGTTCGGCAAGTGGGCAAAACTCATACCCATGCCAGCTCTGGCGGCAATCCTTATAATTGTAGCCTGGAACATGAGTGAAATCAAGGTGTTCCGAGAGCTTTTGAAAAGCCCGAGAAGTGATGTTATCGTGCTTTTGACGACATTCAGTCTCACTGTTGTGTTTGACCTGACTCTGGCCATAGAGATCGGTATGCTGCTCTCCGTGGTTCTGTTCATGCAGCGAATGGCGCAACTCTCCAATGTCGGGGTTATTACAAAAGATCTGCAGGACAGTGATGAAGAGGAGGACCCCAACACTATTGTGACGAGGAAAGTACCTGATGGTGTAGAGGTTTTTGAGTTTAACGGTCCGTTTTTCTTTGGTGCGGCCAGCAAGTTTAGAGAAGCCATGCATATCGTTGAAAAGTCACCTAAGATCCGGATCATCAGGATGCGGAATGTGCTTTCGATTGATGCAACAGGCTTGAATATGATGAAAGACCTGCTCAAAGAGTGCAGAAAAGCAGAAACCAGACTGATCTTATCGGGCGTTCATGCCCAGCCGCTCTTTGCTCTTCAGCAATACGGCCTGTACGATGATATCGGTGAAGAAAATATATTTGGGAATATTGATGACGCACTCGACCATGCGAGAGAGATTCTCGGTATACCGAAACTTGGTCGGCAACTCAACTTTGTACCTACGGTTGAGCGGGAAAAGGTATGACTTGTGTATAGGATATGCTGGTAAAGGAATGTTTGAGAGAGAGCAGGCTCATCACCCGGGCCTCTCCCTCAAACAATAAGGGATTGATGGGTTACTGCTCTTTGCTGCTGTAGGTGCGAATGCTTGCAACAGCTTTCATATCATAATAGGTGTTGATACTGGCACCATCTTTTGAATCCTCTGTTACCCTCAAAAATAGATCACTAATAAAAAGGACTGCGTCCTCGTAGATTTTACCCTCGTTGATCTGCAGCTTTACCCCTTTTCGAATTTTTCTGGACATGGTTCCGTGCAATGGAACTGAGGAATACTCAAGAACTTTTTCCCACGCCTGCAGGTTATTTTCAGCCATAGCCTTAATAAATTATTGTTGAGGAAATGTTAAAACGCCTTATTTTATATGATATTATATAAATAGATTCTTATTTATTTAGAATAATAAGAATTTTTTCCTTAAAATAAAAACGTAAGGAAATTCGAGAATTTCAGCTATAAACATGATGGGAACGATACTCTTTTACGAAAAACCTGGCTGTCAGAATAATATCCGGCAAAAGGAGATCCTTGAGCTTTCAGGGCACGCGGTTGAATCAGTGAATCTGCTACGGCACCCCTGGACAAAAGAGGAGCTTAGTGACTACCTCGGAGTGAAGCCGGTTGCCGAGTGCTTCAATATGGCGGCACCAGCTATAAAATCGGGCGAAGTAAACCCATCTGCATTCACGAAAGAGGAGGCTCTCTTGATGATGATCAAGGATCCCTTACTTATCCGGCGGCCGCTATTGAAAATTGATACCCACTGTATTCAAGGTTTTGACAGGGCTGTATTGCAAAGTCTGATCAATCTGAGCCCGGCTGAGGGGAGTAATACTATAGAAGAAACGTCCGGCATGAACGATCTTAATTCATGCCATCATATCAACAACGCATCATGCATAAATAAGGAGTAATGAAACTATGACTATGGAAACAACAGTACGACCACTTGGAACAGTTATGCAGCTCCTTGAAGAGCTTGGGCATGAAGTAAGCTATGCCTATGACGACCTTGTATTTGTCAATCATAACGGTTTTCTTCTTCAGTTTGAGAATACGGGTTCTGTATTGAACCTCTTTTTCAACCAGAACTGCCCGAAGAAAGATGCTGATAACGTGGAGCAGAGCATCATTCCCGCCGGTGATAAAAAAGGACTTTCGATTATCAAAAAAGGCCGCTTCAACGTCACTGAACAACCTGATGAAAACCTGCAGATAGAGTTTTTCGACAACTGAATGCCGAAGTAGAGTGTGGTTCCCTCGCATTACTTTGCTATAAAAGAAGTGCAGGGAACTCGCCTGCTTCCTTGATGTTTTTAGCTTTCCAGGAATAACAGAGAGAGTGGATTCTTTTGCCAGCTTTTTTTCTCTTACCCCCACTTGCCAAGACACTCCTCAGAATCTTCTACGCTATCCAACCCTCTTTGCTAAAAGCGTAATACGCTATAATTAGCGACTTTACGTTCAAACCATACACTTCTCACAAAAAAGAAACCGAATCATTTCGAGACAATTCGAGTAATTTTTGAGGCGATATTGTTATCAAAAAAAGATTAAGCCATTAATAACCAATCTTTGATATTCATAAACCAAAGAAGCGTGAAGAACCGATAATTTATTCAATTCATGAAAATTAGCTTACATCTGCGTCCGGATAAGCAGCTCTCTGGTTTTTGATATTTTTATATGATGGCATGATAATTGTATGTATAAATGTATAAACGCTAAATGAGACAAGAATGATCCAAATGAAGGATCGACCATTGATCTCAAAAAAGTAAACCGTTTTTTCATTATACCGATCATTTATCATGGATAAGTTAATACGAGTTATCTTTTCTATTACAGTATTTACTTTGATTGCTGCGGGAGTTCCAAAAGAGGCAAAGGCAGTGTTATGGAATCTTCAATTTGCCAAAAAGACAAGTCAGCCTAATGTTTACACTGGTGCAGCGATTACTGGAAATCCTGGGGACTACTGGAATCTGGATACTGGTGGAGTGAATTTATCTCTTAAGGATTCACAAAAGACAAATGCCATTTCACTTGAAATTACACAGCCTGGAGCTGTACTCACGAGCCTAACTGTAAATAAGCTGAGCCAAACTGCTTTTACAGGAGATTACAGTAAATTGATGGGCGGTTATGTTTCAACGAATGTATTGCAAACAATGACTTTTTCAGGATTAACAGCAAATAAGGAATATGGCTTGTTTGTATATAGTCAGGGAAGTTCGCTTCACAGTTCTACTACCAATGGTCAGGAATTGAAAATAACAGCTGCAGGGATAACCAAAACAACAGCTCCAATGGCTGGAGGAACTCCAAACTTTGTGGAGGGACTGAATTATTTACAGTTAAATGTTTTTTCCGATGCCAATGGAGTTCTGAAGGTTGACTTCTCCCCTGGCCTTGATGCAAATAATAGTTTCGCGATGATCAATGCCATTCAATTATCATCAACAGCCCATGCTCCTGAGCCGGCAAGTATGGTGTTGTTAAGTGTTGGTGGTTTGCTTGCTGCTGGTAAATTGAGGAAAAAGTCTTGTACAAAAGAAAAATGTTTGTGATTTTTATTTAACTTCGAGAAGTAAATTTTTACCGAATAATTGTTTAATTCCTCCCCCAGTGCGAAAGTTGTCAAATACTTTAATAATAGCTGCTTTTACGTTTACCTCTTTTGTAATAGCGACATTAACTATGCCTCTTGAGGCAAAGGCAGAGCTGGTAAACGTTCAGTTCGGTGGCGATACCAATTATGTAGGTAAAGGGGTTATCGGAGGGAGTACTGACTTCTGGAATCAATCTTTAGATGCTGTTCAGCAACTCTCTCTTAAGGATTCTGGAGGTATTAACAATAGTGGCGTAGTGGTTTATTGGTCCGAAGACATTACTAGTATAGGTAATACCACTAATGGATTTGAAACGAAAACTCAAGAAAATTTGATGGGTGGATATATATACACAAGCGACCCAACGGTTTACAGTGCCCCAGATGTCAATACAAATAAAATAAGATTTTCAGGATTGGACAGAAGTACTCAATACGACTTATATGTCTATACTCAAGGAGAGAAAGCTACTTCTGGAGAGCGATTGACAATATCCGGAGATCAATTGACGGCAGAGGGTGGAGTGCATTCTATAACTTCAAGAGCCTCTGTTGGGACAGCTTCTAATTTTATTTCAGGACAAAATTATCTGTTACTTAAGGCAACTACCGATGCAAATGGTGATCTTCTTATTAACTACTCAAGCGCGGCAGGAAGAGGCGTTATAAATGGCATTCAATTGTCGTCTGCTGTACCTGAGTCGTCGACGATAGTACTGATGGGGATTGGGGGATTACTGCTTGTTGTTCGGTTAAGAAAGTCATCACTTTCAACAGTCTTTTCTTCGGTTGCTGCTTAAGCGGTTGTTTGCCTGATTGAAAGACTATTACCCTGCCTTTGATTATCCCTTATCGTTGGATAGTGGTATGTTTTTTTTTGTAAATTTTTTATATATTTCCTTAGTGCTTTGACCGGATTGTTTCGTGTTTTGTACAACACTAATCTCTCTTATATGCCCAATAGAACAGGGAGTGCACTGTGAGATCCGGTTTCAATGCTGCATTATAACACGACGAATCCACTCGGTTAATAATTTTGGCAAGAGATGGTTATATCCAGTCGTTGAGTTTTTTTTAAGTGATCGTGCTATGCCCCTAAACATCAGCAACTACACTTATGCGTTATTACAGTTTGAAAATCATCACACTGATATTCATTGCGTTAACGTTTCTATCGTCAATAGCTTCCGCGCAGGATAAACTGCTTTTTTCCGGGTTTGCTTTTTCAGGCAACTTTGAAAACAGAAAGGAGCTCTATCCTTATTCTTCTCAAATAGAACTCTTGAAAAGTGATAATGGGCAACCATTACTCAACAAGGTTTTTTATGAAAAAATAAGAAGCCGACCAAGTGAGGATGCAAGATTAACGACTGAACTTGGCAGGATAGGTCAAGGCAATCAAATCACCGTTGCATTTGCCCTTACCTATGAAAAAGTTGAATATATGGAGCTGGATGGCCATCTGCTTTTGTTTCTTGGTATAAACGCTAATGTTCTTGCTTTTGACAGAGCAACAAAACAGTTGATTGCTGCATATCCTCTTCGGATACGATATCATGACACCGTCAATCACAGGCTGAACAATGAAGAGATTGTGGGCTTGTTTAAAAGACTTTATTTAACCAACGAATTAGGAATCAATCCTTTTGACGAGTGGCTGAACCGGTTTGCACAAATAAGCTTTAAAGGCCGTTATACAAAGTATCTGCAGGTAAAAAAAATAGATATCGAGCCTGAGGCCTTGACATTTATAAGTGCCAATAATCAAAGCCCTAAAGCGTTAAAGAATCTTATTGCCAATGAATTAGAATCGTCAATTGCTTCAACAAACAATATTCCGATTATACCCTGGAGTCCTGGTGAAGTGGTCGGAAGGGTGATGGCCTTGCGGTTTTGTGATGGCAACACTTTTATGTTAAATCTGCCGAATCCTGATTTTGAGGTTGACTTTTCACTTCGTGCTTTTCGTGGAACAGAAGTTGAAGGATCGTACTCAAAACAAAAGGTTTATCGGGTTTTGGGAACAATCAAGATTTTGCAGAGTGACATCAAGAAGTATCATTTGAATGAGAATATCTATAACACTCAAATTGTAACCCTTGCCAGAGCTTATGATGCAAAAGTTGAAGACTGGGAGCAATACAAAAAAACATTAAACGAGCTGCTGTATGAAACATCGAAACAGTTTTCGAATGTAAACTCCGGCTGGATTAAAGAACATGCTTCAAGGGGTTCTGAAGCGGTTAACACATTTCGTGATGCATCACACCTTATAGATCAACTCAAATAACCTGCATAACACCATGAAATTTAAATCATTACTGGTTTTTTTCAGTTTATCGCTTCTCATCTCTGAACCTTTGATGGCTGAGCGTATGAGGTCAAAGGATTCGCTGTTCACCTTTTTATTTATGGCACGAAAGGCGACGTCAATTACTCAATTTGATGAGAAGAGAACTGATGTTCGTGTTCGGGTTAATACAACGCCCGGCAGAGTAGGTTTTGTGTCGGGAACTCAAATGGAGCAGACTGGCGGCAGTACACAAAGAAAAGCAGATGCGGTAACCTATGAGGTAACAAGCTCGCAGGATATCGATTCAGCGATGGGCGAGGTGCTGACAACGGCAGGTATTGAGTACGCTGCTTATGATGATGTGATGATTAATGGCGGTGGTCCTGATCCAGCTGTCATAAAGCCGGAATTTGTCCATAAGGATGATTTAAGTGCACAGACAAGAGCTAAAATAATCAACGCCTCACGGAAGTGTGACGTCCGTTATCTGGCAACTGGAACAATCGATATAGGGGTTAATGATGTGGATCCGGTTTCAGGCAATAGACGTGTTTACGTTTCGGTAAGGGCTAACTTGTGGGACATCAGTACAACTCTTCCGAGAAAGGTCGGTTCAGTCGGCCCGGTTCAGTTTTCAGGGTTAGGACCTGATCAAAGCGTAGCAAGTCGTAATGCGCTTATCATTGCTGCAAAAGAGACTGCACTCAGTCTGGTGGATCAATTAAATGCAAAAGGTGTCCGATAAAATTTTTGTCACAACCAAACCAGAACTCATTATGAAGTTTAGAGTACTCGTTCTTGTTGGAGCATCGCTCTTGGTCGCCACACCGGCAATGTACGCATTCGGACTATCAGATATAATTGGAGGAAGTTCTTCACGTGGCGGGAAGACAAATGTCAGAGAAGTTGTCCATGACTGCAAGAGAGCTTTGCATAAGTATCTTGATTCACAATATCTCCTTATTGATGCATTGGACTTGAAGGAAGAGTTAGCAGCAAGAAAGGCAACTCTTAAATTTGCCGAAAAAGGCAGTGCGGAACAATCGGATGAAGATATGATAGCAGAATCTAATGCATGCAGTGACGTGATCAGACCACGAATTGAATCAAATAAAAGTATGGACGCAGAGCATAAAAAACTGGCGGCCGTTGCTGCTTTAAAATATGTTCAAGCTACCTCTGAGACAAAAAAAATGGTTGGCGGGCTAACAAGTCTTGACACTTCATCACTCGGCTTTACTGATATCGGCCCCGTTTTGTACCTGGTTAACCATGTGCCGCCTGTGGTTTCGAATGCCGTTTCTACGACAGGGAAGCTTTTAAATTATTTGTCGGCCAATAAGGTAGACGTAACGGAGGCAAATAAAGCAGCTTCCAATCTTGGGGTATAATTAACTGAACAGATAGCTATGAAAAATAAATATGCGATAGCTGCAGCAGCCTTTTTGGGAATTATGGCTTCAGATGTAAACGTGTCGTATGCTGATGCCGCTTTCTGGAAAGAGAAAGACCAAGAAGAGGCGGTAACACAAGAAAAGCTGCATAACCAGAAGCTTGAAATCATGGATGCAAAAGCGGATGCCAAGCTGCGGCTGGAAAAGGAAAAAACCGAACAGGAGCGCTTACGATTAGACCGCGCAGATGTAAGGCTCATGGAGCGGGAGTTACGAAATGACCGACTTCGTCCTCAGAATAACTATATCATTGTGGAGCCGTAAGTTGCTTGTTGATTTCAGAGAACTTGATATTTTTAATACATTGAAGTATTACCTGTATTTGGATGCTTTTTATAACTTCGTAACAACAGGGGACTAACTATGAAAAAAACGATCTGGTTGTTTGTCGCAATTGCTGGGATAGCCGGAATGCTTCTTGGTATTCCCGAAGGCAGTGCTCAGGCAGAACCTCGATTTGAAATTCATTCCCGCCCTGACTTTGTCTATTTGCCAGAGCAAAGGTTTTCTATCGCATTGCGGGGACCTTATGATATGATATTAGTCGAGGACATGTATTATATCCACCGTCATGGAGAGTGGTTTCGTGCGTCACACTACCGTGGCCCATGGAGTATAATCTCAGAACGTGAACTCCCGCACAGAGTCAGTAAATACCGCTGGAGTGAAATAAGAGAGTTGCGGGATTCGGAGTTTCGCCGTCATGATCGCGGCTACTGGGAAGACCGGCACCGTCGTGAGCGTGATCACGGGGATCGCTGACCACTAGAAAATAGCTGGAGGAGGCTCAGAGTGATCTTGCCCGGCTTTCTCCAGCTTTTTTAGCTCCACAGGGTACCGCTTAATGTCCCTTCTCTTTCAGTTCACGATATTTGTCGCAGCCTTCCTGAATTCCATTGTCGCAGGATTTGCCGTACCACTCTTTTGCAACACTTTTATCCTGCCTGACACCTTTACCGTTAGCATACAATGAACCGAGGATATACTGAGCTGCAGCATATCCCTGATTAGCTGCAAGAGTATACCATTTAACTGCTTCCGTATTGTCCTGTCTTACGCCTTTACCCTTTTCATACAACTTGCCAAGATTGGACTGAGCAGCGGCATCACCTTTGAGGGCAGCAAGGCGAAACCATTTGGCCGCTTCAACATAACTCTGCGGGACACCTTTGCCCTCTGCATGCAACATTCCGAGATTGTAAAGAGCTGAAACATTTCCCTTATCAGCAGCAAGATGATACCATTTAATGGCTTCAGCGTAGTCCTGCCGGACACTTTGTCCCTTTTCATAGAGCGTGCCGAGAGTTGACTGAGCTGCAGCATCTCCCCTGTCGGCAGCAAGACGGTACGCTTGAACCTCGGCAGGCGACAGAGCTTTTGCCGTACTGAAAAACAGCACCGAGCAAAAAACGGACATAACTATTTTGTTGAGCATGGGCATCTCTTCTTAGGTTTGATGATGATGGAAAAGAGGTTGAGTGAATAAGTATACGCATAATAGAACAACAGCTCCAAAAAGTGCGGCCAAGGGCGTCAGGGGAGAATGCATCCAAAAAAAATGCAGCCCTGAACTGCGGTTAATCGGGAATGTTGTCGAAGCTTACAATTTAATGACTTTGCTGTGCACGTCGCTGGTCAGCGCCTCAATACGCTGGCTCAGCTCTTTTACGAGTTCGGTCAGTTGTGTATTCTGCTGAAGCAGGAGCAGAAGCTGGTCGGTCTGACTGGCAGCATAGGTCTCGCGCTGCTGGCTCGCCTGGGCAAGAGCTTCTCGATGCTGTGCATCAGCGTCGGCATGGGCCTTATCACGGTCGGCCTGCCTTGTTTGAGCAAGGAGGATTAGCGGAGCTGCATAGGCAGCCTGCAGACTGAACGCCAGGTTGAGGAGGATAAAGGGATAAACATCAAATTTGGTATATCCAAAGGCGTTCAAGGCAATCCAGATAGCTACAATGACCGTCTGCCCTACAAGAAAAACAGGTGTGCCGAAAAAACGGGCAAACGCCTCGGCCTTCAGAGAAAACCAGTCATCGCCGAAGACCGAGCCAAGATGAAGATGTGGAAGATGAAATCGGAAGTAATTATCCGGTTCAAGGTTGGCTGGGGTAGTATTCGACTTTTTCGGGACTGTTTCCATATTTCTCGTCTTTGATACACAAGGTTAGAAGGGAGATAGAACCGGAAAAAAGGTATCAGCAATCAGGCAAAGGGATTTTCATGAAAGGGCTTTCCCAGAGATTTTGCCAGCGCTTCATGGGTTATGTTGCCTTTCCAGATGTTTAAACCACTTGAGAGACCGGGCATCATAACCATGGCACTTTCAAGGCCGAAATCTGCAATTCTTCTGATATAGGGCAGCGTCACGCCGGTAAGGGCTTCGGTTGAGGTTTGAGGATATGCTGCAGGCATGTTGGCCACACAGTAATGAACGATACCCTCTTCAATAAAGACAGGGTCTTCATGCGTGGTTGGCCTGCAGGATTCAATACAGCCTCCCTGATCAACTGCTATGTCGACAAGAACAGCGCCCTGCTTCATCTTGCGAAGCATTGCCCTCGTTACCAGCTTAGGGGCTACAGCTCCGGGAACAAGCACTGCCCCGATAAGAAGATCAGTGGTTGCCAGCTGCTCTTCGATATGCTGCTCGGTCGAATAGAGAGTGTGAACCTGAGGTGGAAGGGCTGACTCAAGAAAACGCATTTTTTCCTGATCCACTTCAAGAATAGTGACATCAGCACCAAGGCCAGCTGCCGTTTTTGCTGCATGCTGTCCGGCAGATCCACCGCCAAGGATGGTCACTTTACCTGGCAGAACGCCCGGAACTCCACCAAGCAGTTTACCTTCGCCGCCATGATGACGGGCCAGATAAAAAGCGCCCATCAGCACACTCATTTTCCCGGCAATTTCACTCATCGGAGCAAGCAACGGGAGACGGCCACCGGCCTGAACAGTTTCATAGGCCAATGCCGTAACACCTGAATCAAGCAACTTTGATGTCAATTCAGGAACTCCGGCAAGATGCAAAAAGGTGAAGAGCATCAGCTCTTCGCGGAAAAAGCTGTACTCCTCTGGAAGAGGCTCTTTAACCTTTACGACAAGATCGCTTTTCCAAACCTTTTCGGCTGAAGAGGTTATAACTGCTCCGGCACGGCGGTACTTATCGTCACTAAACCCGCTGCCGGCACCAGCACCTGCTTCAATAACTACTCTATGGCCTGCAGAAACGAGATGACGTACTCCGGAGGGAGTACAGGAAACCCTGTTCTCTCCGGATTTAATTTCGACCGGGATACCTATATGCATGGACTTTGCTCTTAGCGTTGAATGAATGTCTCAGACGAACAACGTTACAGACGGATCAACTATCGTGTGGCTCTCGGCTTGTCTGACCAGCGTTTAGGAGCACCCTTTGCAAAAGGTTTCGGTGCAGGGTGTCCTGAATTTCCACGACCTTGCTGCTTGGGCACTTTCACTGGATGATGATCGATCAATGGAAAAGAGTGCGTGTCAATAACAGGAATTTTTTTGGCTATCAGTTTTTCAATGTCTCGCAGGTACTCTTTCTCTTCAGCGTCACAAAACGAGAATGCCGTGCCTTTTGCTCCTGCTCTTCCCGTCCGGCCGATGCGATGCACATAGGTTTCAGCAATATTGGGCAGTTCAAAATTGATCACATACTCCAGATCGTCGACATCAATACCACGAGCGGCTATATCGGTTGCGACAAGAACACGGGTCTCTTGTGCTTTAAAATTTTTCAATGCTCTCTGACGAGCATTCTGTGCTTTGTTGCCATGGATAGCCTCTGCAGTGATATGGTGCTTCTGCATGATTTTAACCACTTTATCGGCACCATGCTTTGTGCGGGTAAACACAAGAGCTGTTTTGATCTTCGGGTCTCTTAAGATGTCGACCAGTAAGGCATTTTTATTTCCCTTGTCTACAAAATAAACATATTGATTAATAATTTCTACCGTTGAGGAGACCGGTGTGACAGAAACCTGTGAGGGATTATGCAATATGGATGCTGCAAGCTTGACAATTTCTGCCGGCATGGTAGCGGAAAAGAAGAGCGACTGCTTCTTTTTGGGAAGTGCCGCAATGATCCTTTTGACATCGTGAACAAAACCCATGTCGAGCATACGATCAGCTTCGTCGAGAACAAGTATCTCAACATCTCGTAAACTCAGGTGGCCCTGATTCATGAGATCCAAAAGGCGGCCAGGTGTAGCGATAACAATGTCAACACCGCGAAGCAATGAAGATGCCTGCGGATTTTGATTGACACCTCCAAAAATAACCGTATTGGTAAGTCCTGTATGGCGGCCATAGGCTTTAAAACTGTCGCCGATCTGAATGGCCAGCTCACGGGTAGGCGTAACGATAAGGCTTCTTATTTTCCTTTTTTTATCATTTACCCTGGTGGCACTAAGAAGCTGCAGAATCGGAATGGCAAAGGCGGCTGTTTTGCCTGTACCGGTTTGCGCACAGCCAAGCAAATCTGTTCCCTCTAAAATAATCGGTATGGCTTGTGCCTGTATCGGTGTCGGAGTTGTATACCCTTCTTCCTTTAGTGCTTTTAAAATTGGATCGATAATGTTCAATGACTCGAATAGCATATAGTATGTAATTATTGTACTGTTGGTTATGAGAACAAGTGAACGCCCTTAGACGTTCTCTTTCTTCACGCATGAAAACCGGTACCATCTTCCGGTTGAAATATCCCTGTTTTTCGTGAGGGAAATTCGGGGTTGAAGCGTGCAAAAGGAGAGGAGTCTCTATCTGTCAGCCGTACATGGCGGTTGTTGAGGCGGAATACATCGCTAAGGGTACCTTTCGCTCAATATAACGATTCCATTCATATTGCCGCATTCCCTGTTAAACAGGACCACATCACTGAGAAACGGCAACCCATGGCGGTACATATTTCCATGCACTTTTCATTTCCGTGTTATTACTGCGCCACAGGGGATCGTGGCGGGATACCAGAGCCCAGAAGGCTTTGGAATGGTTCATGTGAACCGTGTGGCAGAGCTCGTGAATCATGATATAGCGGACCAGATAGTCGGGCAAGAAGAGCAGTTTGGTGTTCAACGTTATTATACCCCGGGATGAACAACTCCCCCACCGGGAGTGCTGGAGTCGGACCAATGCCTCTGAATACTTGAATTCATGGGATGCAGCAAGTTTTTCAAATGAGGGAATAAGGTGATTTTCGGCCTGCCGCTTGAGCCATGAGAGCAATTGCTGACGACTGCGCTCAGTATCCTCAACATCAGCTGTGAGAAGGAGCCTTTTTTCAGAGGCATCGGCAACTTCAAGAACTTTCCGGCCTTTATTGTTGTAGATAACACTCCAATGTTCATCGACATGGGCAAATCGAATAGTGCAGGGAAGACCGTTTTCTTTGAGGGGAAGGGGTTCGGGACGATGCAGGTCAAAACGCCCGGCCGCATGTTTGATCCATGATTCGTGCCGATGAAGAAGATCGGGTATATGCTTTTTATTAAAGCCTTCCGGGATGACAACCACCAGACCGCCATAGGGCGTCATCTTTAAGCGAGCACTCTTCGCCCTTGCACTGACTTTGAGGGTATAGGGAAAAAGAGGAGTCGCGGGCACTGTATGATTATGAGTAAACAAAGAAGAGAACATGGTCAATATATATGGTGCCAAACCGTCAAGGACATAACGCTATAACCATCACCTTCAGTATAGACTATAGGGCCAATTACCGGAAAAAGAACTTACGAAAGGAATATTTTTACTTTTCAAAACCTTATTGATATAATATAGAGTATGGCAGAGGTTTAACATATCCAATATTGCTGGTTTAGTTCAACCCCCTAAAGAACTTGCATGCACAACCACAGCGATAACACATCAGACTTCAATAGAGATTTTGAACATTCCTACACCACTCTTCATGTAGCAGTCAATACCAGTGAACCGGCATTTATTATGGATCGTGAGGGCACGATTATTGATGCCAATAAGGCTTTTGCGGCAGCATTTGGCAAAAAGGTAGAAGAGTGTCTGCAGATGAACGCTTTTGATCTCCTCCCTCCTGAGGTTACGGCAACGCGCAAAATCAAAATTGAAGAGGCTCTGAGTACATCGAAACTGGTCATTTATGAAGATGAACGATATGGGCGTTGTATTCGTCTTTCCATTGCTCCAATTGCTGACAAAGAGGGGAAAATGACAACGCTGTATATCGTTGCGCAGGATATAACACAACAGAAGCTTGCTGAAAGAGGGGCGACAAACCAGACAATATTCAACAGTGCTCTTATCGAGTCGATTCCCGGTGCTGTTTATATGGTCAATGCTGAAGGTCGTTATACTTTTTGGAATGCTTATCAACGGGATGTTATTGTCGGGAAACCAGATAGTGATATGAGTAGTGTCAATTCCCTGGATTTCATTCATCCGGATCACAGGGAAGTGGTCGCTGAGAAAATGGCGAATATCCTGAAAACCGGAGGTGAAGATTCTGAAGAGGTAAAAATACTTATACACGGAGGGCCTGGATTTCGATGGTTTCGGATCTCAGGCAAAAAAATAATAATCAGTGGAGAGCCTTTCATTATTGGCGTAGGCTCCGATATTACAGAACGAAAGAAGGCTGAAGAAAATGCACTGAAGAATAGCGAAGATCGTTTCAAAAAGTTGTTTGAAGGGCACTCGTCTATCATGTTGATCATTGACGATGCTGGCAAAATCATTGATGCCAACCCCGCTGCTGCTGCATTTTATGGGTGGCCCACTGAAGAACTTTGCCAGATGCATATCGATAAAATCACAACAAAGTCAACTGAAAAAGTAGCTCGTGACCTATTACAATTCAGATCATCTCACCTGAACAGATTTTCAAGTCTTCATCGGAGATCGGATGGTTCCACCCGTGATGTAGAGGTTGTAAGCAATACTATTGAAATTGAAAACAAGGTCGTCTTTTATTGCATCATTAACGATATCTCTGAACGCAAACTGGCTGAGAATCAGCTTAAAAAACTGAGTGCTGCGGTAGAACAAAGTCCAGCTGTTGTGGTCATTACCGACCCTCTGGGTAATATAGAATATGTTAACCCGATGTTTACCCAACTCACAGGGTATTCTGCTGAAGAGGTTAGAGGAGAAAATCCCCGCATTCTGCAATCAGGACTGATACCAAGTGAGGTCTATGAAGATCTCTGGCAAACAATTCTTTCTGGAGAGATCTGGCGTGGAGAGTTCCAGAACAGAAAGAAAAATGGTAACCTTTTCTGGGAAACAGCCGTTATTTCGGCCATTCTGAATGAGGGGGTTGTAACAAATTTTGTGGCAGTCAAGGAGGATATCACTGAACAGAAGCAATACCTGAATGAATTGATCGCGGCCAAAGAAAAAGCAGAAGAGAGTGACCGCTTGAAATCAGCGTTTCTGGCAAATATCAGCCATGAAATACGCACCCCTATGAATGGCATACTAGGCTTTTCGGAACTGTTGAAGGTACCTCATTTATCAGGAGAGGAACAAAGCAGATATATAGACCTTATTCAGCAAAGCGGCGAACGCATGCTGAATCTTATCAATGATCTCATTGATATTTCACGTATTGAGGCTGGAGAAACAATACTGCAAATAAGCAACACACAGGTTAACCGGCTTTTGCAAGATCTTAATGATTTTTTCAAGCCGGAAGCAGACAAAAAAGGGCTGCATTTGGGTTTTGCCACAGGGCTTCCTGACAGCAAAAGCATCATTGAAACCGACAGTTCAAAGCTTAGCCAGATATTGACCAACCTTGTTCAGAATGCCTTGAAATTCACAAGTTCGGGAGGTATTGATGTAGGCTATTCCAGAACAGATCGCACCCTTGAATTTTATGTCATCGATTCAGGCATCGGGATTCCTGTAGAGATGAAAGAGAAGATTTTTGATCGGTTCCACCAGGTTGACAACTCTTTGACACGACATCATGAGGGATCCGGTCTCGGATTGAGCATTTCCCAGGCTTATGTTACCATGCTGGGTGGAACTATCCGTGTTGAGTCGGTAGAGGGCAGGGGAAGCGCATTCTTTTTCACACTGCCCTATAACCAGCCTTCCGCTTCAACTATAGAGGGGCCATCTCCTGTCACCAATGAACTTGCCGCATCGGCACCGGCTATAACCATTCTTATAGCTGAAGATGACAGGGTTTGCAGTTTAGTGCTGCAAATGTATCTGAGAAGCGATAACATCACCATCATGTCGGCAGTTAATGGTCAAGAAGCAGTAGAGCTGGTTAAAGAGCATCCCGAGATAAATCTCGTGCTTATTGATATTAAAATGCCGGTAATGAATGGTTTTGATGCAACCAGACTGATCAAAAAACTCCGGCCTGAGTTGCCCGTTATCGCACAAACGGCTTTTACGTCGAAGGAGGACAGGAAAAAAGCTGAAAAAGCAGGATGTGACTGCGTTATTCTTAAACCAATCAACAAAAAAGAGTTGCTTGAATTGATTCCGGAGCTGCTCAACCGTTAACCGAGAGAGCAGCTTCGGGGAATATCCCTCTCAGCCAAGTGCACTCTCGAGATCAGCAATAAGATCATCGCGATCCTCTATGCCTACAGAGAGTCTTATTATGGAATCGGTTATACCTGCAGCCAGCCGGTGCTCGCTGTCCATTGAGGCATGGCTCATGGTGGCCGGATGTTCAATCAGCGATTCCACACCCCCAAGGCTTTCTGCAAGAGAAAAAAGTTTTGTCGCCTTCAAAACTCTGTAGAGTTCTTCAATTGGTGCGTCAAGCTCAAAGGAGACCATGCCGCCGAAACTGCGCTGCTGTTTTTTTGCAAGCTCGTGCTGAGGATGGGTAGGCAGGCCAGGATAAAAGACTCTCTTAACCTTTGGATGGCTATCGAGAAACTCTGCAACTGCGAGTGCATTGCGCTCATGCTCGCGCATGCGAACAACAAGAGTCTTGATACCGCGAAGCACCAGCCAGCAATCGAACGGCTGGGCACAGGTACCAAGGCAGTTGACAAGAAACTTAATTCTGGCGTCCAGATCCTCGCTGTTCGAGAGTACTGCCCCACCGACAACATCGGAGTGGCCGTTGAGGTATTTGGTGGTGGAATGGACCACAATGTCGGCCCCAAGCTCAAATGGCTTCTGGCCATAAGGAGAGAGAAAGGTATTGTCCACTATGACCAAAAGGCCCCTCTCTTTTGCGAGAGCTGACACGGCAGGAATATCAACCAGGTTCAACAGTGGATTGGAAGGGGTTTCAACCCATACTGCCTTGGTGTTGGCATTGACAAGGGGAAGAAGATTGTTAGCGTCCTGCAAGTTGACAAAATGCACCTTGATCCCGAAATGCTCTTCTACAGTTTTCATAAGCCTTGAGGTGCCGCCATAACAGTCGTCGGTACAGATAATCTCGTCACCTGAACGGAAGAGGTTCAATGTCGACGTAATTGCCGCCATTCCGGTTGTGACCGCAACTGCCGAGGAACATCCTTCAAGTGCACAGAGATTGTCTTCAAGCGCCTTGCGTGTCGGGTTACCGCTTCTGGTATAATCGAATCCTCTGTGCTTGCCAATATCATCGAACACGAAGGTTGATGATTGGTAAATCGGTGTCATAATTGCGCCGTATGCCTTGTCAGGCCCTACACCGGCATGAATAGTGTCAGTCTGAAAACTCATTGATACCTCGATTAAATAATTAATAATGCAAAAACCCCTTCCCTGACTAGCCTGGAAGAGGTTTACTATCGGTAACTCTGTTTCTTATGGGAGTGCCTTGAGGGGGCATACCTGTTTTGAAAAGAGAGACTGAATAAACGCTCTTTTTCACTCATCGTTCTTCAGCTTCATCCGAAAAAAAACCAGATGCATAGAGCGCAGAAGTAGAATGTGGCACCGTGTTCCGTTGTTACAACAGAATCGGTTGTCAAGGCTTCACCGGGTCTATTCCCTCAGCCTTTCTTGATGACCAGCAATGCTTCAAAAGAACAAATTCACGATTGTTAATATAACGATAACGCAGGAAGAATACAATACGTGAACTTGGGCAGTTGGCAGTGGGCAGTTGGCAGTGGGCAGTTGGCAGTGGGCAGTTGGCAGTTGGCAGTTGGCAGTTAAGGGAAAATAGTGCTGAGTGCTGAGTGCTGAGTGCTGAGTGCTGAGGGAAGAAAGAAAGAAAGAGAGTGGGTAGTGGGCTTGGGTGGGGAATAGGGCTTATAGGGCTTATGGGGTTGATAGGGCTATGGGGATTTTAGGGGAGATTCCTCGCTGAGGCTCGAAATGAGGGGTTTGAGATAGGAATGTCGAAATAATTCTTTGGGAGTAAAGAATTTTGTGCAAGAACATGCTCATTTGAACGTCTGATTTGTACTGATGGCTCGTAATGCTGATGATGATGACCCGATGAAACAATAAAGCCAGCTGCCAGTATTCGAGACGAAAAGCCCCTTATTACTTAAGGGGCTTTTTTTATTATCGACTGAATTGAGGGGCAAACACTTGTTGCCGGAAAGCCTGTTGCCGTAGTATGGGAAAAGTGCTATACTCTTGCATTGTAACAGATTGCCTTTACTCGCGTTCTGTTATGCCCTTTTGATCTGATTGGTATTTTTCAGAGCTGTATTCTTTTAAAAGCAACCCCCACAGTAACACAATGAGTCAAGAAAAGATAAACCTTGAACCTGATACCATAGAAGTCATTCAAAAGGGGGTGACGGTTGTAACACTGCTTGCTCCACTACTCGGGCCTCCTCTGGCTCTTGGAGCCCTTGCGACTACTGTTATCGGCGGAGTGGGACTAGCTGCAGCAACAGCTACCGCTGCAACCGTTGCTGTTGCCGCGCCGGTGATCGGGAGGTTAGTTAAAAAGTACTGAGGGCTGAGAGAAGATAGTTGTTGCAGTTGGCAGTTGGCAGTTAGGAGAAAATAGTGCTGAGGGGGGGTTAGGCTACTGCGAGGTGGTCTTTGGGTTTGGTGGGGTCTTCGGTTACTGGGAGGCCGAAAAACATTTCGGTGCCTCCAATGTTTTTTGGGGCAAGCTGTGTTTGCTTGAACTGAGCTCTTATCTGGGCCATTAGTTCAGGGTGAACGGTTACTGTTTTGGGGTTTTTGATTGCACGGAATCCATACAACATAGCGGCGATAATCTTTTCACGAAAAAACTCTTGACTCATTACTGAAAGCCCTTTATTTGGTTTACATGCTACACCGTTCAATTTAATGAAATAATTGGAAGGAAACGAAGGGGCGAAGACTGAAGTGCTGAGTGCTGAGTACTGAGTGCTGAGTACTGAGTGCTGAGTACTGAGTACTGAGTACTGAGGGCTGAGGGCTGAGGGAAGGTAGTTTTTAGTGGCAATGGGGTTTTAATGAAAGGCTGGGGTGATTTCCTTTTTGTTGCGTTTTGCAGTCTTTTGCTGTTGGGAGGCAGGTAACATTTTGTAGATGGCTTCACCGGAAGATTGTATCAGTTCCTTGCCTTTTGGTCCCTGTGGAAGGGTCGCATCCACAACTCCTATGCTTCCTGTAGCAATACCAATTGGGGAGAAGTGTGACGTGGACCCCACTCGGTGTTCAAAGGATCTTCGCCAAAAGTGGGTTGTGTTGCCAAGCCGACAAGAGAGATTGAATCGCGAGCGAAAGAGGAGGGTGCTGAACGGGTGAAGGTTAATGATTGCGACTGCGGCTGAAAAATCGCCCTGCACCTTTCTTACGGAACCGTCCCCTATTCAAGAGTGGAACCGCAAAGAAAGGCGCACCAGTAACCGCTTTAAAAAAAGAGATCACCCAACCAAGTTTGATACATGAGACTTACGTAAACTAAACACAGCAAACAACAGACCGCCAATACCCATAAGTACTATGGTGGACGGTTCAGGCGCAGGCGAAGAAACCTCTTTCAACTGGAAACCAGAGATTCGACCACCATAGGTAAGATTCAAAGCCCCTGAACCAGATGATGTCAGACCATTAATTATGAAATAATTAGTCCCAGACAAGAGAGTACTTGCTGTAGAGTGAGCATTGGTTATCACTTGAGTCCCATTAATACTTAAAGCACTCGGATTGTTTGTCTCTACCTGAGAATAAACGGCCAATTGATAAATCTTACTTGCATCAAGACCAGCAAAATTGAGGTGACTACTTCCAACAGACGATGTCATATAGCCATCAAACAATCCTTGCTGAGGTGTGTTATAAAAGGTAGATGCCGCAAATGAATCTATAGAAGTACTTGCATCTGCGGAATAAGCAAGCGTAACTGCTCCGCTGGCATCGTAAGTACCATTACTACGTGATACCGTAAGGTCTGCATTGAGCAAGCCGCCACCAGTTTGAGCACCAGAAATAGTAGCCCAATGGACAGTAGCTCCATTTGTCAGCTCTCCCACCCCGTGGTAAAAACCAGCTCCATTAACATCTACAGCAATTATGTCACCCACCGCCGCGTGAGCTGATTCAGCCCTGCCAAGAAAGACCATGGCAAACGCCATGACTCCGTAAACTATTTTTTTCATTTTACCCCCCATTTGAATTAACATTTAGAGATTTTGTCTACCTTCAATTTATTAAAATAAAAACTAAAAAGCAAAATAAACAGGCAAACTATTATTGATCTGTATACGATTCGCCTATACCACTCGTCCCGATATCAGCGATCCTTGTCATCTAACGACCATTCTTTGTAAATAGTTCAGTGTAAAATGCTCTGCTATGCTGATAACAGTATTTTGTTGCCTGTGCAAGTTTGAATCGGTAGTGAAATGAGTTTTAGTGACTATAATGGCAAATTTTCAGACTTATCGGCTCAGGGTAAAAAAAGTGTTTGAGGTTGGACGGAATATGCGAGTGATGAATCTATCTTTGGTTTTCCTGCTTGAGAATCCTGCCTTGACATAGATATTATTAAATAATTACATAGATTTATCTATCACGGGTAAGTTGTTTCATTTTTCAACTATAACGAACATTATTATGCGGGTCTTATTAGCACTTATGCTCTCGATGTCAATGGCTTTTGCTGTGCCGGGCTGTAGTGATAGCTCCAAGCTTACAAGAAAGAAAGCAAAAACCTTAATCGAGCAAGCAGACAAGCGAGCAAGCAATGGAATTATATCGGCGGAAATTCCAAAGACCAGCGATAGTAACATTCAGGATATGCGATGGGATAGGGAAAAAATCACCGGCAACTCATTAATTTCTCTTATGTCAAGGTTTGCTAATGACGGGCTTATAACTTTTCGGAACGATGGGACGCCTGCCGGGGGGGTTAGAGATATCAAATTGACAGAAAAAGGGAAAAAATTTGTTATTGGAGAAAGCGCATCTGGAAATCCAGTGGTCAAATTATGTGCTATTGAGAGTTACGCAGTAACAGGTATCGAACAACCAATAGAACAAACAGCCATCGTACACTTTACCATTAAAACAAAAGATATTACCCCGTTTGGGCAGGCTGCACCTAAAACCTGTGCCAGTAAAAACAACGCATTTATGGCTAAACTGTCACTTTTCGATGATGGTTGGCGCTTAGTAGGTGTTGTACTAGAGCAGCTACCCGCTTATTTGATGCAATAACCCGCCGATGGTGAGTTAAACGATAGCGATTGGTGCTGCAAAAATGTACCCTGAACCATGAGCGGTTTTAAGAGGTATGTTGTATTTGAGACCATTCTTTTTTAAACGCAAACGATGAACCAGCGCATCAAGGGATCGGTTCCCGTGTTCATTGTTTTCATAGCCAAGGGCTGTTAATAAATCCTGACGCAGAACTACGGTATTTGACAATAGTGCGAGCTGATAAAACAAATCAAATTCTTTCGACGTCAGTTTTATCTCTTCTCCTCTTGGCGAACATAACGTCCAGGAACTACGAACAAGCGTCCATTGCGGCTGTTTTTTCTCCACGGCAGGTTCGACTCTCTCGGGCGAGTGCGGCAGGCAGAGGTTCGCATCAAGACGACGGAGAAGACTGTAAATCGAGGCTGACAATTCGGAAAAGTCTATCGGTTTGACCAGATAGATATCCGCCCCGAGTGTATAGGCATTTATTTTGATTTCAAGTGATGACTGTGCAGTAAGCATAACAATACGCATTTCCGTATTGTTACGGATATATTCGGCCAGCACCAGACCGTTCTGGTCGGGTAGTCCGATATCGAGAATAGCCAGATCATATTTTTGCAAGGACATACGGGTATAGAACTCCAGTGCTGATTCTACACCGGTAACGTCAAGGCCTTTCAGTAGAAGGTATTCTACCATGCTTTCACGAAAATCATTATCGTCTTCAACAACGATCACTCTTCTGCTATCGGCCATAGGAATGCCAAATTGTTTTATGAAAAAACGTTAAAAAATGCCGTCAAAGTGCGTGATGAAAGAGAGGCAGGCGAATTGTTACCTCTACTCCTGAATCAAAGCCTTTAAGGCTGACCTGCCCTTTATGTTCTTCGATGATACTCTTTACCATCCACAACCCGAGGCCTGCACCTCCGGTATTCATGGAGTTGCTGCCACGCTGATACTTTTCAAATATCACTTCAGCCTCGTCTTCTAAAAGGGGTATTCCCTTATTACGGATGCTGATGACTGCGCTTTCTCCTTCCTCCGAACTCTTCAGTTCGATAGTCGAGCCAGGCAGAGAATATTTATGTGCATTATCAAGGAGATTGAAAATGGCCAATTTGAGCCTTGATGGATCCCCCAAAATTTCACACGCTTCAACGGTTACTGAATACTCAATAGCTTGATCAGGCCATAAGGCCCTAAAGGATTCGGCCTGTGAAGTAATCAGGGAAAGAAGCTGAACAGGCTTCAATGGAAAGACCGAACTGAATTCCAATAAGCGTGCTTCATGCATGGATTGTTCCATAACCTCTACAAGACGATCGATAGCACGGCGTATTTTGGTCAGTTCTAACGTATTCACACAGTTAGAGTGCTTATTTTTCAGTTCGATGAGATCAAGGTTTCCCCGGATAATAGCCAGAGGAGTACGGTATTCATGTGAAATCATGTGTAAGAAGCTGTTGAGATGCTTTACCTCATCTTTAAGCTGACGTGTACGATCATCAACAATCTGCTCCAACCGTTCTATGTTACCCTGTTGTAACTCCTGCATAGTGATATCCGTCATCATCACAAGAAGGGCTTGTTTGTCATTCAGCGGAATAAAGTCGGAAGAGAAAAGAATAGTGGCTGTGTCGCCGGATTTGTTACGGAGATGAAATAGTTTGTTGATAATCTGGCGATGTTCTTTCAGCTCTTTTAGAATCTGTTCATCATCTTCGATGTTCTCGTACAGCAAAAGGTCCTTGATGCTTCGACCAATAACCTCTTCTCTTGTAAAGCCGAAAAGTTGCAACCATGCCGGGTTGACATCGTACATAATACCAGCCGAGAAATCTCCGATTCCGATTGCGATAGGAGAACGATTAAAGATAGTTCTGAATTTCTCTTCACTTTCAATGATTTTGTTCTGATCCAGTTTTTGTTCGGTGATATCTTGTATAATGCCTAAAACATTGTTTGATTTGCAGTTTTTATCGAACTTGCATGCACCAGTTACAGTAATCCAGCGCAACTCCCCTTTTACTGAGTGAATTCGGCATTCGAACGTATAGTTTTCCTTTTTTTCTATTGAACTCCTGATGAGTGACTCTACTGCCGGGCGATCTTCCGGAATAATGTGGCCGATAAACTTTTCGAATGACCACAGGGGCGGAATTGTTTCGTACCCAAAAATGCGGGCATGTTCAATTGTACGAACTGATGAGCCATCTTGCATATTCAAGTCCCATACACCGACATGACTGCTTTCAAGAACGAAATCAAGTCGTTCCTGACTTATTTTAAGTTTTTCTTCAATTGCTTTTCTTTCGCTGATATCTATAATTGTTCCGATATAGCGCTCAACCTTTCCATACTTGTCATAGATTGGCTTTCCACGGGACATGAGCCAACGCTCTGAACCTTTATAATTGGAAATCCTATATTCGATGTAAAGAGGGGTTTGATTTTCGGCTGCTGAAGAAACGGTGCCGATGACCATATTACGATCATCGGGATAAATGGTACTCGCCCAAAGGTCGAAAGATGGAGTCTTATCTCCACGTTCAAGCCCGTATAAGCGCCAAGTCTCTTCAGACCAAATGTTCTCTCCTGTTTTCAGGTTCCACTCCCAGACACCGGCATGAGCAGCATCCAAAGCCTGAGATAGCAATCTTTTGCTATCAAGGAGCCGGTTCATCAACTCCTTGCGGGATGAAATATCAGTAACAGTTCCGATATAAGATGTTAACCGACCGTCAGTATTGTATTTCGGTACACCCTGACACTTAAGCCAGTGGATGGAGCCGCCCTTATGGCAGACACGATATTCAATATCTATGTCAATCTCTTTGCTTGCCGCTGCCATGACTTTCTCAAAGAGAAAATCCCGATCATCCGGGTGAATATTGCTTTCACAAAGCCGGTGAGTGTGAGGAAGAGTATTTTTTTCCAATCCATATAATTTCCAGACATTATCCGTCCAGGTAACCTTATCCTCAATCACGTCCCACTCCCAGACACCAGTGCTTGTAGCTTCCAAAGCGAACTTTAACCGCTCCTCAGTTTCGATGAGCTCCGATTCTGTCTGTTTGCGCCCGGTAATGTCGATTATAGTTCCGATATAACTGGCCACATTTCCTTCGGCATCAAGCAGTGGCATACCTCGGGATGTGAGCCAGTGGACGGAGCCGTCAGGGTGACAGGTGCGATATTCGAGAGTTGCCGGGTTTGAGTTGCTTACAGCATCACGTATTATCCAGGATGCCATCTCACGGTCGTCGGGGTGAATGGTATCTATACAAAGCTGATTGTTCAAAGGGAGACTGTTCACTTGCAAGCCGTATAATCCCCATACCTGTTCAGACCAGCTCAGTTTATCGGTTTTAACATCCCATTCCCATATTCCGGAACTCGCAGCGTCAAGTGCAAAACTGTATTTCTTTTTGCTTTCAATGAGCTCAAGCTCCATTTTTTTTCGCTCAGTGACATCAATAATCGTTCCGAAATAGTGAGTCGCCTGGCCGTTGTTGTCAAGTACCGGCTTGCCTCGAGACATCATCCAGTAGATAGAACCATCTGGAGAAAAAAAGCGATACTCTATATTCAACTCTTGCGAATTGCTTGCAACTGTTTTAATGGTCTGGATTGTCATCTCCCGGTCATCAGGATGGACGATACTTTCCCAAAACTCGAACGTTGGTTCTTCATCGCCCTGTTCAATCCCGTACAACTTCCATATATCTTTTGACCAGATTATATCATTGGTTTTCAAGTTCCACTCCCAGACACCTGCATGGGCAGCCTCCAATGCATAATTATATCTTGGCAGGCGCGACTTAAGCTCAAGCTCTAAACGTTTTTGCTCGGCAAGATTCTGTATGGTGATGAGCAGTCTGGTAATTTCACCGTTCCCTAAGAGGACGGGACTGATGGTGACTTTCCGAATGTCCCTTTCATCTGCAAAACTTACCCGTTTACCAGTACGGAGAACTTCTTTACACTTTTCTTTGTGGTGAGAAGCAAGTTCCGGCAATTGCAGCACAGTTGTGATGAGGTCATAAATATTGGCACCAATGCACTCCGCTGGTCGCTTACCAAATTGTGAGGCAAACAGGGTATTGGTATTGAGAATAACGCCTTTGAGGTCTATGATATAAACCGAATCAGGAAGGGATTCAAGTAATGCGGAAACCGTATCGTCGACACGGCTATTTTCATAAGAGCTGTTTTTTTTCATAAGCACCGGTATTAGGGAAGATCGGTTTACGTCCCTCGATCATACTACTGGCTTACAAGTTATAGAGAATCCTCAATTATAAAAATAACAAGCTGCAGGGGAAGCTCGATAGCTACGAATATCTGTTATCGTTTTTGGTGGGAGTAATTAAAAAAATGGAATGTGGTAATGCATGTGGTCTTGCATCAGCTGTTTAAGCAAGGACCAGTAATAGGTGATAAAGCATGCAAAGGTCACTATAAAGAATAGTGAAAAGCCACGACCAACTGTTTTTTTATCAAGACCTGTACCTTGTTGCGTATTGCGCATCCTGTTTCTTTATTGAAGTTGCTGTTGGGGGACTTTGTAAGAAATACTCCGCTGCGGGATATCGCTGAAGAGTTTATTTTTTCGGGAAACGAGTTTTTCCGATACATGCATAGCATACAATATCACCCACCCATAGCGCTCCCAGTCTTTGCCTTTTGTCAAAAAAGGTTCTGCGCGGTAGATCACTCCCCTTTGTAACTGCTTGCTGCCAAGGCGCATGTTTTGTAAGTGCCTTCTTGTGTATCCTGTGAGATCGCACATCTCGTTCTCTGTAATGGTAAACTTCATAGTTTTAAACGCTCGAGGATTACGTCCCTAAAGCTTTTTGATGGTGGAGAGTATTGACTGTTGTTTTTTGCGACACGAGCTTTTGAGATACATGCTTGGCATACAATATCGCCCACCCATATCGCTCCCAGTCTTTGCCTTTTGCCAATAGGGGTTGTGAGCGGTGCATCAGGCCTTTATGAGTCTTTCTGCTGCCTTCACGCATGTCCTGCAACTGACGGCGTGAATACCCGGTGATATCACACATTTCGTTTTCTGATAGGGTAAAGTTCATGCTTTTACAATGGAGCTGATTTGTTCAGATCAATATGGTGGTTAACAATTATAGGGCGGACTCAAGCACAAGCAACATAACGCACATCATATTTATTATTTATTTCTTATAAATGTCATAAATATTAAATATTCTTACAAGCTCAAAAAAATATTTTTTCACCTTGTTTGTGCTTGTTGTAACAGTTTTTATCACTTTTTCAGCTTTCAGGGTATGCCAACCTTACCATCAGAGACTCTTCTTACACTACCTGACCCCGCAGAGGAACTTCTTCATCAACTGGCTCGAGAGCAACGATCACGCAAAAAATGGCTGTTGATCCAGCCCGTAAGCAACACCAGCATGATGGTGGATTCCGGGACGGTCAGTATGCCTTTAAACCTGATTATGGTGGCCACCATGGTCGGAAAGCTTTTTGACGTCACCTTTATTGATG
>CAIVSG010000230.1 GCA_903908555.1 uncultured Chlorobiaceae bacterium | reverse complement strand
TGTCATTGATTTTTCTTGTTAGTAACTTGCACGAATGCCGTTGGATTTGATTTTATTTAAAGAAAATAAATCTATTATCATAGGCGTGGTGCAACGGGAATAATAAATCAGCAGTTTTTATTATGTCAGGACATAGCAAATGGGCGACCATTAAAAGGAAAAAGGCGGTAACTGATCAGAAAAGAGGCAGTTTGTTTACTAAACTGGTCAAAGAGATTACGATAGCGGCAAGAATGGGAGGAGGCGATCCAACGGGAAATCCCCGTCTCAGGCTCGCTGTAGATACCGCCCGGGACAATTCCATGCCGATGGACAATATTTCCCGTGCCATCAAAAAAGGCACAGGAGAGCTTGAGGGCGTTACCTACGACGAGATTACCTATGAAGGCTATGGGCCTGCAGGGATAGCCCTTATTATTGAGACGGCGACAGACAACCGCAACAGGACCGTTGCTGATATTCGTCACATTATGAGTCGCAACAATGGTTCGCTCGGCGAAAGCGGCAGTGTCGGCTGGATGTTCCATCGCAAGGGAACTCTTGATGTTCCCGTCTCGGCCGCCGGAGAGGACCGATTGATGGAAATACTGCTGGACTCCGGTCTTGAAGACCTCAATAGCGATGATGAGAACTATTTTACTGTTATAACTGATTTCAAGGACCTTGAAAATGTCAAAAAAGCACTTGACGACTCTAAAATCAGTTATGAGAATGCAAAGATTGATCTCATACCTGAAAATTATATAGAACTTGAAGCTGAGGATGCCCGTCAAGTTATCAAGTTGATTGATGCGCTTGAAAGCAATGACGATGTACAGGGGGTTTACAGCAACATGGATATAAGCGAAAGTGCAATGAGCAGCTTAAACGAATAGAGGATGGTTGTTCTCGGGGTCGATCCAGGAAGTCTGAATACCGGTTATGGGGTGATTAGCCAGAGTTCTGGAGTTCTTTCCGTGCTCGTTTGCGGTGTTATCCGTCTTAATCCCCGTCGGACCCATGCAGAACGGATAGGTGAAATATATCGTGAGCTTGCCTCTGTTATTGATGATTTTAAGCCGGAACGTGTAGCTTTAGAAACAGCGTTCTTAAGCAGAAATGTGCAGTCGGCACTTAAGCTCGGTCAGGTTCGAGGTGCGGTTATAGCTCTTGCCATGAACCAGCATCTCGCGCTGCACGAGTATGCTCCACGTGAAGTGAAATCGGCGATAACCGGAAGAGGGTCGGCAAGTAAAGAGCAGGTTGCTTTTATGGTTACAAGGATGCTTGCTCTCTCAGTGCAGCCTAAACCTTATGATGTTACAGATGCACTCGGTATAGCCCTGTGCGATTTACTGAGAGGAGAGAGCAGAAAGGCTTTTCTTCCTGTTGAAAAGGCCCGTGGTGGTGGCCGCAGTTGGTCGCAGTTTGTCGCAGCATCACCGGATAAGGTTGTTCGTTAGTTTCCGTGAAGAGTGCATGAATTGCCTGCGTTGGAAGAGTTGATATGACTCAATAATAAAATCAAAGCTGTGGAAGGTCGTATCTTTAATCTGCCGAATTCGCTTAGTTTTCTGAGAATAATACTGATACCCTGGTTTCTCTATTATTTT
>CAIVSG010000229.1 GCA_903908555.1 uncultured Chlorobiaceae bacterium | reverse complement strand
GAAGAATTAAAGAAAAAATAACGTAAATAGTTGTTGTCATGGATCAGTTAATTAAGTTAGTAGAAGCCACCCAGGCCGTTACCGATTTTCCGGAAATCAATCCGGGTGATACCGTCAAGATTCAGTTGAAGGTTATTGAAGGCGAAAAAGAAAGACTTCAGGCCTTCGAAGGTATTGTTATCAGCGACAGGGGAGCAGGCGGTAATAAAACAATCACAGTCAGAAAGATTTCTCACGGTGTCGGCGTTGAAAGGATCATCCCTGTCAACTCGCCAAACATCGAGAGCGTTACCGTTCTCAAGCACGGCAAGGCAAGAAGAGCAAAACTGTTCTACCTGCGCAAACGTACCGGCAAGGCTGCGTTGAAAGTCAAAGAACGCAAGATCGTAGAAAAAGCCTAAGCTTCTTCCAAACCCATAAGTCACCCCGGCAAGCCCAAGCGCTGCCGGGTTAACTTATAACGGTATACAACCCTACCTAGGTCTTCCTCTCATCCCGACACGAAGTGAAGATCTCTGCCTCTTTATTCTTCTTTGAGCACCCAGATACTATCCTTCCTAGCTTCTCGGTTCTCGCTTCTAGCGCCTCCGCACTATCATTCCTCAGCACTTCGAAACCTCAGCCGTCAGAAAGAAGTCCCTGTCGTCCCTTTGCTCCTTCTTCTCAATTAGTTCTTCATTTCCCTATACCAGATAAAAAAGAAAAAAGGTATTTTAAGAAAAGTAGAAATCTTGTTATCAGGTGTGGACCTTTGAAAATTACCACCTCAGTCTTCAATGAAGACCAGATTAAAGTCCTAAGAGGTTTGAGGCCGCACCTGATATAATAAACCAACCTCCCCACACCAGAAGTCAGCATTAAGTACTCCACAGCCCCTTTCTATCTTAACTTCCAACTAATTTTCCTCAGCACTATCTTTCCCCTTGTCATCCCGACACGAAGTAAGGGATCTCCCGCCGCTCCCTCTTCTCTCAGCATTCAGCACTTACTTTCTGAGCAGAAATATGTGTATTATTGAACGGGCAAATTGTTTTTCAATATTAAGTTTAAGTGCCCGGCAGTCAACGAACTTCCCGAAGTATTATGCACATAGCCATAGATTTACCGAATGATTTTGTCGCATTTCAGGCAGTGCCCGAAATACAGCAGGATGTTTGCATCTCTTACGCCCTTTGGCTTTACCAGCAAAAGAGGGTAACGCTGGTTAAAGCTGCGGAGCTTGCAGGTTGCAACCTATATGACTTTATGGGTATCTGTAAAAAAAATCTGATACCTGTTATAGACATCACGCGCAATGAGTTGCTTGAAGAACTAAGTGGTTTTTCTAAAGCATGATTCTGGTCGCCCATCTTTTCTCCTTATCAGAACTTTACCTGGATTTTCTGCCTGATCGAGAACAATAGCTAGTTTTTGCCTAGCCTCTGCATCTGTGTAGATTTGCATTACTTTTAATTCACCAAATGGTTCATCAGTATATTTAATTTTTGACTTCATATATTTTCCTCCCGTTGCTCCAATATCCGGCTCCAAATTTTCTGATAATATCACATCAACGGCTGAAACTTACCGTCATTATTCCTTCATCAACACTCCCAATATACATGGTCTTGAATGATGAGGATTTTTACAATTCATTCTCTGTCACGGGGCGGGTTACCGGTTGCTTTCCATGCGCTTTTTCTGCATCCGTTTGTATTCGTGTTACAATTCGTTCGGGATGCTGGCGTTGCTGCAATTGAGCGGAGGCGGCGATCAATCTGATGTCGAAGCCGTATTCAGCGGCATTATCTTCCTTCAGACACCTGATTTCACGGATGATCGAATCAGGTTTTTGGTCATGTATTAGTCTGTATAATTGTCTCCAATAAATTCTTCAGGTGTGCATATTACCGGGACTGTAATTTGATATCGAGCAAAACAGCGCTCAATGCGATGTCTGTTGTGAGGGTTGGCGATGTGGGTGCAGTTTCAGGTCAACAGAAAATCAACGTGATGGACACCGGCATACGCGATGTGAAATGCGTCATCTGCCGCCTTTTGTGGAACGACTCCATCGCGGAGTAATTCTTCTGATATTTTTATCACCGGCTCGCTGATCACAAGTAAAGGAATATTTTGTTATTCCCAGTCAATGGCACGCATGAGGGTTCTTTTCGATGCATGCGTGCCCCGGTGGGTGTCGAATAATGATCAGGCTTTCGGTGCAGGTGCCATGATCTTAACCCTCTCAATAACGCTTTCAGTCGCCTGCTGCGTCGAGAATGGCAGCTGATAGGGAAGCTTAACAGGCAGATTTCCGATAAGACCCATGATCTGCTCTTTGAAGGGGAGATAGTTCGGAAGGGTTTCAATCACAAGGCCGAAAGCGCCGCTGACCGACTCCATAAAGTCTCCGAGAGCATCCTTGCCGCCCATTTCGCCCTTCACAATGCGGCCGATCAGGTTGCCGATGCCCGGGACGATCTGCTGAAGGGTGTCGCGACCCATTTCCGCTCCGTAGGAGAAAAGCGCCAGCGGGTTGTTGAAAAGAATCCGGCGAACCTCTTCTGGGCGGGAAAGCACTTTGACAGTTCCCTCTTTAGCGATCGTGGCCTGGCAGGCCATGCGTCCGCCGGCTGCAATCTGGCGAGGAGAGAGAAATGCCTTTTCGACGTCGGTAAGCTGTGCGAGACAGTCTACCCCTTCTTGCACGGTCACGTAACAGGCCTGACAAACACCGTTTCCGCCGCAGATGTATCCCACATGGCTGTGGTTGAGCTTTGCTGATTTGGCGAGGGTCTGCCCGACGGAAGAGGCGCAAATCTTGTCGTTAATTAGGATATTCATAGGTATAATGATTTTAGTTCTTTTGCATAGTTAACAATGCCGTAGGAGTAGATAACAACTGTAATGTAAGACCAGCAATAACAACTTGCAATTCTACTTTTTCGGGTTGTTATTGAGTAACGATAATAGGAAAAATTCCGCGGTAAAGATATACTTTAAAAGGAGTTGGTGGTGACAGGGGAAGAGTTGGCAATCGGCAGTGACGAAAGAGAGTGCTGAGTGCTGAGTGAAGAAAGTGAAATCAGTTGGCAGTGGGTAGTTGAAGAGCAAAGTGTTGAGTGTTGAGTGGTTGATGCGAGTGACCTAACGAATCATAATGGGGGATAGAGATGATTCCTGAGGAAATATCAAAAAAGTGTTCAAGATTATGGTGTAGTCCAGTTTTCTACTGTTAAGCCATCTGCTATCATGCTGAAAGCTTTATCACCAGTAACAAGAATGGCACTGGCTGCTTGAGCATGAGCCGCAATCTTAAGATCAAGCGGGGAAAGCGTCACACCTGCGGTTTCGCATGTCGCACGGAGATCTCCATAGACAATGGCAGCATCTTTGTCCCAGGCCAATATTTTAACCCGAATTAAAAACTCATGAACGCGGCTTGTAAGACCTTTGGGAAAGCAGCGCTTTGCCAGACCATAGCGTAATTCTGCCAGGGTGACCGAAGAGATCACAACACGATGTATCGGCACAGCCACAAGCCGTTCACGCACTATAGCTATATCTCCCTTGATAATGTGACTAACGATATTGGTATCCAGCATGTAGAGGTTCATTCTTTCCATTCCTCAAAAGGATCACGAAGATTATCCTCTTGTATTCGGTCCTCGGCATTCATAAAGTCAGCAGGCACTTCAGTTGTTTCGTCAAGCGCGAAGAGTCCGGTCCATGAATCAGGATGATGAGATAAAATGACATCTCCGGAAATGGCATCACGACGAATAAATACCTCCTTGCCTTCAAAGCGAAACTCTTTCGGCAACCTGACGGCTTGACTTCGTCCTGATATAAAAATTTTAGCTGTGACAGACATACCCTTCTCCTTGATAAATAATTACTGAAATATAAATCCCTTTTTGATATATATCAAGGTATTCATCATCCGTTTGTTCAAGCCCAGGTATACTGGAAGAAAAGTGCTGAGTGGAAAGAAAGTGCTGAGTGGAAAGAAAGTGCTGAGTGGAAAGAAAGTGCTGAGTGCTGAGTGCTGAGTGCTGAGTGCTGAGTGCTGAGTGAAGAAAGTGAAATCAGTTGGCAGTTGGCAATGAAGACAGAGAGTGCTGAGTTGCGAGTGCTGAGGGCATGAAGAGGGATCCCTCACTGCGTATCGGGATGACAAGGGAGAGGAGTTCGGGGTTACAATAAGCACGTGGTGCGTTGCCTGCTTGCGGCTTTAATTGTATCTTGGTGAGGAAGGTATTTAGGGTAAGTAATGAACTATGAAGAAAGAAGAAATGCTCTCAAGGCCGGTATCTGAAGGAATTGAGTCGCGGTTAGATTCGCGTCCTTTGGTTATTGGCGATTATACTCTCCACGCCCTTGTTGTTCAGGAGTTTTATCTTGATGGCGGGGCAATGTTTGGTGTTGTGCCGAAAACTCTTTGGGAAAAAGTGGTTCAGGCAGATTCACTTAATCGGGTGAAACTTGTTGCCCGTCTTCTGCTGATTTCAGGCAACGGCCGTCATATTCTCGTCGATACCGGTATGGGTACAGCCTGGTCAGAAAAGCTTCGTTCCATTTACTCCCTTTCTCCCTTCACGCTTTCCCTTGAGCTTGAGCGTTTCGGCCTTCGAACCGAGGATATAACTGATGTAATCTATACTCACCTTCATTACGATCATCTTGCCGGAGCTTTCGAGCTGGAGGGCGGTCACCTGCAACCTCTCTTTCCTGATGCAATACACCATGTACAGGAAGAGAATTACCGGTCAGCATGTCATCCTCATGCAAAAGAAAAGGCAGGGTACATAGCAGGCTTTGTCGAAGCATTTGGACGCCAGAAAAACCTCAACCTGCTCAATGGCGAAACAGAGCTTTTTAAAGGCATCAGATTATCTATCAGCAATGGGCATGCCAAGGGTCAGCAATTGGTGACGGTTTTTGATGATCACCTTACTCTTGTGCATTGTGCTGATCTCATTCCATTTGCAGCGCATATTCCTCTTCCCTGGGTGATGAGTTACGATATCGAACCCTTAACGGTGTTCGATGAAAAATCCGATCTGCTGGAGCTGGCACTGAAAGAGTCATGGATCCTCTTTTTCGGTCACGATCCTAACCACGATGCCGCAACAGTGCGACGTGATGAAAAGGGCATTGTGCTTGATCGCTATATAGCCCTGTAAGATGACAATCAACATTCAGAAGGGAACGAGCATATTGAACAAGCAGGATATTGAGCTGTTTCGCAGTAAGATTTTTGATTTTTACCACCAGAACGGAAGGTCATTTCCCTGGAGGGAAACTACTGACCGATATGCCGTCATGATCAGCGAGATCATGCTTCAGCAGACTCAGGCTGAAAGGGTGGTCCCGAAGTTTGAGGCATGGCTTCAGGAATTCCCCGATATTGCATCTCTTGCATCTGCGCCTCTTCGCCATGTGCTGTCGCTTTGGAGCGGACTTGGCTATAACTCAAGAGCAGTAAGGCTGCAGGGATGTGCAGCGATTATTAAAGATTCTTTCGGTGGAATTGTTCCGGGAGAACCAGCGGTTCTAAAAACGCTTCCCGGTATAGGCGAGTATACCTGTAGATCTATTGCGGTGTTTGCTGACAATTTTGATACTGCCGCTGTCGATACCAATATCCGGAGAATAATGATTCATGAATTAGGGCTTCCTGAAGATATTTCACCCGGTATACTGCAACAGGAAGCAGAAGCCCTGGTTCCGCCCGGCAGAAGTCGCGATTGGCACAATGCGTTGATGGATTACGGCTCGCTTGTGCTGACCAGTAAAAAGACAGGTATCCGTCCCTTGACCAGGCAGTCCAAATTTCAGGGCTCAAAGCGCTGGTATCGAGGAAAACTCATCAAGGAACTCGTCAATAGTGATGGAATGTTTCTCGAGGAGATCAGTGAGAAATATGCGGCCTGTCCATGGGATCTTAATGAGATCATTGATGACCTCATCTCCGAAGGACTTGTTGAACGCCAGAAGAGCGCCAGTTCCGGCGCTCTTTCCATCCTGAAAATCAAAGGCAGTTGACTCTTTATTCCGTGTTGTAAACCATGTTGTGCGTCTTGTACACGTTATCGATTTCGGTGGTATACCTGGTTATAATCTCCTTGCGCTTAACCTTAAGTGTGGGGGTCATATTGCCGTTTTCAATGGTAAATGCATCGTCGACAAGCAGGAACTTGCGAACCTTTTCATGGGTTGCAAGCTGACGTGAAACGGTGCGCATGAGTTTTTCAAAAATCTGCTGAACACTCTTCTGCTGTATCAGCTCCTTGTTTGAGTTCACCTCAATACCTTCAGCAGCAGCAAACTCTTTGAGCTTGCTGAATTCCGGAACTATAAGGGCGATCAGAAAAGGTCTTTTTTCGCCGATTACAATAACCTGATCCACATAAGGGCTTTCCGTAATCAGGTTCTCTATAGGCATCGGAGCAATATTTTTACCCCCGGATGTTACAATAATATGTTTTTTACGATCAGTTATTTTTAAATAGCCATCCTTGTCGACCTCTCCGATATCCCCTGTGTAAAACCATCCATCCTTGATAACCTGGCGGGTAGCCTCTTCATCTTTCCAGTAGCCTTTCATAATATTCGGCCCTTTGAAAAGTATTTCGCCGTCTTCTGCAATTTTCAACTGGACGTTATCAACTGTCGGCCCTACGGTTCCGTACTTTATTTTTCCAGGTCTGTTAACGTTGGTGATAGGTGATGTTTCAGTCAGACCAAACCCCTCAAGAATACTGATATCCATAGCCTGAAAGAATTCGCCGACCTTTTGTGGCAGTGCAGCGCCTCCTGAAACGAAATAACGAAGCTTTCCGCCTAACTTGGTTTTAATTTTATGATAGACCAGCTTTTCAGCCACAGAGTGCTGTAATGTTAAAAATGTTGATGATGTGCCTTTACTGTTGAGTTCCCGGTGATACTTTTCTCCTGTTTTGACTGCCCAGTTAAATACTTTTTTCTTTAAGCTGCTCTCTGCTGCAATCTGCTTGAGTATGTTCATCTTTATGCGGTCAAAGAGCCTTGGCACCGTAAACATAATGGTTGGGTGGGCCTCTGTCATGTTGAGTGAAATCGTTTCAACACTTTCAGCCAGGTAGATACTCGATCCGCAGGAAAAAAGAAGGTAATACCCGCCGGTTCGTTCATAGGCATGGGAGAGTGGCAGAAAAGATAGTCCGCGGTCGGATTCGTCAAGACAAATGATTTTGGAGCTGGATTTTACATTTTCACAAATATTCCGGTGAGTCAGCATCACCCCTTTCGGAAGTCCCGTCGTGCCTGACGTGTATATGATGGTGGCAATGTCTTCAGATTCAACAGGAGCCGCCTCAAGGAACCATGGCTTTTCCTCAAGCGTTTTTCTGCCCTCTTCTTTGGCCTGGTTCAAATCAATGACATCCTCCACGCTCTCCTCAAGACGGTTCATGACGACAACGAGGCACAACTCCGGCAGGTTCTGCCATATCGAGATGATTTTGCCAAGCTGCAACATGTTGGAAACAACTATTGCCTTTGCAGTGCAGTTGTTGAGAATGTACTCGATTTGATTGGGAGGGAGGGAAGGGTAGAGGGGGACATTGATAGCCCCGATATTCAGGATAGCCATATCGGCCAGATACCATCCCGGTCGGTTTTCCGAAAGAATTGCTACACGGTCCTTTGAAACAATGCCGTTTTGTTTTAAAAACGCAGAAAAATGATGGATATCCTCTTCAAGTGTATGATAGAAAATAGGTTCATAGACACCGTTAACCTTTCTTGCAATAGGAAATTTTGATTCCTGTCCTCTGTAATGATTGAAAACAGAGAAGAAAAGTTCCGGCAGTGTCTGAAAATCAGAATTGATGAGTCCCATCAGCAAGAAATTTTTTCTTGTGGAAAAAAGCCTTTCTAGAGAAAAGAACCAGAGCGTGCTACAGGGTTTACAATATGGGGGTTACTACCTGGCATCGGCCTCCTTACAGCCAAACCATGATTCTATTGTTCAATTAACAAATATTTCACAATACCCCATAGAGCGCTTTACAATAATTATAGCAGCAAAAAACGCTTAAAAATACCTCTAATTGTTTTTCCTATAGATGGTTATGGATTCCAAGGTATGGGCAAAAAAACTACAAAAATTACCGTTTTTAACTGACTTCATCACGGTAAAGGCAGTATTTCACACACTAATCGGAAGAAAGAGGAGGATTTGGATGAATCATGTAACAAATTCAAGGCACCCTCTCGTAGTGAGGCTGCCTTGAAAACAAGAGTTGTGCAACCAGAAAGAAGCAGACTGTTACTCAGCAACAAAGTGAGCTCTTCTGTTCTGCGCCCATGCATCTTCGTTGTGGCCAGCTGCAAATGGTTTTTCCTCGCCAAAACTGACGGTGTTAAGACGTGCAGGGTCTACGCCAAGATTAACGATATAGTCTTTTGCACTGTTGGCACGACGTTCGCCAAGAGCAAGGTTGTACTCATTAGTGCCTCTTTCATCACAATGCCCTTCGACGATAACCTTTTTACCTGCCGTTGCCTTAATCCAGTTTGCATTGGTTTTCAACTGTTCAACAGCATCTGTGCGGAGCTCTGATTTGTCAAAATCAAAAAACACATCACTGAGGCCAGGTAAAATAATTGCAGGTGGTGGCGGTGGTGGGGGTGCGACGACAACAGGCTTTTCATGGCAACAGGCGCCAAGAAAGAGCATGCCTGGAATAAATAGAGACCTTACTAACGGCTTGATTGATTTCATGTTATCCTTCCTTTTTTTAGTTAGTTAACTCCTAAAATTAATGAAATATCAGCAAAAATAAAACAGAAAGATTTGAAGTTTTTCTTAACCGCTATCGTGCATGCAAAAGCGTATAAAATACCGGGATTTTTTATATTAAGCTCAGCCAGCGTTATGGTAACCGGGGAATGCGCCTTCAGCCACACAGATGGCTGCATCCCTGATTCCCGATGATGATGTATTGTTTTGTTGAAGGCTCCATTTTTATCAATGGAGCTTTCGTTTTTTTAGCCTTGTTTTCTCTCTTTTCATGCAGATGACTAAAAAATCCGTTTCTTCATGGACTGGCTATGCCGGCCTATGTCTCGGTATTCTCCTTATTGTTTATCTTTTCAGCCAGGTTGACCTTCAGGGAGCGATTGGACGGATTTCGAAGATCGGCTTTTCATCACTCCTTATTCTTCTTCCTTATCTCGCTCTGCACCTTATAGAAACATTCACCTGGATCAAACTTTTTCCAGAGGGAACATCTGCCGTACCGTTTTTCAAGCTTCTTAAAATACAGGTCATATCGGAAACAGTTTCCATGACACTGCCAGCGGGAGTTGCTGTCGGTGAGCCCCTCCGCCCCTTTCTCTGCTATCGGTTTCTGAACATACCACTCCCTGCAGCCGTAGCAAGTGTAGCCATCCGCAAACTCATGCTTGGCGTAGCTCAGGGACTCTATACTCTTATTGGTGCACTGGCAGGGTTTTCACTACTGCAAAAGGCTTCACTTCAGATGCTTGGTTTTGAGGGACTCGGCTATATTATGGTAGCTACCGGTACCATGATTTTTTTGTTTTTTCTGTTTCTTCTCACGCTTTTGCTCAACGGAAAAGCTGCGCATAATCTGTATGTTTTTTTAATGCGTATTCCGTTCAAAAAAATAAAAGCCTGGCTGACTGCAAAAGAATCCGGCTTTAAGGATACCGACAGCGAACTCAAGAGTTATAATGGCCCTTTTACCGCCAGGCTATTTATGGTCATGCTCTATTATCTTCTTGCCTGGTTTACGCTTGCCATTGAGAGTTATATAATTCTCACACTTCTGGGTGTCCAAATCTCATTTTTGCAGGTACTGGCAATTGATACAGCCATTACCATACTCAGGGCATTGTTCTTTTTCATTCCTTCAGGACTCGGAGTGCAGGATCTTGGTTACCTTGCTTTTTTTCAGGCACTTGGCATTCATGATTTTCTTGCCCTCGGTGGTGCTTTTGTGTTGTTAAGGCGCTTTAAAGAGGTGCTCTGGTATGCAGCAGGGTATGGCGTTATGTTTTTTTCAGGAGTGCATCTCCACGATGCCGAAGGAGCCTCTAACCCAGAGTCATGAAGAAAAAGATTCTATTTATTTGCGGTTCGATGAATCAGACAACCCAGATGCATCAGATTGCCGGTTGGCTGACTGAGTATGAGCAGTATTTTTCTCCATTTTTCAGCGATGGTATTCTTGGTACAGCCAGTGACATCGGCCTGCTTGAGTTTACCATTATGGGCCGTAAGCGCTCACAGCGAACGCTTGAATACCTGCGTTCACATGATCTGAAACTTGATATCGGCGGTTATCAGCACGCTTACGATCTTGTTGTAACCTGCACCGATCTAATTATTCCGAAACATATCCGCAGCAAGAAAATTGTACTGGTTCAGGAAGGAATGACAGAACCAGAAACGGTACTCTACCATCTGGCAAGAAACTTTCAGTGGGTTCCACGGTGGATTGCCGGTACATCGACAACCGGGTTATCCGATTCCTATGAAAAGTTCTGCGTTGCCAGTGAAGGGTACCGTGACCTTTTTATCCGAAAGGGAGTAAATCCTGACAAGATTGTGGTTACCAGCATTCCAAACTTTGACAACTGCGAGCAGTACCTGCAGAACGATTTTCCATATCACGATTACGTTTTAGTTTGCACATCCGACAATCGTGAAACGTTCATTTACGAAAACAGAATAAAAAATATCCGCAAGTATCTTGAAATGGCTGACGGCGGTCAACTTATCTTCAAGTTGCATCCCAATGAAAATGCTGAAAGGGCTATTCGGGAAATCGAGCAATATGCGCCAGAGAGCATTGTTTTCAGTGAAGGAAAGACCGAAGAGATGATAGCGAACTCCCGAATGCTTATAGCACAGTTTTCATCCACCATTTTTGTAGGATCAGCACTCAACAAAGTTGTACACTGCGGCTTGCTGCCCGAAGTGTTAAAATCGCTTACTCCCTTGCAGAATAAGTCCGCTGCAAAAAATATCGCCGATGTCTGCCGCCAGGTAATTGAAAGCTGAACTAATACGTATCTTTTTTCTATGCATACAGTAGCAATTATTCCCGCAAGGGGAGGGTCAAAAGGCCTCAATGACAAAAATATTTACCCTGTGGCAGGGAGACCCCTGCTTGCATGGACTATTCTGCAGGCTTTGGCATCGACAAGCATCGAGCGTGTTTTTGTCAGTACTGACGATCAGGCAATAGCCAGCGTGGCTAAAGAGTATGGGGCAGAGGTGATTGAGCGTCCAGAGGAACTTTCGGGCGACAAGGCTACTTCGGAATCGGCAATTCTGCATGCCATCGAAGTAATTGAGCGTGACTACCACATACCAATTGATATCATTGTGTTTCTTCAGGCAACATCCCCGTTACGAAAACCCGGAGATATTGACCGGGCGGTAGAAATCTTTATACGCGAAGGGGCCGACTCGTTGATATCGGTTACCAAAGCCGACGATCTTACCATTTGGGAATCAAAGGATGGAGAATGGAAAAGCTTGAACTTTGATTACCGTAACCGCGGTATGCGCCAGGACCGCCCGACGCAGTTCATTGAAAATGGTTCAATCTATATATTCAAGCCTGAAACACTCACTGTTTTTGGTAACAGAATCGGCAAAAAACTCTCAGCCTTTGAAATGGAGTTTTGGCAGACATGGGAGATTGATACTATCGAGGAAATAGATTTAATTGAGTATTACTTTACTAAAAAAAACCTGGCCCCTCAGGATGTGAACCAATAAAACCCTTAGATCACAGTTGTTATGAATTTCTTTTTATCCACCGATCTGGTTATCGGAGTAAATGAGGCGCTGAACCTGAACGTCCATTTAGCTCAACTGGCAGTCAAGAAGCCCGGAATTATCTACGATGCCAACCTCAGTGGCAACCTCTATTTCCAGGATGTTTTGAGGGCCCTTACCTCTGCAAATCCCAACTCCGTAGTCTATTGCAACGAGTTTAAGGGAGAGCCGACCTACGCCCATCTTGAAAATGTTGCAGAATTCTTTCGCAGCAATCCACCGGATGTCATTGTTGCCATAGGCGGCGGCAGTACGCTTGACCTGGGTAAAGGGATAGCTCTGCTTATGACAAACCATGTTCCAGCCCTTTCACTCAAAGGGTTTCCAACAGGGGTCAACGATCCTCTGCCGCTTGTAACCGTTCCTTCACTGCTCGGTAGCGGAGCAGAGGTAAGCTTTAATGCGGTATTTATTGATGAGGCTGAAGGACGTAAACTTGGCATCAACAGTAAAAAGAACTTTCCTAAAAAAGCTGTTATCGATCCCCAGCTTTCAATGACGGCGCCATTGGAAAGTGTTATTGCTTCAGCCATGGATAGCCTTGTACACTGCGTGGACAGCTTCGGATCGGTAAAGCATACAGCCTTGAGCAGAATTTTTTCCATCGAGGGTTTTCAGCGCACCTTCTACGCATTGCAGCAGAACCAACTGGACCGCGCAGAGTCAAGGCTCGATCTTGCCATTGGCAGCGTGTGCGGTACCGTAGCTCTCATGAACTCCGGAGATGGCCCCACAAACGGGTTTGCCTACTACCTTGGTGTCAAGCATCGCGTACCGCACGGTCTGGCCGGAGCGATTTTTCTCAAGGAAGTTATGCGTTACAACCATGAGCATGGTTACGAAAAGTATGCACTTCTTAACCCCATGCGGTCATCGCCATCACCAAAAGAGGCTACTGCAGAACTGCTTGAAGAGATGGATGAACTCTATCTTCAGCTCAAGATACCTTCGCTTGTTCCTTATGGATATGGCAAGGGCAATGCTGCTGAATTTGCCCACAATGCGTCGGAAGCGCTTAAAGGATCATTTTCTGGCAATCCGGTCGAGTTTACAGAAGAGTCGGCAAGAGCCGTTGTTTTTCAATTAACCTAAAAGAACAGGACATATTATGGCGGGTGCAGAACTCATCGGTCTTGAAGAACTGGCCGAAATACAGGAGCTTTTCAGCAGGGAGAAGGTCAATTTATATCGTTACGGAGGAGGCAACTACAAGGCAAGAGAGTTTGAGGAAAAATTTGCGGCGTGGATAGGAGTGAAATACGCTCATGCAGTTTCTTCCGGCACTGCAGCCATTCATTGCGCGTTAGCCGGTGCAGGAATCGGGCCTGGTGATGAAGTTATTACAACGGCATGGACCTTTATTGCCCCGGTCGAGGCTATCAGTGCTCTTGGAGCAGTGCCGGTTCCGGTAGAACTTGATGAAACCTACCATCTTGATCCATTGGAAGTTGAAAAGGCAATTACGCCTGCAACCAAAGCCGTTGTGGCCATTCCAATGTGGGCTTCGCCGAAAATGGACGAACTCTCGGCAATTTGCAAAAAGCACGGCCTTATACTGATCGAAGATGCTGCTCAGGCACTGGGAGCTTCATACAAGGGTCGTAAGCTCGGCACCTTTGGCAGTGTAGCCTCATTCTCGTTTGATGCAGGCAAGACTCTCCATACCGGTGAGGGTGGAATCATTGTCACCAACGACAAAGATATCTACGATCGAGCAGCCGAGTTCTCCGATCACGGCCACATGCACATGCCAGGGTTACCGAGAGGCAAAGATCCAAGACGTTCCAAAGGCCTGAATTTGCGTCTCAGTGAAGTAACAGCAGCAATCGGTCTTGCCCAGCTTGCAAAAATTGAGACAATACTCTCTAAATCAAAGGAGAACAAGCGTAAAATCAAGGATGCCATTCGTCATCTTGATAACATTATCCTGAGGCCATTCAGCGACGAAGCCGGTTCGCAAGGCGATACACTGATTTTCAGGGTCAAAAACCGCGAAGCTGCGCTACAGTTCGAAGCACACCTCACGGAGCATGGTTTTGGTACCAAAATTCTGCCCGAAGCACTTGACTGGCATTTTGCCGGGGTCTGGGGTCACCTTCTTGGTGAGTACGACCGTTACAACACCGCCGATCTCGAAGCCCTCTGGCCAAAAACCGGCGCCATGCTTCGCAGCAGTATCTGTCTCAACATCCCCGTGCTGATTGACGATGCTACAATTCAGAGTTTAGTCAAAGCGATTATTTCAGGTGCGGCAAAAATAGGATAGAAGGGAATCTTTATTCGATTGACTTACAACAAAAAAGCCTGCTGGTATGCAGGCTTTTTTGTTAGCTGGAGGCGAAGAGCGGACTCGAACCGCTGTACAAGGTTTTGCAGACCTCTGCCTAACCACTCGGCCACTTCGCCGCTAACGAGAATGTTAAGGTAAGAAAAAGAAATTCTCAAACAAAAGCTTTGAATGTTTAACTCCGCTATTTTATTCTTAACTGAATCAACCCTGATGCATGGGTTTCAAATCGCTTCGCACTTTCCGAATGTGTGATATATTAAAGCTGAATTTATCCTTCTACCCTCAAGATAGTTGATGCCTATGGCTTTTGACCTGAAAATGACGCGAGTTCTCAAGATTGTAGCTCTCTTTGAAACATTCAAGGGTATCCTTGCGCTCTTTGCCGGAGCAGGTATGTTTTTTATGACCCGGCATAGTATTCAGCTCTCTCTGGGGCAACTGGTCAAGCATTTGCATCTCGATCCTGAACAAGGTTTTTCAAAAATCATTATTGACGCAGCGGGAAATCTGACCGATAATCGGATACGTATTATATTTATTTTTGCTGTGCTCTATGCGCTCATGAGGTTTGTCGAAGCTTATGGGTTATGGTTTGTAAGGCGATGGGCAGAATGGTTTGCTTTGATCAGCGGCTGTGTTTACCTTCCAATTGAACTCATCGAGCTGGCAAAAGGGTTTACCTGGCTTAAAATTGCTCTTGTAGTCATTAACATCGTTGTGGTACTCTATATGGCGTTTGTCCTAAAGCATAACGAGAAGGCAAAAATGCTGAAAAAACATCTTGAACCCTTGTGATTCCACACTGGAGCTTCGGCATCCCTTAAATTCCAATCCTCATGCAGGACCTCATATCTTTTTCAATTCTTCTGATTCTTTTTGCCCTGGTTGCTTTTGTGGCTTACCGCATAGTGCGTGATGCCCCCGGGAAGCCCGAACTTCAGCGACTTCGCAGCATTGAAGAGGAGGCACGCATAACCGCAAACAGGCTTGAGTCGAAAACACAGGAGCTCGAAAATCTCAAGATTCAACATGCCCGCCTTGAATCTGATTTTGAGAACGGGCAGCGAAGCGCCACCGAAAAAATAGCCATGATGCAGGAGTCAGAATCCCGCCTTAAAATAGAGTTCGAAAACCTGTCCAACAGAATTTTTGAAGAACGGGGCAGGGCAATCGGCATAGAGAACCGCGAGCGCATGGATGGACTTCTGCAACCTCTCCGCGAGCAGATTGATACCTTCCGTAAAAGGGTTGATGAGGTTCACACCATTGATACTGAGCTTTCAGGTCGTCTTGTCGAACAGGTTCGTCAGTTGCAGGAGTTGAGCGGAAAGGTGAGTGACGAGGCCAATCTTCTTGCACGGGCGATCAAAGGGGACTCGAAAAAGCAGGGCGACTGGGGCGAAATGATTATCGAAAGGATTTTTGAAGCTTCAGGGCTTGAAAAAGGTCGAGGATATCTGGCTCAGGAGAGTTTCCGGCATGAGGACGGATTGCTGAAGCGTCCGGATTTTATGGTGATGCTGCCCTCGAACAAGGCTATCATCGTCGATTCAAAGGTTTCACTGACTGCCTACGAACGCTTTTGTCGCGCTGATGATGAAGCCGAGCGTCAGCAGGCCATGAAAGAACATGTGCACTCCGTACGGCGACACATAGCCGAGCTGCAGACAAAAGAGTACAGCGGTATTGGCGGCAACAGTACCCTTGATTTTGTCATCATGTGCATTCCCATTGAACCCGCCTGGCAGGCGGTCATAGAGGCCGACCCCGAACTGATATACGATCTTGCAGGAAAAAACGTAGTCTTGTGCGGTCCAACCACGCTGATGATCACCCTGAAGCTCATTGCGCAGATCTGGCGTCGGGAAAATGAGAACCGGAATGCTGAACTTATCGCTGAAAAGGCAGGGAAGATCTACGATCAGGTTTTTCTGATTCTGGAGGCAATGACAGATGCACGAAAAAAGCTTTCAGGCATGTCGGACTCCTTTGATCTGGCGTTAAAACGGATCAAAGAGGGACGGGGCAACCTTGTGGGTCGAGTAGAGGAGATCCGCCGGCTGGGAGCCAAGGTAAGCCGCCAGATACCGCCGGACATTGCTATGGAAGCAGAAACCGATGATGATGAAAACGAGTGAAAATATTACAACCTTGATTCATCATAAGCCTTGATATCCCGTTCGATATTTGACCCTTCGCGGTTGAGCGCAACTTGAAGGTCGTAATTCATCTGCAGCCCAAACCAGAAGTTGGCTGGAGTGCCGAAATATCGCCCGAGGCGTAAAGCGGTTTCAGCAGTGATGCTTCGTTTTCCAGCTATAATATCGTTGATGCGCCATACAGGAATCTGGATGTCCTCTGCAATTCTTTTTTCGGTTAAGTTCATGGGGACGATGTACTCCTCAAACAGAACGGTTCCGGGGTGAAGCGGTGATATTTTGCTGGTAGACATGGATGAACTTCCTCAAAGTAACCTGTTTTTGTAATCATAGTACGTTGTTCAACAGATTACCATTTTATTATTGCTTTTACGTTCTTTATTCTTTCCGTTCAGCAAGAACAAAAAATATAATCATTATACAACTCGCCACTATTCTACAGGTGTTATACGGCACTGGTTATTAACCTATTCCAAAATTCCATTAAATAGTGATATCTTGCTAGCTGTAAAAAAACAGCTCAATGATTTAGTTTCCCTGCTTTCCTGTCCACAGGAGATTGTTTTTTTTTTGACCTGAATATAGCAAGTGTCCTAAATGCCTGAAAAGAAGTATGGCAATCAGCCAAACCTCGATATAGACTTTCGCTCTCAAGCCGAAGAGCCGATCAAGCAGCGTCAGATGAGCAAACAGGCTGTTACTTTATCACCGGAAGAGATGGCTGAAACAGAACTCCACAGACTGACTCGCGCACTCATTGCAACCAATACATGTAATCATGCACTGATTCATTCCACTGATGAAAATGAATTGCTGCAGAAGATATGCAATATCATGGTTGAAACCGGCAGCTACCGGATGGCATGGGTTGGCTATGCTGAGCATGATAAAGGAAAAAGCGTTCGCCCCGTTGCCGCGGCAGGTTTAGACGATGGTTACATCAATTCAGCCAAAGTAACCTGGGCTGATACTCCTCTTGGAAATGGTCCTACCGGCACAGCTATTCGCACTGGCGAGCCATGCATCATTCGCGATATACGAAAAGAGCCGAAGTTTAAGCCATTGTTACCTCAGGCACTGGCTCGAGGGTATGCTTCAGTGCAGAGTTTACCGCTTAAAACTGATGGCAAGGTTTTTGGAGCCATTACCATATACTCGGAAATACCGAATGCCTTCAATACCGAGGAGTCAGAGCTGCTTGCAGCACTGGTGGACAATCTGGCCTATGGAATCACAATGTTGCGAAACCGTAAGGCGAAACTACTGGCAGAGGATAAACTGAAGGAAAGTGAAGAGCGCTTCAGGGTGATGTTTGAGGGGCATTCTGCGATCATGCTAGTTATAGAACCGGATACATGGAACATCATTGACGCGAATCAGTCTGCAGCTGAATTTTATGGTTTCTCTCTTGATGAGCTCAAGCGAATGCGCATTGATCAAATCAATCAGGACTCCCCGGAAGTCCAAAAGGGTAAACTTGAAACATTCAGGACATCGAAGCCCAATACATTTGTATTTCGCCACAAGGTGGCTGATGGCTCTCTCCGTGATGTGGAGGTTGTTAGCAACAAGGTTTCCATACAAGGGAAAGAAGTTTTTTTCTCCATTATCAGCGATATCACCGAGCAGAGGCAGGCAGAACAGGCGCTGAAAGAGAGCGAAGAGCGCTTCAGAATGTTGTTTGCGGGGAATTCTGCCGTTATGATTATTCTTGATCCTGCAACCGGGTTTATCACTGATGCGAATCCGGCCGCAGCTGACTTTTATGGATGGCCGGTTGAGGTATTGAAGCAGATGAATATTAACCAGATCAATACCCTTACCCCTGAAGAGATAACACTGGAGCTGAATAAATGGCAGGCGCTGAGCCAGAGACATTTTTCATTTCCTCACCGCCGGGCTGATGGCTCGGTGCGTGACGTGGAGATATTTGCCAAAAAAATCGAGATACAGGGCAAAGAGGTTATCTACGATATTGTTCACGATGTTACCGAACGCAAGCAGCAGGAAGCAGCGCTGAAGAGAAGTGAAGCCCTTTTCAGGTCAATGTTTGAGGGCCATTCTGCGGTAAAGTTACTTGTTGATCCTGATACCGGCAAGATCATCGATGCCAACAGTTCAGCTGCCGACTTTTATGGATGGTCAGTTGAAGAACTGCGAAGCATGCGTATCCAGCAAATCAATACACTCACTCCCAAAGAGGTTGCCACTGAAATGGAAAGAGCGAGATCGATCGGAAAAACACAGTTTTCATTTCGACACCGCAAAGCAGACGCTTCTATTCGTGATGTGGAGGTGTTCAGTAATCCAATCGAGTTTGAAGGAAAGGCCATGCTCTATTCAATTGTCCATGATGTTACCGAGCGGAAGCTGGCCGAAGTAAAAGTGCTGGAAATCAAGGAGCGCTTCGAGGCAACCATTGATGCGGCCGAAATTGGCACCTGGGAGTGGAATGTACAAACCGGTGAAGCATTCCTGAATAATCGCTGGTTCGAAATAGCTGGATACACACCGGAAGAACTTGCTCCTGTCAGCTTTCAGACATGGGTTGATCTGGTGCACCCTGATGACTTGAAAGAGTCATCACTCCTTGCCGAAAAACATTTCAAAGGTGAATCTGAGCATTATGAATGCGAATGCCGGATGAAACATAAAAACGGCCAATGGATCTGGATTTTGGACCGGGGTAAATTATTGACCCGGACGCCGGACGGAAAACCATTGCGCATGCTCGGCACCCATACTGATATTACAGAGCGCAAACTTGCAGCTGAAGAGAGCGATCGCTTGAAAACAGCCTTTATTGCCAATATGAGCCACGAAATACGCACCCCGATGAACGGTATTCTCGGCTTTTCAGAACTCTTGAAAGAGCCTCACCTTTCCGGAGAGGAGCAGGCAGAGTATATCGACCTTATTCATCAGAGCGGTCAACGGATGCTTAATCTGATTAATGACCTGATGGATCTATCCAAAATTGATGCTAAAGAGGTAAAACTGCAGAAAACCGAAACCTCTGTCAACCAGTTGTTAAGAGATGTGGAGGCTTTTTTCAAACTTGACGCCAATAAAAAAGGACTGCACTTAAGCTGCACAGCAGGGCTTTCTGAAGAGGAAAGCGTCATCGAGACCGATAGCATCAAGCTCAATCAGGTACTTACCAACCTGATTCAGAATGCATTCAAATTTACCTCCAAAGGTGGCATTGATTTCGGTTACATCAGAAAAGAAGGGATGCTTGAGTTTTATGTGATCGATTCAGGTATTGGCATTTCCTCTCCCACAAAAGCGAAGATTTTCGAGCGATTCCATCAGGTTGATAACTCACTTACCCGCAATCATGAAGGAGCAGGTCTTGGATTGAGCATATCAAAAGCATTTGTCGAGATGATGGGAGGCGTAATCCGGGTTGAATCAGTTGAGGGCGCTGGAAGTACCTTTTGCTTCACGTTGCCGTATAACCCTGTCAATACACCCGAAAGTCTCTCTCCAACCCATCAGGAAAGGAATGATAAGGCTCCATCACTGACCATCCTTATTGCCGAAGACGATGAAGTGAGCACCATACTGCTCAAAAGAAACCTTAAGGGCGAAAATATCACCATTCTTTGTGCTGAAAACGGATGGGAAGCGGTCGAGCTGGTTGAGCACCATCCGGAGATCAATCTGGTGCTTATGGACATTAAAATGCCGGTGATGAATGGCTATGAGGCAACAAGAATCATCAAAAAGCAGCGTCCAGACCTGCCTGTTATCGCCCAGTCAGCCTTTACCTCAAAAGAGGAGAGGGACAAAGCCTATGAGGCAGGGTGCGACAAATTCATAACAAAACCGATCAGCAAGAGTGAGTTGCTCGAAATGATGCAGGCTCTGCTGCACTGGTAAACATGAGCCCTATGAGCGGTGCAATGAATAAATTCGTTCGAATCGAGTTCGTATTGATCGTGGAAGAAAAAAAATATAACAACGGGAGGTTTGTATGCCAACAACACCATTATCAGCCGAAGCCAAACAGGTTATTTATCGCGCTATAAGTGACACTCATTTTCGTGAAGCTCTGGTTAAAAATACTGCTGCGGTATTACATTCTGAAGCATTAGGTTTGAGTGAGGCAGATATTGCCGCCCTCAAAAAACTGAAGCCTCAGGGATGGGGTAAGTTGAGTGCGAATGAACTTAAAAGTAAACTTGGTACAACAACGCACAAGGCCTAAGGTGATTTGCATTAGTAGAGGAATAGGTACTATAGGTCTTATGGGGCCTATAGGACTTATAAGGACGGTAAGGGGAGAATAGATTGATAGATCCCTCACTTCGTATCGGGATGACGTTTAAACTTTTTCAGAATTGTCAATCAGTGTTTCCTTCTTTCATTCTGCGGAGATATGCCGGAGTGCCTGTCAGGCCTTTTTGAATTCTATCCTCCCTTAACTCTATCTTGGCCGCAAGCACTGGGCTTTGTGCCATAGGCTCACCATCATTGTTCATTGTCTGTCTGCGGATGTAGGCTGGTATTGAATAATCAATAGCGGGCGATGCATGAACGCCATAGCCGATGCTGCATGTTTCCAGAGCCTGGGGTATCGGTTCATAGCTCCTCTTTCGTTTGAAGCCAGTGACAATAATCGTAACCCTTGTTTCACCCGATAGGCTTGCATCGTCAATGTAGCCATTGATAATATTGGTGTCACTGCCAACCTGCTTCTCGATATAGGTCATAGCATCAGTCATATCCCTCATGGTCACCTCTCCGGTAATGTTGACCAGAACTCCTTTGGCGCCATGCACCACGATACCTTCCATCTGAATATTGTTGAATGCATCCGTTGATGCCTTGAGAGCACGCCGTTCACCTGATGCAGCAGCTGTACCGATAACCGCGTCACCCGCATTGGTCATAAGGCCCGCGACATCCCCGAAGTTGACATTGATATGGCCCCGGCTGTTGAGAATATCGGCAATGCCTTTCGCCGCCCTGTACATGACGTCGTTTGCCAGATTGAAAGCCTCAGTGACGGTTGTGTTCTCCTCTGCACCGCTCATGATTTGCTCATTATCTACAAGGATGAGCGTATCGATGTATTTGCGTAGCTCGCTGATGCCATCATCAGCTGTTTTCGCCTTCATTTTTCCTTCACAGGTGAACGGTTTTGTTACCAGCCCAATGGTGAGGATGCCCATGTTTCTTGCAATAAGTGCAATCAACGGGGCAACGGTGGTGCCTGTATCTTTGCCCATTCCTGCTGCAATAATGACTATATCTGCCCCATGCAGTTGAGCTGCAATATGCTGGCGGTCTTCTTCCGTAAAGAGGGGACTGTTTAAAGGGCCTTTTAGAAAAGCAGTTGCAGGTTCAATGCCATTTCCAGCGTTTTTTCCGATTCTTACCCTGATCGGAGCCTTCGAATTCAATAGCTCTTGAGGTTTCGTATTGAATGCAACATATTCAACCCCGCTTATTTCATGCTCAATCATAGTGTTCAGGGCATTACAGCCGCAACCGCCAACGCCGACGATTTTGATCGATATTCCTTTGCATTGCGCGTTCTCAAATAATCCAGGGTCAATTTCGAATGCCATTTTTACGTCTTTTCTCTTGTATAGGGTTATAGAGAGTTACCCATCGCATTTAAATGGATAGGTTACACCACCGAAAACTAAACCAAATTTACTGAATCTAATAACAATCCTTTCTCGTGCAATCTCTAAAATAAAATGCCTCTCTGTGGGAATTTTTAATAAATAATATTGTTTTATTCTTAACTGATACTATATTGGTATCAATTAAACGGACAAGAATGAAAGTACTCACCAAGAATACGGATTACGCGATACGAGCCTTGCTGGCACTGGCTGCGAAGAAGGGGTGTTTTATTTCGGCAAAGAGTATTGCAACCGAACACGATATCCCTTACCAGTTTCTACGCCGCTTGCTCCAGGAGATGATCCGCCACAACCTGATTGTTTCAAAGGAGGGAGTTCAGGGCGGGTTTATGATGGAAAAGGATCCGGATGAGATTACAGTCACCGAGCTGATTGAGATTTTTCAGGGCAAGGTTCAGGTATCGGAATGCATGTTCCGCAAGCAGATTTGCGGTAATCGTGCACGGTGTGTATTGCGTCACGAAATCATGCGTATTGAGTCTGTCGTTCAGAGCGAGTTTGAAAAGGTTACCATTGGTAAACTGCTTCGAGACCTTGAATCGGCCAATCAAGTGACTCAATAAAGTAACAACAATCAGCTGAATTGAACCCATAAAAGGAGTAATCAACAATGAAACGTCAGATTATCACCATAGATGAAAAAAGATGTACCGGATGCGGTGACTGTATACCTGGTTGTCCCGAGGGAGCTCTGCAGGTGATTGACGGCAAAGCCCGTCTCATCAGCGACCTTTTTTGCGATGGACTTGGAGCGTGTATAGGCCACTGTCCGACTGGAGCCATGAAGATCGAAACCCGTGAGGCTGAGCCTTACGACGAAAAGCGCGTCATGCACGAGAGTATTGCAAAAGGTGGTACCAATGTAATAGCAGCTCATCTGCACCACCTTATGGATCACGGTCAGAGTGATTTTGTGCAGCAGGCACTTGAATATCTCCAGGAACAGGGTATTGCGAACCCGCTGGAAAGTGAATCTGCCAGAAAACCGGCTGAGCAGCATTCTCATACAGCCCACAGCCATGCCCCGCACGGCGGAGGATGTCCAGGCAGCAGAACAATAGATTTCAGTGCTCATGGCAAATCTGAAGCAGCAGTTGCCGCAATGCCTGGAGCACCAGCCGAAAGCGCACTTCGCCAGTGGCCGATCCAGCTTCACCTTGTTTCACCGCAGGCCCCGTATTTCGAAGGGTCCGATCTGTTGCTTGCAGCCGACTGTTGTGCATTTGCT
>CAIVSG010000228.1 GCA_903908555.1 uncultured Chlorobiaceae bacterium | reverse complement strand
TGCGGCAAGTGCTGTGGTGTAAGAAATGAGTTCATTGTCGGGGGCGAAGGTCATTTCCTGAACAAATGATTGATAGGCCTCTTCCCATTGTGGGGTTTTCAGCTCGTTCATAACCTTCTGAAGGCGTTGTTCGGGGAGAACGTCGGTGCGATGATGATCGAAGGCTATTGCCTGCTCGACAAGCCGTGCAAACTCTGCAGGTAAAGTGATGAGAGGTTCCAGCGCCGCGAGGTCGTGTACGTGACGGATAAGTGTTTTATCCTGACGTTCGTCTTTATCAAGCAGTCGCCATGCAAGAGCGCTTAATTTGTCGGCTGCAATCTCAACAGGATTGACATAGGGCATTGCAGCAATTTCGGCAGGAAGTCGTTCTACTGCAGCAAAGAGTGATTGTACCGGCTTTACGACAACAGGCAGTTGTGTGGAAACAAAACGAACCTCTATTCGGATATGTGTTCTTAAGCGCGAGTGTTTGGTGAAGGTGGCACCATAATCAACCTCCAGTGAAAAGAATCTGCTCTCATCATATACTTTTGGGTCTGAAACAAGAACCAGCCCTTCGGAAACAATGGCGGCTATTATTTTTTTACGCGCTTCGCGATAATACTTATGACCAGATGGCAGAATGGTGGCTTTAAAGTCTATGTCTTCAGAAAAGCGCTTAATAATACCAGCCTTTGCCAATGAGGTACCGCCGCCAAATGCTAACTGCATATCATGCGTTTGGATGCCATTAAGCACTTGGAGCACTTGCACTACATGCCAATCTTTTTCGATATAGGCTTCGTCTGCGGTGACAAGGATACCAGCAACTTTTTGTATCGCTGATTTTGTTGGGGGAATTTGGTTCATGGGGTCCGCTCAAATCGCAGAGTATAGCCTTTAAACCCGATAGAGCGGCGAACCCTTTTGCGGACGCCTATAACCCGGCCGGTGGGTACCTGGGTGCTTCTGCCTTCATTGTAGCTGCGCTCCATGCTTGTTGGTGCAGTCAGGATATCGAGTCGCTTCAGGGCTTCTTCAGCGAGACTATTCAGACTTTTGGGGAGTGTGGGGCTGTTATCGAGGGGCGAGACAACGGCACGGACATAAATCCCCTGACCTATTTTGATAAGAGCACCCTCTGTTACGAGAATCAGCAAACAACGCCCTACTTGGTCATAATCGCCAATATCCTTAAAATCTGAACGCAAAATGACATCCCCACGCTTACGCATGATGCGCATTTTTACTCTTGTAAGAAGGGTGTTTTTATTCTTTTTCATAGTGTCAATATACGACAATATGCTATAAAAAAAGATGTCACTTTTCTATCCACAGAGTGCAATCGGCACCTTGCGCAAAAGAAAGGGGGGTGGACTTGCAACAATAAAATGGACACTTGAAGAAGCCATAGAGGTACACATAAAAACAACTACTGTATCTGAATCAACATTGTATGGATCAACCATCATATCTGATGCTGAAGAAAGTGATTACTTTTTTTTAAACTAAACTCTGAAGCCCTGCCATCGAGCTACCAAGCATCTACACCTTCACCTGACACCAGTTGCCTGAACATTTCTATGAATCACCATAATGACCTCTGAGATAGAGTACCACCACAGTCACTGTTCCATCATCAATCTCATAGACCATGCGATGTTTTCCGCTGATTCTTCTTGACCAGCACCCTGCTAAATTACCTTTCAATCGTTCAGGTCGTCCAGTCCCTGTTTTAGGATGTTCGGATAAGTTCAATAAGAAGCTTCTTGATTTTTTCAATAACTGACTCATCACCGACTTTATGCCAAAATCTCATATCTTCTTTGGCATTGTCAGCGATGTCTACAAAATACTTGCCCATGGATCACTGAGATCTTTGATCCTGGTAACCCTGCCAGCTTTGGCATCGGCTCTTCCCTTTTCAATAGCCTCAATAACCTTGGGGTCGGAGAAATACTTATCAGTATCACTTATATTTTTTGCTGGTACGATTTCATACGTCTCTGTATTGCCACACTGGATAATAACACGTTCCTTATTAGCTAAGTTCAGGTATTTCCTAAGGTTCTTGCGCAACTCTGTCGTGCTTATTGCTATCATGATTATCTCTCCTTCCTTCTGTGTTACCGTATATTGTACAAAGTATAAGCATTTCTCAGCTCATACAATTCATCCTTATTGATACCTGACCTGAGTGATCAGGCATAAAAAAAGCCCTCAACTCAGGTCTGATTTTATTTTTAACCATGTAATTCCGGGGATTTCTTCTACGGTGATGTATCCGTTTTGAAGACGATACGTGAGCTGGCTATGGTGTTGAGGAGTGGAAAGGACATTGGGATTAAAAATCGCATACGACACGCCCCCTTCATGCCTTGCCGCCATATTGAGCAGACCGGGATGACCTTCGCGATGGATCCTCGCTCCGACTGCATGAGTGAAACTATAATCCGTTTTATGCGAAAGACCGGGATAGCGGTGAGCGACCTCGCGAAAATCCAGCAGTGCCGCATCGCATGCCACCTTGTAGAGCTTGCGCTCGATAACGACGCACTCTTCCTTGTCGAAGCCTGCATCGCGAAGGAATCCCGC
>CAIVSG010000227.1 GCA_903908555.1 uncultured Chlorobiaceae bacterium | reverse complement strand
GTCAAAAATAATTTCACCCTGGTAAAGAACCGCGACACAGTCTGCAACATTAAAGACGTCATCAATAATATGGGTAACAATTACTGCGCCAAGGTTGTTGTGGCGTCTCAGATCGCTGATGAGTGAGAGAATTTTTTTTGAACTCACCGGATCAAGTCCGGCAGTTGGTTCATCAAACAGAATCATGTGAGGTTTAAAGATCAGTGCTCTTCCGATGGCAACCCTTCTGCGCATTCCTCCGCTCAGGCTTTCCGGAAGCTGGTCTTCATAGCCTTCCAGCCCTGCAAACAGAATCTGTTCTGAGACTCTGCGGGTAATCTCTTCCTCCGGCAGCTTCATGTTTTCACGAAGAAAAAATCCCAGATTCTGGCTTATGGTGAGAGAATCGAAGAGCGCATTTCCCTGAAAAACCATGCCCATCTTTCGGCGTATGGAATAGAGGTTTGCCTCTTTCATGAGGGTGATATCGGTACCGTCAATAATCACCTGTCCGCTGTTCGGCTTTATAAGTCCAAGCATCAGCTTGAGGATAGTGCTTTTTCCGACGCCGCTCGGCCCGAGAATCGCTTTGATAGTGTTGTCCTTGACGGTAAGAGAGATATTTTTCAGTATCTCCTTGTCGCCGTATTTCAAACTGACATTTCGTAATTCAATCATGCATTCACATGTTTTCCAGCACTATCTTTGATACGTAAAAATTTGCAACCAGCACTAGTCCTGATGATACAACAATACCCTTAATGGTCGAACGACCGACACCAGCAGTCCCCCCCCGTGCCGAAAATCCGTTAAAGCTGCTTACAAGTGTTATAATGATAGCGAAAACCGGAGCTTTAAGGAAACCTACCACAAAGTCTTTTGGAGCTAGACGGGGATAAACGGCGTTCCAGAATATTCCGGGATCAAGCCGATGGTAGTGTTCGGCCATGTATGCGGCACTGTGAAGACCGGCAAAGTCGGAGAGGGCCGTCAAGGGTAAAAACATGATGAGGGCGGCTACAAGCCGGGGCATGACAAGTTTTGCAACGGGGTCAGTCCCGAATGCTCGAAGTGCATCAATCTGTTCAGATATCTGCATCGCACCGAGTTCAGCACCGTTTCTTGATCCGAATCGGGCTGAGAGCATTAGACCCATCAGAAGAGGTCCGAGTTCCCGGATAACAGAGAGTGAGGTTGAACGCCCAAGCATGGTTTTTGCGCCGAAGTCTTCAAGGAGGTTTCCTACCTCGATGGCAAGCAGGGAGCCTATAGAAATGGCGCTGACCAGTACAATGGGGATGGAGTCGGTTCCGCAAATGGAGGCTTGATCGAGCACATCTCTCCAGTATCTCTTGGCTTTCGGAAAAGCTTTAAATGCCCTGACCGAAAACAGAAAAAACTCCTGCATGGTGAGGATAAAATCTTTCAGCCACAGAGCGACTGCTTTTTCCTGTTTACGAGCGAATGTTATCAACATAAAGGCATACATAACGTGCAATGAACATAAACGATCCGAGGGTAGCAATTCATGAAAAAAAGTTGAAAAAATAGCAAAACATTCATCAATTGTCCAATAATCTCTGGTTTATGCCTGTAAAAGCCTGCTTTTCATCTTTGTCACCCACTCGCAGGGTATGGTAACTTTCCCGAAAGTATCTTCATCCCGTTCTCTCATTCCATGATAGTCGGAGCCTCCGGAAAAGAGCAAAAAGTACTCGTTTGCAATCTCACGGTAGTAATTCTGCCTATAGGAATCGTGGGATGGATGGACGATTTCAATGCCGTCGAGTCCGAAGGTGATCAACTGTTTGAGTGTTTCATCGGAAACATTCTGGGCCGGATGTGCAAGGAAAGAGAGGCCGGAGGCTTTATTGATAAGCGCTATAACATCTGCAGGATGGGTTTCTATGCTTTTTACATAAGCCGGACTGTGTGCGCCGAGATATTTGCTGAAAGCTTCGCTGAAGCTTTTCACATAGCCCCCGTCTTGAAGAACAGCGGCAATGTGCGGTCGCCCTACACTCCCGTTCTGAGCTTTTACAATAATCTGTTCAATGCCGATTTTTACACCCATTTTGGCGAGTTTGCCTACCATGCGTTCAGCCCTTTCGGTGTATTTCATCTGCGTAAAACTTTTATCTTTTATAGATATCTTTATGTAATGGCTCGGTTTGAGCTGTTTTATATTACGGAAGAACGTGCCATCCGATATATCCATATATCCATATCCGGATGCTAAATAATTAAATATAGCCTTCTCGTCAGGCTCTCTCCTCACTCCTGGATGTTTCAATAAGGCTTTTATCTCTGAAGCGAATAGGAATACTTCTTTATTCATATAATAGTAAAACGGCTTTACGCCAAATCTGTCCCGTGAGCAGAAAACGATATCTCTTCTTTTGTCCAATATGGCAAATGCCCACATTCCGTTAAAATGCTTAAGACAGTCCTCGCCCCATTTTTCATAGGCGCCCATGATAAATGACGAATCGGGCAATTCGAGCGCATCTG
>CAIVSG010000226.1 GCA_903908555.1 uncultured Chlorobiaceae bacterium | reverse complement strand
TACTGAAGCCTGAAACTATAAATTACCGTACCTTCAAGCCTGAGCGTGACGGCTTGATGTGCGAAAAGATATTTGGTCCAACCAAGGACTGGGAGTGTTACTGCGGCAAATATAAGCGCGTACGCTACAAAGGGATTATCTGCGATCGATGTGGTGTTGAGGTTACGACCAAAAGTGTAAGGCGTGAGCGAATGGGGCATATATCCCTAGCCGTTCCTGTCGTGCATACCTGGTTTTTTCGCTCGGTTCCCAGCAAGATCGGTGCATTGCTTGACCTTTCTACCAAAGAGCTTGAAAGGATCATCTATTATGAAGTCTATGTTGTCATTAATCCCGGCGAACCGGGAGAGAAGCAGGGCATCAAGAAGCTTGACCGTTTGACTGAAGAGCAGTATTTCCAGATTATCACCGAGTATGAGGATAATCAGGATCTGGAAGATTCAGATCCGGACAAGTTTGTTGCCAAAATGGGTGGAGAAGCTATTCATATGCTTCTTAAGAACATTGATCTCGATTCATCAGCGATACATCTGCGCAAAGTGCTCAAAGAGAGCAATTCCGAACAGAAAAGAGCTGATGCTCTCAAAAGACTCAAGGTTGTCGAGGCATTCAGAAAAAGTTATGAGCCACACAAAAAAACACGCAAAAAGCCTCTAGGGCTGTTTCCGGAGGATGAGCTTCCCGAGCGTTATGTCTATGAAGGCAATAAGCCCGAGTACATGGTGATGGAAGTTGTACCGGTCATTCCTCCTGAGCTTCGTCCACTTGTCCCGCTGGAAGGCGGAAGGTTTGCTACATCCGATCTTAATGATCTTTATCGCAGGGTTATCATCCGTAACAACCGGCTGAAAAAACTTATTGATATCCGTGCCCCTGAGGTCATTCTGCGTAACGAAAAGAGAATGTTGCAGGAAGCTGTTGACGCCTTGTTCGATAATTCCCGCAAGGCCAACGCTGTTAAAACCGGCGAGTCAAACAGGCCTCTGAAATCGCTGTCAGATTCACTTAAAGGTAAGCAGGGTCGTTTTCGTCAGAACCTTCTTGGTAAGAGGGTTGACTATTCAGGCCGTTCGGTTATCGTTGTCGGACCGGAATTGAAGCTGCATGAGTGTGGTCTTCCAAAAAGTATGGCCATTGAGCTGTTTCAACCATTTGTGATCCGTCGTCTCGTTGACCGTGGTATTGCCAAATCGGTGAAATCTGCAAAAAAACTTATTGACAAAAAAGATCCGATTGTCTGGGATGTGCTTGAAAAAGTCATTGATGGAAGACCAGTTATGCTCAACAGGGCACCTACTCTTCACCGTCTCGGACTTCAGGCATTCCAGCCGGTGCTTATAGAGGGGAAGGCTATTCAGATTCATCCTCTGGTCTGTACTGCGTTCAACGCTGACTTTGATGGCGACCAGATGGCGGTTCATATTCCTCTTTCACAGGAGGCACAGCTTGAGGCATCACTGCTTATGCTCTCCTCTCATAATCTTATTCTGCCTCAGTCAGGTAAGCCAGTCACTGTTCCTTCTCAGGACATGGTACTTGGTATGTATTTTCTTACTAAGTCCCGTGTTGGCGATGTTGGTGAAGGTCAGATATTTTACAGTTCCGAAGATGTTCTCATCGCGTTTAATGAACAGCGAGTAGGTCTTCATGCACAGATCTTTGTCCAGTTTTCCGGACAGGTTGATCAAAAATTTGATCCGCTTCGTGTTCTTGATACCATTGTTGAGCCAAATTCTGAAAAGTCCATCTGGCTTAAATCACAGATTCAAAAGAATGCGATTGTACTTACTACGGTTGGCAGGGTGATTTTTAACCAGAATGTGCCAGTCGAAATCGGTTTTATCAATCGTGTTATTGACAAGAAAGTTGCTAAGGAACTTATCGGGCGCCTGAGCAGTGATGTTGGAAATGTCGAAACAGCCAAATTCCTTGATAATATCAAGGAGGTCGGTTTCCACTATGCAATGAAAGGTGGTCTTTCGGTTGGTCTTTCTGATGCGATTGTTCCTGAAACCAAGGTCAAGCATATAAAAAATGCGCAGCGTGAGAGCACAAAGGTTGTTAAAGAGTACAATCGCGGTACGTTGACTGATAATGAGCGTTACAATCAGATTGTTGACGTCTGGCAGAAAACATCCAATATTGTTGCTGAAGAGTCATATCAGAAGTTGAAAAAAGACCGTGACGGTTTTAATCCTCTTTATATGATGCTTGATTCCGGAGCCCGTGGTTCCAGAGAGCAGGTTCGTCAGCTTACAGGTATGAGGGGTCTTATTGCCCGTCCTCAGAAGTCCATGTCTGGACAGCCTGGTGAAATTATTGAAAACCCGATTATATCGAATCTTAAAGAGGGTCTAACCGTTCTTGAGTATTTTATTTCAACACACGGTGCTCGTAAGGGTCTTTCTGATACATCACTGAAAACAGCTGATGCCGGTTACTTGACCAGAAGACTTCACGACGTTGCTCAGGATGTCATTGTGACCATTGATGACTGCGGAACAACTCGTGGTCTTTATGTTCATCGCAATATTGAAGAAGAGACAAGCGGTCAGATCAAGTTCCGTGAGAAAATAAAAGGACGTGTTGCGGCCCGCGATATTTACGATACCCTGAATAACAAGGTGATTGTAGGCTCAGGTGAAATCATTACAGAAGAACTTGCTGAACTCATTCAGGATACTGCAGGTGTTGAAGAAGCAGAGATCCGCTCTGTTTTGACCTGCGAATCGAAAATTGGTATTTGTTCAAAATGTTACGGAACAAACCTTTCGGTACATGAACTTGTGGAAATCGGTGAAGCTGTTGGTGTTATTGCAGCACAGTCGATCGGTGAGCCTGGAACGCAGCTTACGCTTCGTACGTTCCACCAGGGTGGTACCGCTCAAGGTGGCATTACTGAAACCGAGACCAAGGCGTTCTATGATGGCCAGATCCAGTTTGAGGATATCAAAACCGTTGACCATACATTTATCAATGAGGATGGGGTCGAAGAATTCCGGGTAATTGTTATCCAGAAAAATGGAAAAATAAATATTGCTGATCCCGATTCCGGCAAGATCCTGAAGCGTTATATTGTTCCGCATGGTGCTCACCTCAACTGCAAACATGGCGATCTTATCAAAAAAGATCAGATGATGTTCAGCAGTGAGCCGAACAGCACACAAATTATAGCTGAGCTGGCAGGTTTCATCAAGTTTGCTGATATCGAAAAAGGCGTTACATACAAGGAAGAGGTTGATCCTCAGACCGGATTCTCCCAGCATACCATTATCAACTGGCGTTCCAAGCTTAGAGCTACTGAAACAAGAGATCCAAGACTGATCATTATGGATGCAAACGGAGAAGTTAAAAAGACCTATCCAGTGCC
>CAIVSG010000225.1 GCA_903908555.1 uncultured Chlorobiaceae bacterium | reverse complement strand
TCCTGATTTTACCGGAAACATGTGCCAGCACCTCAAGACTGTTTTCGAGTTTTACCTTGAACTGCGCATTCGGAAGTGCCTCCAAAATAACACCTTCAATCTCAATTGATTCTTCTTTGGCCAAATTGTCTGCTCCTTTGTTTCGATAAAGTGTTGTATACGATCAAGTGTGTTGACTGTCAAGAAACGTGCCCGTCAGTATTTCAGCTTTTCCTTCCCTTACGACAATGGTGTGCTCGAAATGTGCTGATGGCTTCCCGTCCTCTGTTACCGCAACCCATCCTCCTCGACGGCTGATTGCCCTGCGCGATCTTCCAAGGGCGATCATCGGTTCGATGGCAAGCGTCATGCCTTCCTTAAGCGGTGGCCCGGTATGTGCCCTTCCGTAATTGGGAACAGCCGGGTCCTCATGAAGTTCACTGCCGATACCATGGCCGACCATGTTTTCAATCACACTGAATCCGAACGAACGCGCATAAACCTCAATCGCCGATGAAATGTCATGCAGGCGATTTCCAGTAACTGCCATGGCAATTCCCCGTTCAAGACACTCGCGGGTTACATCTACAAGCTGCTGGACCTTTTCATCAATGACACCGAGGACAAACGTACGAGCTGCATCGCCATGATAACCACCTTTGTAAACCCCACAGTCTACAGAAACGATATCACCTTCCCTTATAACTCTTTTATTGCTCGGTATGCCGTGCACAACCTCTTCATTGAGCGAGACACAAAGTGTTGCTGGATAAGGTGTTGCTTCGGGGTCCCCTTTCGGGGCATAATTCAGAAAACTTGGAACGGCATGATGGTCCCTTATAAACTCTTCAGCCATGACGTCAAGTTCTTTGGTTGTCATGCCTGGCTTTATTTCTTTTTCAAGCAGATCAAGTGTCTTCGCGACCAAAGCACCAGACTCTCTCATCAATTCAATTTCGCGTTCACTTTTAATCGTGATCATATCTGATTATCCATTACCTGCTCTGGCGACCGCGTGTTTTGCCTGATTTCATAAAACCGTCGTAATGGCGCATAAGCAGATGGCTTTCAACCTGCTGCAGCGTATCGAGGCCAACACCGACAATGATCAGAAGACTGGTACCGCCAAAAAACTGGGCAAATCCCTGCGTAACGTTACCAAACTTGGTCAGAAAGGTTGGCAGGATAGCAATGATTGCGAGCGATATGGCACCAGGCAACGTGATCCGTGTTAAAATATTATCAATAAAGTCTGCTGTACTTTTTCCAGGTCGTACACCGGGAATAAAGCCTCCCTGACGACGCATGGTGTCAGCAACTTCCTTGGGATTGAAGGCAATCGCTGTATAAAAATAGGTAAAGAAGACAATCATGGTACCGAACATCAGGGCATACCACCAGGAGTCATAAGCCAACAGGGCAGCAATACTTTGCATCACCTCATTTTCCGGGAAAAAAGAGAGAAAGGTACCGGGCAGAAACATGATCGATTGCGCAAAGATAATCGGCATTACACCCGCGGTATTGATCCGCATTGGTATGTACTGGGTACTGCCACCGTAAACCTTGCGCCCGACAACTCTTTTGGCATGCTGGACAGGAACGCGGCGGGTACCAACTGTCAGGATGACAACAAACGCGACAATGGCTGCCATCATGGCAAGAATGATGATCTCTATGATCCAGTTCTTGCTTCCCAGCGAGACAGAACGAAATTCAGCAACAAGTGCCTGGGGAAAGCGTGCAAGGATACCGATCATGATAATGAGGGATATGCCATTACCGATGCCCCGTTCGGTAATCTTCTCGCCAAGCCACATGACAAATACAGTGGCGGATGTAAGAAGAATCACTACAGTTACCGTAAAAAATATACCGGGATCAGGTACAATGATCTTGCCGAATGAGGCTGGACTCGAAAGACTCACACTTACGCCCCATGACTGGAGTATCGCGATGAGCACCGTTCCATACCTTGTCATCTGACTGATTTTCTGGCGGCCATCCTCTCCCTCTTTCTGGAGTTTCTGGAAATACGGTGTAACCGCTCCAAGCAACTGAACGATGATCGATGCAGAGATGTAGGGCATGATGCCAAGAGAAAAAATCGATGCTCTGGCAAACGC
>CAIVSG010000224.1 GCA_903908555.1 uncultured Chlorobiaceae bacterium | reverse complement strand
TCGTTCTTTGAAAGATCACCTTCCTCCATGAGAGCGATACCGAAACGAGGCTTGGCAAAAATCATCATGCCAAGAGCATTCTGCAGAAAATGAGCGCACGTATGCGTTCCGAGAATAAGAAAAAAACTGTCTTTAATCTTCTGATACATCCAGCCGACACAGGCAAGACCACAAAAACTGTGCGTAACGTTATCTTCCTTGATTATTTGAACATCACCGGAAACCTGCATCATGAAGTGTTTCTCCTGATAGTTACTGCCCCCTCAAAAACTCAATCGTTGAAGGGTGTGCAAAAGCGTTACAACGGCCAATCTTAAAGAATGTGAAGATAAAATATTTTCACTAATCCCCCTACTCCCCGAGGGGGGCTATTTTTGCTTTGACGGAAGCCGTCTTTTCACCAAGACGGACGGTCCGATCCCGTCGATCATCTATTTTCATAACGGTATAGACCCGCTTGCCACCTTTACTGAACGAGTACTCATGAAGTTTCTCGGCGAGCTCAAAAAGAAGATGCACCGGTCCTTCAACTGTCGTGCCCATATCGTGAAGGCGGTAGCTGCATCCGCTTACGGCAAGAATATCCTGCAATCCGGCAACAAAACCACTCAGGCTGCACTCTCTGGTGTCGAGCGGAATAACTGCGATATCCATCAAAGCCATGGCAAAAAAACTCGAAGGTTATCTGAAAACAGTCTCGTTCCGTCCAGGACCAACGGAAATAAAGGTAACAGCAACCTGCAACTCATCCTCGAGGAAGGTCACATAGTTACGGGCTGCAGGCTGCATCTCGGAGAAAGTTCGCGCATCAGCATTTGAAGCCATCCATCCCTTCAGGGTGGTATAAACCGGTGTCACCCTCGACAGGGTCTGATGATCGGTCGGGAAATCATGAATTTCCTTGCCATCAAGCATATATGAGGTACAAACCTTGATCTCTTCAAACGTGTCAAGGACGTCGAGCTTGGTAAGTGCAATTTCCGTAACACCATTGACTGTAAGCGAATAACGTAGAGCGACAAGGTCTATCCAGCCGCATCTGCGCTTTCTTCCTGTTGTTGCTCCGAACTCGTGCCCGATACGGCCGAGACGTTCGCCGGTCTCGTCCAGCAGTTCAGAAGGGAATGCTCCGTTGCCGACTCTTGTCATGTAGGCCTTGCATACCCCGATAACCTTGCCGATATAGTTCGGAGCAATACCGGAGCCGGTGCATGCGCCTCCAGAGGTAGGGTTGGAGGATGTCACATAGGGATAGGTTCCGTGATCAACATCAAGCAGACATCCCTGAGCGCCTTCAAGAAGCACAGTCTTTCCTTCCTGAAGCTGCTTGTTGAGATATAGCTGGGTATTGGTGACATAGGGGTCGATTATTTTGTCGAACTCCTCGTACTCGCGTACCATGGTTTCGACATCAATCTCTTCCTTGTCATAAATATTCTTAAACAGTTTATTTTTGGCCGCAAGGTTCTCCCTGAGCTTTTCCTGCAGCACTTCGGGACTGAGAAGATCAACAACCCTTATACCCTGACGGGCAAACTTGTCCTCATAGCTCGGACCGATACCTCGACCGGTTGTTCCGATTTTCTGGTCACCCTGAGCGGATTCGTGCAATGAATCGAGTCGCTTATGGTAGGGCATGATGAGATGGGCATTATGGCTGATAAATAGCCTGCCTGTAACCTCAAAACCGAGTTCCTCTACCTTTTTGATCTCCTCGAGCAATGCGGCAGGATCAATAACAACCCCGTTGCCGATCACACAAACGCATCCTTTATGAAAGATTCCGGAGGGAATAAGGTGCAGAACAACGGTTTTATTATCAAAACAGATAGTATGTCCGGCATTTGCCCCGCCTTGATAACGGACAACGATATCGTACTTGTCCGAAAGGTAATCAACGAGTTTTCCTTTGCCTTCATCACCGAACTGAGTGCCAACAATGACTGTTGCAGACTGAGTAGGTGTCCTGAATTTTTTTGATTCCACGACGATTGTTTTTTTTAACAGATATAATGATCAAAATGAGCCAGAAGCTCACTCTTTCCCTTGCCGGAAAAAGATGAATAATTTACAATAAATTTGGCTTTCGCCGCGCAACTTTCCATTACACGCCGGGTATGCACTTTATCCTTCTGCCTGAGCTTGTCGTACTTGGTCAGAACAATGCCATAAGGCTTTTCATGAAACTCCAGAAACTCTATCATTGCTCTGTCGGAATGCATGGCAGGATGGCGGGAATCGAGCAAGAGCACAATGAGCGATATACTATACCGGTTTTCAATATACGAGGAAAGAAGATTGCCCCATGCGGCTTTCTCAGCCTGCCCTACTGCCGCATATCCGTAACCGGGGAGATCGACAAAATAAAACTGGTTGTTGATCCTGAAATAGTTGATCAGCCGAGTTTTTCCAGGGGTTGAACTTGTTTTTGCAAGACCTTTGCTCTCAGTAAGTGAATTAAGCAGGGTGGATTTGCCGACATTTGATCTCCCGGCAAAAACAATTTCAGGAGATGAGCCTTCCGGTATGCCGGAAAGAGCGGAAGCACTGATATGAAAGGCGGCAGAAGTAATTTTCATACAAATAATAAGCGGTCGGGCAAAAAAGAGCAATAAAAAGGAAGCTAAAAACCTTGCGTTAAAAACCCAAATGTTTAACTTTCATCCAGCTTTT
>CAIVSG010000223.1 GCA_903908555.1 uncultured Chlorobiaceae bacterium | reverse complement strand
TATGCTGGCTTTCATTTCGGATGCAACGCGGCAGAACAACAAACGTGTATCTAGTAAAACTGCGCGGAAAAGTCAATCAATTAGCTTTATATTGAACTCTATAGGTAATATATCTATCAAGCTTGTTTGGTTACAATGGTATTGATGAACGAATCAGCTCTCCCTAGCGCTTTAAATAAGGGATTCAGCCAGCGGCTCAGGGACTACATTCTGAAAAAACATGGTTCCGTAAACTCGTTTTGCAGAGCAACCGGAATAAAATATCCTGCCCAAATGACCCCCTATCTTAAGGGGAAATGTCAGCCCGGGAAGAAAATGATTGAGCGCCTGCAAAAAGATGGTGCTGATATTCAATGGTTGCAGAGCGGCTATTCAAAAGGCGATGCACTGGCGCCACTCAGTAATGCCATGGCGTTATCACGGTATCGCGTAGAATTAGATAATCTTTTCAGGCAGGTTCGTCTTCGCTCATGCAAAGGTTCCGATATATATAAACCTGAGATTGATGCTTATGCTGTCATTGATCATGATGAACGTTTTGTTGATTTGACTGGCTCTATTGAATCATTTTTAGGGTATGAGAAAAATGCGTTATCGGGAGTCGAATTGGCCAGTGTGGTCCATCCGGAAGATTATGCTTCTATGCATAGTACCTTGCAACAGAAAGGGGTGGGAGATGATATTTTTTCATTTAATTCCCGATTTAAAACAGCCACAGGAGCATACATTAATGTAGAGTGGTGTTTGTATATAAAGAGTAAGCCTATGTCAGAGTTACATGAATATGCCATTATTCTAAGGCGTGCCGGTAGTTAATGGCATTGATTCATTACCATTCTCTCAGATATCCCGCGTTTATACAGCGCTTTTTATGAGGCTGTCACTCACCTTTTTATTATTAGACTTTTTTTGTGGGGAATTCCAAAAAAATAGATCGATCTCATCAAAAGTGGTGACGAGTTGACTCGCTCAAAACCAAAGGGTGCCGGGATTGATAATAAAGGTTTCAGTGTCGGGGTTTGTTGAATAACGGTGGAGGTGTCAAGTTGATGGGAAAAGAAAAAATAGTTTTTTATACTTTTATTTTATATACATAATAAGTCACATTAATAATAAAGTTCGGTATTCAGCCGGAAGGGAGGTCGAAATGATACAACAGTTCAGGGTCGGTGATAAGATTGTTTACCATAAGCCAAAAAGGTCTTTTTGTCCAGGTCCCAGGGCCAAGCAGGTATATCCTCTCGAACATGGTGAGGAATATCATTATGTGGTAGACAAGTTTTGGAAAGTTGTCCAGGTCAATGATGATGGGACGCTCGATGTAGTTACCCGGACAGGTAAAAAACACAGGCTTGAAGCCAGTGATCGTAATATCACTAAAGCCCATCTGCTTCAGCATTTAATTTATCGCAAGCGTTTTCTTGGACTGAACGCAGTGGTCTGATATTCATCTCCCGGCTGATCCCCCATTTTACGTATGGAGAGTATACTGCTACAGCGTTTTGTTTACAAATATGGCTCCTTTCATGGTGGTCCAGCCCGTCGTTGCCTTTATTCCTGAAGGAAGGATGGTCTGTGGTGACAGTGTTGCGTTCCTGAAATTAGTATCCATAATGTTGGCTCCTTTCAGGTTTGTTCCTTCCAGATTTGCCCCTTCAAGATCAGCATCAAACAATGATGCTCCTTCAAGATTGGCCTCGCTCAGATTTGCCCCGGTGAGTATAGTCCCATAAAGAACAGCATTTGATAAATTGGTTTTGCTGAGGTTTGCTCCTTTGAGAAATGCTCGATCCAGATTTGCTCTATGAAGGTTTGCGCCTTGTAGTTGGATTGAATTCATGTCAGCTTTATGGAAATTGGCTCCGCTTAGATCTGCTCCTGCCATGTTTTCGTTATCGAGAGAAGCTCCTTCAAAGCTCGAACCGGCAAGAACCGCTTTCTGAAGATTGATCCCTTTTAGATGGGAATTTACCGGCTTTTCTTCTTTTGGAGTTACGCTGCGCATTTTGTTCCACGATTCAACATCTTCTCCTATCAACGAATCTTGTTTTCTGCTTTCGATTTGTGGTAACAACGTAGATCCTATAGGCGCAAACACTGGTGTATTTTCATTTTCTACAAGCTCAACAGGTGGTGGAGTGTTAATGGGAGCGGGTTTTGTTTCAGCTTCAGTGATAAATTTTGCATTGTGACGGGCACTCCATGACGAGGAAGCTTTCTCTCCTGATGGCAAGATGGTATTATTGGAGAGCATGGCTCCTGAAAGATTAGCCTGTTCGATGAACAAGGCTCCTTTGAAGTTGGCTCCTTTCAAGTTTGCATTTTCAAAATTTGCCTCAAAAAGAATGGTATTTGCCATGTAAGCCATACTGAAGTCTGCGTTTTCAAGCATGGCCCATCTCATATTTGCATTCTGAAGGTTTGCATGAGTAAATTTTGCCCCTTTCATGAATGCCTTTTTGAGATTTGCTTTGACAAGGTAAGCACTGGAGAGGTCGGTGTTTTTAAGATTTGCTCTTTGTATATACGCCATCATGAGGTTTGAACCCTTCATGTCGGCCATGTTGAGCGTTGATCCGCTCAGTTCCGCTCTGACAAGTACCGTTCTGCTGAGGTTTGCACCAGTCAGGTTTGCATTTTCAAGTTGTGCCTTGTAAAGGTCGATGTATTTACCTGGCTTTTCGAGACGCATGACATTCCATTCCGCAACGCTTTTTTTTAGGGTAGTGAGTGCATCAGGATCGAATGCTGATGCAGTATGGGTCATCAACAGCGTCATAGAGGAACAGAACATTGCAATACGATGGTGTTGAGGTTTCATAAGGAGTGTTATTGATGAGTGCTGCATTAAAGCTTACATGAACTCTCTTGTGGGGGAGAAAAATGCTTATTCCGAAAAAGTAATGAAATATCTGCTGCGAAAAAGAAACTTTATTGCAGTTATAGGTGGTTAAACTATTAATGGATGATTAAATAATAAGTTGTACCCACTCTTCTAAATGATTGTATTATGGATGCCAAAACTGGATATAAGGGGAAAGTTCTTGTTGTAGGGGCAACGGGAAAAACCGGACAATGGGTAGTTAAAAGATTATTGCATTACGGGATAACGGTAAGAGTGTTTTCGAGAGAGAGGGATAAGGCTGTCGGTTTGTTTGGCGATGGTGTTGAAATTGTAACTGGGATAATTCAAAGTACCGCGGATATCCTGGAGGCGGTAAAGGGTTGTGATGCAGTTATTTCAGCGCTTGGATCCAGTTCTGTGACTGGTGAATCATCTCCAGCTGAGGTTGATCGGGATGGCGTAATCAGGCTTGTCGATGAAGCCGCAAAAGCCGGGGTAAAACAGTTTGGACTGGTAAGCTCAATGGCAGTTACCAAATGGTATCATCCGCTTAATCTTTTTGCGGGCGTACTGCTAAAAAAATGGGAAGCTGAGGAGCATCTGAGAAAGGTATTCTCAAGTGAGGGGCGATCCTATACCATTGTAAGGCCCGGGGGTTTAAAGGATGGCGAACCTTTGCTTCATAAGCTCCATGTCGATACTGGTGACAGGTTGTGGAGCGGGTTTATCAATCGATCTGATGTTGCAGAGCTCCTTGTTGTGGCATTATGGGTTGAAAAGGCAAAAAATAAAACATTTGAAGTCATCAATGAAGCTGACGAAGAACAACAGGGGCTTGAACAATACTATGACAAACTTCCTGAATAGAATGACTTCAACTGTCTATACTCAATGGAGTGTGAGCTCGAAGTGCGGTGGGTGTTATAGATTTTTTATAGCACGTATCAGTTCCTGACCACTGAAAGGTTTTTTAAGTGTGGTGTGGGCTCCGAGGGCATAAGCAAGAACCAGGAAGTTTTCCGGGCCCACTTGTCCGCCGCCTGAAATAGCTATGATATTTATAGATGGATATTGTTTTTTTACCTCGATAATTGTTTCAAAGCCCTCTTTTTCGGGCATGATAAGATCGGTGATCATCAGAGAAATATCCTTCTGATCCTTCAGAACCAAAAGAGCGCTGACGCCGTTGTCAGCTTCGTAAACTGTATAGTTTTCTCTTTTCAGTACCGTGATCAAAAATTTTCTTACAGCTGCGTCATCTTCTACAACAAGAATTTTCATAATGGAGAGGTTATATGAGTTTATCCTTTCTGCGTTAAAGGTACGAGTTTTCAGAATAAAAAGTTCACTGCTTCTGCAGAACTCTTTTTTTAAAGAAGGTCATATCAATACCAAGGCTTACCAAAAGGTTTACCAAGACAGAGACGGTAATATACCATGTCCAGGCAAGGCCCAAAAATTTAAGAACAAAGACAATTCCCATGCTGGCAACAAGACCGATGCCAAGACTTGCCGGATGAAACGCCCGCTTGCTTTTTGATAACAGAAAGAGTCCCAGGAGTCCTCCATAAGTAAAGGATGCGATTTCCAGGCCGACCATGACAATAGCCTTGTTGCCGGCATCAAACATAAGTGCAATGATGATAAGCAGTATGGCCCAGATGAAACTGATTAGTTTTGACAAGCCGAGCGAAGCTTTTCCACCAAGGATGTCGTTCACCGTTGAAGAGGCTAGAGCATTGATAGCAGAACTGTGCGTGGACATGGCGGCTGACAATACTCCGGCAATTAACAGTCCCTTCAATCCTGCAGGGAGATAGTGAACAATAAAAAAGGCAAATTCCCGGTCTTTCTCCATTGATGCACCATGCATGAACACCGAGATCAGAGAGCCTGCGAAAAGAAAAACTGAAAACTGGAAAAAAACAAACAAGCCACTGCCAATCATGGCTTTTCTTGCAGAACCAAGATTTTTGCATCCGAGTACACGCTGTACCATCATATAGTCAACTCCGTGAGAAGAAAGAGAGAGGAGGATGCCACCGATAAAGGCGCTGAAAAAGGCAAGAGGGTTGGTTAAAATATGAGTGTCTTTATTGATAATGTTTAATTTTCCGGCTTTTTCAAGCGACACTAGTATGTCAGGAAGACTCCTATCTATGGTATGAAGAAGGAAAACTATAGAGAGAATGCCTCCCAGAAGGTAAAGAGCGAACTGAAAACTTTCAAGCCAGATAACAGCTTTAATGCCCCCCGATAGGGTGTAGACAAGGGTGACCATACCAATTATCATGATTGAGATCGGTAGGGACCAACCGGTGACAACCTGAACAACAACACCAGCAGCGAGAAACCTGATGGCGTCCCCAAGAGTTCTGGTGACCAAAAATACAATAGCGGCAAGTTTCTGCATGCCTGGCCCAAACCTGATGCCGATGACTTCATAAATGGAGCTGACGCCATGTTGGAAATACATAGGCAAGAGCACGAAACTGACAAGTATTCTGCCGATAATGTATCCCATTGCAAGCTGAAGGAAGGTCCAGTCGCCCCTGTAGGCCAGACCCGGAACACTGACAAATGTAAGTACTGAGGTTTCAGAGGCGACAATGGAGAGCATCGAAACAATCCATGGCATATTGTGGCCACCGTGAAAATAGTCTCTGGAATTTTTGTTGCTTCTTCCATGCCATAGACCGAAAAGCGTATTGCCAATGAGAAACAGAATAATGATGGCAAGATCGATGGTCTGCATTGTCTGTATTGTTCGGGGAAGGTTAATAAAAAAGGGTATCGGGTAGAGCTTTGATGTTTATTGAGCTCAGCATGAACAGTATTATTTAATTGTAGAGGTGAAAATCGCGCTTTATTTCTGCAAATCCAGTTTCGTCACTTTGCCATGAATTAATAATACTATCGGCATCGCACCCTTCGAGTATCATGCTGCGGATATGACCGCTGCCGGTAAGAAGATCGAAAGCCGGTATGGTATTGTTGAATTCATACACCCCTTGGAGAAACTTCAAATCTTGCGGATACATCTCATTGAGTGCAGCTGTTATGGCGACCCCGGTGGCAAAGGATCTGAAGCTTGAGTGATCGGTAACCTGCAACCAGATGCCGCCGATAATTTCTCCGCAAAACTTATGAAATGTAGGCTTGAACCATACTGGGCGGAACAGAACTCCTTTGAGTCCATACCCTGAGCAATGGTCGGCTAAGTCGCGGGGATTTATGAATGGTGCTCCTGAAAGTTGAAATGGCGTTGTTGTACCTCTTCCTTCAGAAACGTTCAGCCCTTCGAATAGACACATTCCCGGATAAACCTCGGCAGTTGAAAATGTCGGCATGTTCGGGGATGGAGGAATCCAGGGTAGGCCTGTTTCAGGGAAGAGCATAGAACGGGTCCATCCATCCATTGCGATAACGCTCAAGTTGATATCGAGCTTATTGATATCGCGGTAGAAGTATGCCAGTTCACCGGCGGTCATTGCGTGGCGGACTGGAACGGGAAAAATACCTACAAACGAACGGAATGCAGGGTCAAGCATTGGGCCTTCGATAATGGTTCCTCCCAGAGGATTCGGGCGGTCAAGCACCATTATTTCAATATCCCTGCCGGAAACTGCTTCCATAAAAAGTGCCAAGGTATTGACATAGGTGTAGTAACGTGAGCCCACATCCTGAATGTCAAAAAATATAAGATCGAGGTTGTCGAGCAGCGCTGTATCAGGAAGAAGTGATTCAGCTGTGTTGCCGTACAGGCTTACCACTTCACAATCCAGCTCCGGCTGGTACGTGACGGAAATTTGATCCTGTTCAGTAGCGAAAATGCCATGTTCAGGGGAAAAAATTCTTCTGAGATGAAGCCCCTTTTCCTTCAGAATGTTCCATGAGTATGTCAATTCAGAAGTTACAGATGTCTGGTTGACGATGAGACCTATGTTCCTGTTCCGAAAACTTTCGGTATTTCTGAGCAGGATGTCCAGTCCTGATGCTACCATGAGTTTCTCCGTTTTTGTTCGTGATGCTCCATTACTGTTGTACTGAAAGGATCGACAACAGCATTGATGATAGCTGTTCCCGGGTTGACGGTGACTCCCGGAAGCAGTACTGAATTTGTGATTGTACAATCTGCTCCTATGTGGCATCCTTGCCCGATTACGGAGCAGGATACTTCAGCACTGTTACTGATGAAAGCATCGGGAGATATCGAGTGTGGACGCATGCCGATCGCAAGGTTCATTTGCTCAGACATGCTCATAATGACTGATTTTGTATCAAGATTTGCCTGCCAGTAGCTCTGCATTGAGCCAATGTCCTTCCATTGTCCCTCGTGGCGGTAATAGCTGAGGCCGCCGTTATCAATAAGTCCTGTAAATCCTGTATCAACAATTCCCGAAAACTCGTCTTTCAGAAACTCGAAAATCTTCGGGTTGAGAACGGCAGTCCCTGTATAGATATACGAAGAAACAAGTTCGGTATTGCGGTTGTTTCGGAAGTCTTTGACAAGACCATTTTCAACGCCGATATAGCCTATGGTTGCAGCGTCCGGTGTTTCATACAAAGCAAGGGTTCCAGGTCGGCCAGACTGTTGATGGTTGCGAATAAGTGCTTTGAAATCAATATCGGTAATAATGTCACTGTTGACCAGAAGAAACTCATCAGTTCCAAGAAGGTTTTCACATTTTTTCAGGCCGCCCCCAGTTCCGAGAATTACCGGTTCCTCTGAAAATGTGACAGTAAGACCCGGGAGGTCGGTTGATTCAATAAAGCGCCTGATTACAACGGCATGATGGTGGATATTGCAGATAATCTCTGTAATTCCGGCTTGCTTCAACAGAAAAAAAGTATAGAAAAGGCTGGGAATATTAAGAATCGGGATCAGTGGTTTTGGTATATGATCGGTTAATGGACGCAATCGGGTACCAAAGCCAGCTGCAAGTATAAATGCTTTCATGTGGCACTGTCGTCAAGGATAGCCTGAAGTATTTTTCCTGCTGCTTTCAGCTCTTTTCTTGCGTTTATATACTCTGGCAGGTAGCTCAGTGTCGGAGAAATAGAGTGCTGGAATGCAGTGTTTTTTTTGACCTTGGTCTGGTAACAGAAGGTGCCTATGGCCTTGATATTTCGTTGAAAGGCCATGAGATCAAAATAAAAAAGATATTCATCTAAACTCATGGTAGTCAGCTCATGGGTACAAAGCCCATTATAGTGATATTTCTTCAGCTCTTCGGTAAGCGAGGGGCTGAGATTGACATAGGAGTCCCTGATGAGAGAGACAGCATCATATTGCGGCAGGCCCATTCGTGCGTCTTGAAAGTCGATAATCACCGGCTTTTCATGGGAAATAAGAATATTGCGACTGTGAAAATCGCGGTGGTTCAGAACAAAATGTTTTGGCTTGACAAGGATTTCTGCAATGGTTTCAAATTCATGTCGTAATTGGCCGGCTGACTGCCGGTTGAAAACCGGCGAAAAATAGTTGAGGAGGCCATGCTGGATAAAAAAATCAAATTCAAACATGAGTTTTTCATGATCAAAACTGATGCTGAACGGAATTTGTTTTTTTTGACCATGTATAGTTTGAAGCTGTATGAGGATATCAATGATCTCACGGTATAGGTCGGGAGCATTGGGCTCTCTGGAAGAACCGAATATGTTCTGCAAAAGGAGATCGCCGCAGTCTTCAAGAAGCAGAAGACCATTTTCACTATCAATGGTTATAAGCGCAGGAACAGGGATGGCATGACGGGATAAAAGGCTGTGCAATAACAGAAAGGGGTATGACTCGGGTGCTAATGTTTCAAATGCCGGGTCGTAACAGGCAATAACAGTTCCAGTTGTGCCATTTACTCTGAAATATTGACGGCTTGAGGCATCACCCTGTATTTTTATAATGGAAAGGGCTCTATTACTGTAATGAGCGCTGAAGAGGTCGGAGATTTTTTTCTGGATGGTCATACAGGCTACTTTCTCTGTAAGTGTCGTTTTAATACGAGGCCAGTTTCCACTACTTCAATTGATACATCCTTTTTGGAGAGCAAAAAAAAAGCACCCTATACCCATGGTATAAGGTGCTTTTTAAAAAAAAGCAGCTTTTACTTTCTAGCAATAGCTGTAGATACAGACTGCAAAACCTGAGAAAGAGCGTTTACCAGGTTGCCTGCAAGATCGGTAGCTGTTTTTCCAAGAGGCTCAATAAGCGAAGTTGCTGTTTTGATTCCGCTGGTAAGCAATTCAACCTGCTGCTGAGCAAGTTTGCCTACGGTATCAAAAAGGTTGCTGATAGCGCCAGATACATCATTTGTTCCGTTTGACATGGCTTTAGTGTTTAGAGTTTTAAGAAAGGTATTCAGGTAAAAATTGATTCCGGTAATTATTACCGGTTTTTAATCAAGTTAAAACATTTTACACTCCATAGCAAATAGAAAAATATGATAACGAGGCTATTATCTTCGCACGTATAGATGCTCAGGATAATCTGTTAGGCGCCATAAAAGGAAGAGCATTGTCACATAAATATGGTATATGCTTGGAGTATTATGTTTGAGGATATATTTTCTGAGAGCAGCAGGCCTGGTTTTTCGGGTAAAGCTTTTCCTATTGAGCTGTTTTATATAATATATTGGTATGAATGTGTCAAAGTTTTTTCTGGTCAGTTTGACTTGACAGTATGTATGTTACTAATTCAATGAAACCTTTATCTGTTGAGTAATGAAAGCCGTTATTTTATATGACAGTAAAACCTCAGGCGGATCAACAGAGGCTCTTATTGATGCCATTGGTCTGCAGCTTGCGGAAAGCGGTGCGTATGTTGAAAAGGTAAAATGTAAAGCGCTGGCTGATTACAGTTTCATCAGGGATTTTGATCTCGTCATCCTTGGCGCGCCGGTCTACTATTTTCTCGTTGCCTCTCAGCTTCTGGGGGCACTGAATTATGGAAATTTGAAAATAAATCTGAAAAGAAAAAAAATCGCAATGTTTTTGACATGCGGAAGCCCTGAAGCGATGGCAGCTGTTCTTTATCTTCCACAGTTGAAAATTCATTTGATCAGTAATAAGATTCTTGTCGAAAAAATTTTCCCGTCCAATGCGCTTCAAGACAATAGCGTTATCGATACCTTTGTGCATGATGTTCTTTATGCATACAATAAAACTTCAAGCCAAAGAAGTCTGTCAGCAAAATGGACTGATGAATCTCGGGAATGGCTTCAGACTATTCCTTCCTTTTTGCAGGGTAAGTTTAAGACAATGGCTGAAGAGTACGCCGAGAAAATGGGTTACAAGGAAATCACACTTGAAATGCTTCAGCTTGCCCGTGATGAAATGGGCGGCACCTGATTGCCTTTTGTTGGCCTTTTCATATAGTAATACCGTTACTTTTTACTGATAGAAGTTTTTTATAATAAAATGCATAGAGGTTATGGTAAATCAAGAAAATAAAGGTGGATTTTTTGCAAGATTCAGGAAAGATGGCGTATCCGGCAATGAAAGTATAGGCACAAAGGCTCCAATTCCTCCCGCAGGTCAGCGTCCGACTCCGACTCCGAACGTAGCGCCTAAACCAAACCCTTCTTTAGCAACTTCCGTGGTGCAAACACCTGTCGTTGCTAAGCCTTCATCTACTCCGGTAACTTCCGAGCCGGTTATAGATACGGTTGCAGCCTTCAGTTTTTTATGCAACTCTCTGGGTGATATCGTTGCGTCGCAATTAAAGGTGGTTGATATGACCCTGACTATGCTCTCAAGCTCACTCAACAAAATCGTGGATGGAATGAACCCGAAAGAGTAAACCCCGGAAGTATGCCTGCCGGATATAGAAAAAGGATTGATGATATCCGATTTATGGGAACTCTATCTCTATGGTATGCGTTATAAAACCACGGCTCGTAAGTGGATTTTAATTTTTATTGAATTATGGAAGTTGTTGGTAAAAGTAATGCGCATATCATTCTTGACTCTTGTATGCACGAGTCATCCATATATTTTGCAAATCATGAAAAACTGATCAAGTGTAATCCTTATTGCACTAATGTCAAGTATTTTATGGAGTTGGATATTTTTCAATGGGTTTTTCAGGTCGCCGATCCTCGCAGCCATCCAATTACTGCGGTTTTTTTTGTTCGTCAACAAGAAGAGAGCTTTTCTCTCGATGATCCTGATGATACCTATGGGCAGATGTTTTCCGCCAAGTTAACAAAGGGAACTCCTTTCCATAGTAAAGCAAAGCGGATCAGGTGGAGTCCTGTTCACGAATATCCTGAATTTGAATCAGACACTCCCAATACATTCATAGGAAAGGCCAGTTCCGAGATATGTCTTCTTCATCAGAAAGATGACCGGACGTCAGTTTTTTTTGATACTGATATCACTCTTGATTTCGACCTCTCTTTCCCCTTGAATCTTATGCCGGAAGGGATTCTAAAGTTTATGAGTGATACGATCATGTCGCAGATCATGCAGCAGGCAACTGAGAGCATGCTCTGTCAGGTAAAGTCAGATATCTGCTGCTCGACAGCAGAGATGGCCATTACGACCGGAGCAAAATAACTCTCCGTTGTTCTCTGTGGCTGATAATGGATCAGTGAGGGAATAAAAAGGCTTGTTGGCCATTTTTTTAGTTGTATTAAACCTATGGAGGTTATATGGGTGATTCACTTTTATCATTACGATGATGGTTAGTAGCAGCAGTTCAATGAAAGACGTAATTCTCAGACTGAAAAGGGTGGGTGGTCAGCTAGAGGGATTGATACGGATGATTGAAAGAGAAGAGGAGTGTGTCCAGATTATTACGCAATTTCAGGCTGCAAAAGAGGCCCTTGACAATACATTTTCACTTATACTCCAGCGGAACCTCAAGGAGTGCATGAGTCATGACGACTCGAAAAGTGTCGAAAAGATTTTAAAACTTATTACCAAGCACTAAAGTCATAATTCTCTGCCTGGGCTTGGCTGTAGATGATCCGGACAGAATAAAACTGTTTGTTGTTCATCTTTTTTTTGATTTTATTATACCTATACGGGGTATTGGTATATGCTCATCTTTTTTATTAGTGCGATTATGGTTGCAACCGGTGATTCTATGAAAGATGTGATTATCAGGCTGAAAAGAGTGGCTGGTCAGATTGAGGGTTTGACAAGGATGATTGAAAGAGACGAGGAGTGTTCGCAGATTATTACCCAGTTCCAGGCAGCAAAAGCTGCTCTTGACAATACATTTTCGTTAGTACTCCAGCGGAACCTTAAGGAGTGCGTGAATCATGACGACTCTAAAAGTGTAGAAAAGATTTTAAAACTCATTACAAAACAGTAGTGCACCATGAAGGTATATAAAGCAGTGATCGGTTTTTGTGTGGGGGCTTCACTGACCTTGCCGCTTCAGGCTAAAGCTGGTGAAACAACCATGAAGCTTTCTCTTTCTGAGGCCATCTCAATGGCCCGGCAGAACAATTCTTCCATTAAGGCTTCCCGCAGCCGGATCGATCAGGCTGAAGCAAGGGTGGTTCAGACCCGTCAGTCATCGCTACCGAAAGTCACCTTGTCAGAAACTCTTATGGTGACAAACGATCCCGGAGCAGCGCTTGTGTTCAAACTGCAGCAAAAAAGTCTCCAGAATTCTGATTTTGAAGCCTCAAAGATGACGAATCCTAATGTCATCAACGATTTTAATACATCTCTTCAGGTTATGCAGCCGGTTTACAATGCCGATGCTGCAATAGGCCGGGCCATCGCGGTCAGTGCCAAAAAAGCCGAAGAGCATATGTCGGTCAGGACTGAGGAGACCATAGGCTTTCAGGTCAGCAAAGTTTATTACGGACTTATCCTGGCGCGAAAAAATATTGAAGCTGTTGAACAGTCCATAAAAACCATGCAGGGGCACAGCAACGAGGCGGCTAAATCTTATAGTGCAGGGCTCATGACAAAATCCGACAAGCTTTCAACAGAGGTCAGGCTTTCAGAGCTTCAGGAACAGAAGCTGATGCTGCATGACGCGATAAAAGATGCAACAGATGCCCTCAAAGTGATGCTGCATCTTGATTCTCATGTTGCTATTGTTCCGACTGGAGATCTTGCGGTTGATGGAGCTGTGAAAGGTGATGATAACAAAACTGTGCCTGAAAACCGGGCAGATCTCAAGGCACTCGAAACAAGCAGGCAGATTGCCGGTTATCAGGCAGATATGGCGAGAGCTTCAAGGCTTCCCCGTGTGAACGCGTTTCTGCAGACTAACCTGCACAGTGACAATATTTTCAGCGGAGGCTCAAGCTGGGGACTCGGTATGAATATGCAGTGGAATATTTTTGATGGCATGGCTTCAGCCGGTCGTATTCAGGAGGCTAAAGCCCAGGAAAGAGAGGCAATGTACAACTATGAAAACGCTCGCAGCAACAGCATTGCGGAAGTCGATAAATCACTGCGGTCGATGAGAACCGCTAAAGCCAGAATTGCCGTTGCCCAGAAGTCAATTGAAGAGAGTAAAGTCAGTCTTGATTATATCGGATCCCAATACAGGACAGGAATGGCGATGACCTTTGAGCTTTTGATGAGGGAGCAGGCCCATACTTATGCAAAAATGAGGCTGAATCAGGCGAAGTATGATTACTGCGTGGCAAAAAGTGAGCTTGCTTATTATCGTGGAAACTAGAGGATTTAAAAGCTGTAATGAAGGAGTAACTGTAAAAAAAAGTCCACGTGTGACTGAGGAGGTTCAGGATATATGAATGAAGGTATTGCCGGTAGACTTGCAAAACAGTTTATCAATTCGAAGATTACGCCGCTCTTGATGGTGGCAGCTCTCCTTGTGGGAATCATGGCGACATTTATGACGCCAAGGGAGGAAGAGCCTCAGATTGTTGTACCGATGGTCGATCTTTTTATCCCTTTCCCCGGTGCTGCACCTGCCGAGATTGAAGCACGGGTGGCCAAGCCGATTGAGAGAACATTGACAGAAATTCCTGGTGTGGATTATGTCTACTCAACCTCGATGCCTGATGTTGCCCTGGTGACTGTCCGATATAAAGTAGGAGAGGATGCCGAGAAAAGCATGGTCAAGCTCTGGTCGACCCTTATGAAAAACATGGACAAGATGCCAGCAGGTGTCCAGTTTCCGTTAATGAAAAAGGTCTCAATTGACGATGTTCCTGTGCTTAATCTCACCTTCTGGAGCAAGAGCAAAGATCCTTACCAGATCAGGAAAACAGCTGTAGAGGTTGCCGATGAACTGAAAAAAATAAAAAATATCGGTGATGTTGAAATAAAGGGAGGTTTGAAACGTCAAATAAAGATTGTGCTTGACAAGCAAAAGCTCCAGAAGTTCAACGTGAGCCCGCTGCAGATCACCCGTCAGGTGCAGATGGCCAACAGCCAGATGACCTCCGGCGATTTGAAGCAGGTGAACCAGGAGATTGTTGTCCGTACAGGCAAGTTTCTTGAAAGCGCCAGTGATGTCGGCAATATTGTAGTCGGTATCTATGGTGCTTCACCGGTTTATCTCCGTGATGTCGCCAGTGTGGTTGACGGGCCAGAAGAGGTCAATAGCTATAACTTTTTTGGATGGGCTGCGGCTGCTCCGAAAGGTTCTGTTTCCGGAGAGTACCCCGCTGTAACCCTGACGGTTGCCAAGCGCAAAGGGGGCGATGCCTCTCAGCTTGCCGACAAGGTTATGGAAAGGGTCGTTGGGCTCCGCCAGACGGTTATTCCTGCTGACATCACGGTAACTGAGACAAGGAACTACGGAGCAACGGCTTCAGAAAAGGTTTTTACCCTTCTGGAACATTTGCTCATGGCTGTTGTGGCCGTTACCATTGTTGTTGGATTTTTCCTTGGATGGAGAGGATCGCTTGTCGTACTCGCTTCGGTGCCGATAACCTTTGCCCTTACCCTACTGATCTATTACCTGCTGGACTATTCACTCAACAGGGTGACACTCTTTGCGTTGATCTTTGTGACCGGTATTGTTGTTGACGATTCCATTATCATTGCAGAAAACATCCACCGTCACTTCGCCATGAAGCGACAGCCAAAACTGCAGGCGGCCATTACAGCGATCAATGAAGTCGGTAATCCGACCATTTTGGCAACCTTTACGGTTATTGCCGCAGTGCTGCCGATGGTTTTTGTTTCCGGTCTGATGGGTCCGTATATGAGCCCAATGCCGATTGGTGCTTCACTAGCAATGATCTTCTCGCTTCTGGTTGCCCTGATTGCTACGCCGTGGCTTTCATTCCGTCTTCTGAAAACTGAGAGTGGCCATCACGAAGAGTATGATGTTACCAAAACTGGGTATTACAAGTTTTTCAATACGATACTCTCCCCATTTATTGAAAGCCCGGCTAAACGGTGGCTTGCTTTCGGTGTTGTGGGTTTAATGCTGGCCGGTGCTATTGCTCTCGTACCGCTCAAAGCTGTGCAGATGAAGATGCTGCCGTTCGACAACAAGAATGAGTTTCAGGTTATTGTGGATATGCCGGAAGGCACCTCTCTTGAGCAGACAGCAGGGGTTGCCAAGGAGATCTCCGCCTATTTGAAAACCATTCCGGAGGTGAGCAGCTACCAGTACTATGTCGGGACCAATGCACCGATCAATTTCAACGGTCTTGTTCGTCACTACTATCTCCGCCAGAAGGCGAATATGGCTGATATCCAGGTTAATCTTGTTCATAAAGGCGACCGTAAGGCGCAGAGCCACGACATTGCCAAACGGGTGAGGGCTGGAGTCCAGCAGATTGCGCTGCGTTATGGCGGGAATGCCAAGATTGTTGAGATTCCGCCAGGGCCTCCTGTTATGTCAACGCTCGTTGCTGAAATTTACGGGCCGACACAGAGTGAGCAGATTGCCCTTGCTGCCGAGGTAAAAAAAGTTTTTAAAGAGACTCCCGGGGTGGTTGATGTTGACTGGGTGGTTGAAGCTGACCAGAAGGTTTACAATCTGGTGGTTGACAAAGAGCGGGCGGCGTTCAGGGGTGTCAGTGCCGAGCAGATTGCCCAGACGCTGCGCATGTCGCTTGCCGGTATGGATGTTGGGTTGATTCATACGTCAAATGATCTTGATCCGGTAACAATTCAGGTTCGGTTGCCAAAGTCTGATAGAACATCGCTGCATGACCTTACCGGTATTTTTGTGCAGTCACAGGGGATGGGAACGCTGACAACACGCCTGCGTGCCGGTGAAATGATTCCCTTATCGGAGCTTGTGAAGGTTGAGGAAAAAATTCAGGACAAGAGCATTTTCCACAAGGATCTTCGCAGGGTAGTGTATGTGACTGCAGATGTTGCAGGTGCGACGGAGAGCCCGGTCTATGCCATGCTCGACATGGATAAAAAAATCCAGAAGATCAAGCTTCCTGCCGGGTATTCGATTAATCCGCTCTATACAGCAGCGCCAACATCGGAAGACAGGCTTTCGATGAAGTGGGATGGTGAGTGGCAGATTACTTTTGAGGTCTTCCGCGATCTTGGAACAGCGTTTGCCGTGGTCCTTGTCATTATTTATCTGTTGATTATCGGTTGGTTCCAGTCCTTCAAGACGCCCCTGATCATGATGATCGCCATTCCGTTGAGCCTTGTGGGCATTATTCCCGGGCACTGGCTGCACGGAGCATTCTTTACTGCTACGAGTATGATCGGTATGATTGCTCTTGCGGGCATTATGGTAAGGAATTCTGTGCTGCTCATTGATTTTATCCAGATCCGCAGAGCGGAAGGAATTGAGCTTAAGCAAGCGGTCATTGAATCTGCCGCAGTACGTACACGTCCGATTATTCTGACGTCGGGAGCTGTCGTTATTGGTTCCGTTGTCATGCTTTTTGATCCAATATTTCAAGGTCTTGCCATATCGCTGATATGGGGTGGCGTCCTTTCAACCATTTTAACGTTAGTGGTTGTGCCGATTGTCTATTATATGGCTGAAAAGAAATCAAAATAACTGTATATAAAAGTAATGTCATGAAATTTCTTGCCATTATGGGGCACGAAGAGACCCGCCCGAAAGTGCGGCGTCTCTTTCAGGAACATCGGGTATCAATGATCAGCAGTATGGATATCAGGGGGTGCAATTGCGAAAAAACAGGATTCTCTGGACAGGCGTGGTGGCCAACCGATGAGATGATTGGTACCTATTCATCGCTTTGTTTTGCTATTCTTGATGATGATAAGGCAGAAGCTATCATGCAGGAACTTGAGAAGAACCCTATAGTCGTAGATAAGGATTTTCCTGCACGCGCTTTTCTCATGAATGTCGAAAAAACTGCCTGAAAACAAAGGGGCTTTATAATGATTGTCGAACAGTTTCGTACTGGCGGCGACAGGAATTTCGGTTATCTTGTCGCCGATGAGGCTTCTCGGGAGGCTCTCGTGATCGATGCTTCCTTCAATCCAGCAATGATTGTCAGGTTTGCTGCAGAACACGGTTTTGAGATACGGTATATTTTTTCGACCCACGGTCATGACGATCATACCAATGGCAATTATGCCATCAGGCATCTGACAGGGATCACTCCCCTTCTCTATGGAGAGACCTGTTCGCGTAATGGAGTCAGCGTTGAGGATGGTGCACTGTTTCCGATTGGTGCGCTTGATGTCAGAATTCTCTATACACCCGGGCATACAAAGGATTCTATCTGTATTCATATCGGCGATGCCCTCTTTACCGGTGATACCCTTTTTACGGGGAAGGTTGGAGGAACCGGCACTGAAGAACAGGCATTAACAGAATACCAGTCACTGCAGAACAAAATCATGCTGTTGCCAGACAGCACTAACATTTATCCCGGACACGATTACGGGCTTTCTCCAGTCTCATCGATAGGCAATGAGCGCTCACACAATCCCTTTCTTCTTCAGAAAGATTTCAATGCTTTTTTGCTGTTGAAACAGAACTGGGCTGCCTACAAAAAAACTCATGGGATTGCATAATTCCTATTTTGAGCCTGCCGTTCTTGCAATTATGTTGTTTTTTTTTATAAATTAATTTCTTGCGCCAGTTTTTCGTACACTGGTTGACGGATCCCGCCTTATCCTGCTTTCAGAGATAATACCGGTGCTCTATTTTTGTTATTTTAACGCATTAATAGAGGCCTTCTGTGTTTTTTTAATATTTAAGCAATCTGACGATTATGGATCAGCTCATAACATTACGGACGCTGCCGGTATCTGCACTCATGCAGAAGGATTTTCATATTATTAAAGGAAGCTGTACTGTTGCAGAGGCGCTTCAGATTATGAAAAAGACCAATGAGAGTGGCCTTGTTGTTGAACCTCGGAATGAGGATGATTGCTATGGTATTGTAACTGAGAAAGATATTCTGGAAAAAGTAATCGATCCCGGCGAGGACGTCCATCGTGATCCCTGGAATACTCCTGTTTTTCAGATTATGAGCAAGCCGGTCATCAGTGTCAATCCAGGCCTCAGGATAAAGTATGCTCTTCGTCTGATGAAAAGGACCAATATCAGGCGTCTTACCGTTATGGAAAACAATAAGGTTTTAGGCGTCCTCAATATGACCGATGTGCTTCATGCTGTCGAGGAGCTTCCGGTTCATGACGACCATGTAGCCATGTAGCAGGTTTCTGTACATCACCATTACAGGTTTGAGTCCAAGAATGAGGGTTCGCTCCGGAGCATATTAGCTCAAACATGGATCATGTATTAGAAATGTCCAGCAGTAAGGTTCTCTTGTACTGCATTCCTCAGTAATACCATAAAGACAATTTCAACGAGCGGGGCTCTGCCGCGGCACAGCCCTTTTGTTTAATCAGTGAGGCGTTCTTTATAGCTTCATAAAGAGACTTGAGCGTATGAAACCATTTGATATTGTTATTGTCGGAGGCGGGGGTGCCGGTCTGTATGCCGCAATGGAGGCAATGAAAACCAATCCGGCCCTGAATATCGCTGTTCTGTCCAAAGTCTATCCGAACCGTTCGCATACATCGGCGGCCCAGGGTGGAGCAAATGCCGCACTTGCCAATAAGGCAAAGGATGATAGCGTTGAAATGCACATTTTTGACACCATCAAGGGAAGCGACTATCTTGCCGATCAGGATGCAGTTGATGTTCTCTGCTCCGAGGCTCCTAAAATTATACGTGAACTTGAAAATATCGGGACACCATGGTCCCGAATGGAAGATAACACCATTGCACAGAGACCTTTCGGCGGAGCAGGCCGTCCACGTTGTTGTTACTGTGCAGATAAAACCGGTCATACTATTCTGCAGACACTTTATGAACAGTGTTTGAGAAAAGGGGTGCTTTTCTTTAACGAATATTTCGCACTGAACCTCTCTGTCCATGGAAGTCGTTCGCGGGGGTTGATTGCCATGAATATGAAGACCGGAAAGGTTGAGGCTTTCCCCGCAAAAACGGTGATTTTTGCTACAGGCGGCTATGCCAAAATGTACTGGAACCGCTCAAGCAATGCTGCGGGGAATACAGGCGACGGTCAGGCTATTGCATATCGGGCAGGAATACCGATGAAAGACATGGAGATTGTTCAGTTCCATCCCACAGGGCTCAGAAAGAGCGGTTTGCTTGTTACCGAAGGTGCGAGAGGTGAAGGCGGCTACCTTATCAATAAGGATGGTGAGCGTTTTATGGCCAGGTATGCGAAAGAAAAAATGGAGCTTGGACCAAGAGACCTTGTTTCAAGATCGATTGAAACGGAAATTCTTGAAGGAAGAGGGTTTGACAGCCCTGCAGGTAAGTATATCCATCTTGATCTCCGCCATCTTGGAGCTGATCTCATCAAATCGAGGCTGCCGCAGATACGGGAGATGACATTGAATTTTGAGGGTGTTGATCCTATCGAAGAGCCGATTCCTATCAGGCCGACGGCCCATTACTCAATGGGTGGAATTGATACTGATAACTTCGGACGCACGGTAATGGACGGTGTCTATGCTGCTGGTGAATGTGCCTGTGTTTCGGTGCATGGAGCAAACCGACTTGGAGGAAATTCTCTGCTCGACATTCTTGTGTTTGGTCGAATTGCCGGGCACACGGCGGCTGAAGAAGCCGGAAAATTTGAGCCGGGTTCCATTTCAGAGGAGGATCTCAGGGAGAGTGTTGAGGATATCAGAGCCAGAATGCAGCCTTCCGGTCACTATGAGCGGTATGGTGCCCTGCGAGAGGAACTTGGTCAGACTCTGGCACTGAATGTCGGGATTTTCAGAGAGTCTTCCTTGCTGCATAAAGGCATACAGGATATTGCAGAGCTTAAAGAGCGCTTCAAAAAAGTTCGTGTTTTTGATTCCAGTGATGTTTTCAACACAAACCTTCAGCAGGTCCTTGAACTGCAAAATATGCTTGACCTGGCTGAAACTGTTGCTGTTGGTGCTCTGGCCCGGGAAGAAAGCCGGGGGTCCCATACCCGTATTGATTTTCCTGTCAGGGATGACGAAAAGTGGCACAAGCATACTCTTGCAACCCTTGTTGACGGAAAAGCCACTCCAGGTGAAAAACCGGTAACGATGGGGCGGTATGAACTCCAGGAAAGAACTTATTAATCATTCTCTCTTATGACGGAAACAATAGATCAGCATCAGGAAGGAAAAAGAGATGTAACCTTCCGGGTTTTTCGCTTTAATCCACAGGTTGACAGCAAGCCTTACTTTGATGATTATACCATTTCGGCAGAAAGAGGTATTACTGTGCTCAGATCGTTGAATTATATAAAAGAGCATGTCGACGCAACACTCAGCTTCAGGGCCTTCTGTCAGGCGGGAATATGCGGCTCCTGCGGTATGCGGGTCAATGGAATATCCAAACTTGCCTGTACAAGCCAGGTCTGGGATGAGCTCGATAAATGCCGCGAGCCGGGGATAATCCGCGTTGAGCCTTTGCGCAGCCTGCCGATGATTAAGGATCTTATAGTCGATATGGATCCGCTTGTTGACAAAATGACGCGCTATGCAAACTGGGTTGATTCTACCATGCCGCTTGCCGAAATGGGCAAGAAGGAGTTTCTGATTTCCGAAGAGGAGTTTCAGCAGTATGATAAGGCGACAGACTGTATTCTCTGCGCTTCATGTGTTTCTGAGTGCAGCATATTAAGGGCGAACACAGAGTATGTTTCTCCTGCTGTTCTTTTGAAATCCTACCGGATGAATGTCGACAGCCGGGATGGTATTCATGACCTGCGACTTGCCGAACTTGTCAAGGATCATGGAGTATGGGACTGTACGCACTGCTACCGTTGTCAGGAATCGTGCGTGAAAAGCATTCCGATTATGGAAGCCATTCATGCTATTCGTGAAGATGCTCTGGAGAAGAGAGGGCCGAGAGATACCAGCGGAGCCAAACATGCTGAAGCCTTCATGGAGGATATTGAAAAGAAAGGAAAGCTGGTCGAAGCCACCCTTCCTATACGAACCAACGGAGTGGTATGGACGCTGACGAATCTTTTGCCGATGGCGATGAAAATGATTGTTAAACGAAGAACTCCGCCGCCTCCACCGCTTGTAAAATCGGCTAAAGGAATAAAGATATTCAGGGCGATGTTCAGAGAAATGACCGAACACGTTAAGCAGGATCATCTGAAATCTCATAAAAAATAATAAGGGAGAACTGCTGGATGAAGCGATATGCATATTATATGAGTTGCATCAATGAGTCCATGACGAAAGAGGTGGACCGTTCGATCGATTTTTGGCAGAAAGACCTTGGCCTTGAGTTTGTGAAACTCCATGAAGGCACCTGTTGCGGAGGAAGTAACCTTGATTACGTGAGCCCGAAACATTTTGCGCTTGTTAATGCGCGCAATATTGCGCTGGCTGAAAAGATGGGCCTTGATCTTATCGTTTCCTGCAATACCTGTTTGATGACCATCCGCACTGCCAAGAAAAAGCTTGATGAAACGCCTGCACTGAAAAAAGAGGTTAATGACATCCTGAAAAAGGAAGGACTTGAATATCGTGGCACTTCCGAGGTTCGGCATCTGTTGTGGGTACTGGTTGATGATGTCGGTCTGGACGCAATCAAGGCCAAGGTAACGGTTCCTTTGAAAAATTATCGGATCGCCCCATTCTATGGATGTCATATTCTCAGGCCGTCGAAAGTTCTCGGAAGGGACAATCCTCTGGCTCCAAGTTCGCTTGATCAGTTGATTGAGGCGCTGGGCGGACAAACTATTCCATTTGAGCATAAAAACCGCTGTTGTGGCTTTCATACCCTTCTGGTTGCTGAGGAAGAATCTCTCAACGTTGCAGCCGAAGCGCTTGAAGAAGCGATCAACGCAAAAGCCGATTTTATTGTAACCCCCTGTCCTCTTTGCCATACTGTTCTCGATGGATATCAGTCAAAGGCCCTCAAACAGGCTCATATCGATAGCTCTATTCCCGTTTTTCATATTTCAGAAATGGTCGGTCTTGCCCTTGGTTACACTGCAAAGCAACTTGGTATTAAAAGGCACATTGTGTGCTGAACCAACTCGCTTTGATGGATGGAGCTTAGCATTGTGTACTGATCTGCCGGAAAGTTTTCATAAAAGGCTAAAAAAAAGTAACTTTGCACTTTTACTTTGCTCTCAGCCGGGAGTTTTCCGGATGTTCTGAGGGGGATCTTGTTTTGTTAACCCATCAAATTATTGCATTGCATGCTCAAAAATGATCTTTTTCTCCGGGCATTAAAGCGTCAGCCATGTTCCCGGACGCCAATCTGGGTAATGAGGCAGGCCGGTCGT
>CAIVSG010000222.1 GCA_903908555.1 uncultured Chlorobiaceae bacterium | reverse complement strand
AGATGAATAATGTAGCTTGATTCCAGAACAGAGATCCATGATCGAACTGTTGAATGTGAAATACCAGTTTCACCTCCCAGTGCATCAAGGTTGAGCAGTTGCCCGTATCGTCCGGCACAAAGTCGTACAAAACGCTGAAATACCGAAAAATCCTGAACACATAACACCTATCGAATATCACGCTCAATATAGGTGGCTATATAGCTTGCAAACCAGTCGCCTGGTAATATCTCCCTGACATGAAGAGCCGGATAACCCCCTTGCATAATCAGGGTATCAAGTGATAGTGACGATTGCTGTGCGGCGGGAAGCTCTGAAAGGGATAAGGGGAGCAAAGAGGTCATGCCAAGACGACCGGCAAGTGACTGAGTGACTCCTGCGAGCAGCCCGAATTGTTGTGAACCGGTCAGAATGAATTTTCCGGGTATAGGATCTTCATCAACCATACCCTGAAGGTATGAAAAAAGATCAGGCCAGCGTTGTGCTTCATCAAAGATGGCGCCACCCTGAAACCTCCCAAGGAACCCTATTGGGTCTTCCATGGCAAATGCACGTTCTGACGGGTCTTCAAGAGTCACATAGGGTTTATCGGCAAAGACGGCTTTTACCAGCGTTGTTTTTCCTGACTGCCTTGGCCCGTTTATGGCAATAACAGGAAATGCTTTGGCCAACCGCTGAAGGGTTGGTGTTAGTTTACGGTAGAGCATAGCTGATTATACAATTCCGCAATTAAATTTGCAAATTGTATAACTCCCTCGGATCGTTTTGCTGGGTGCGGAATACCTGACCATCTTGTTGTTTTGCTACGATAACCGCTCACTACACTTTAAACCCGCTATAACTTGTAGTGAACGGTTTGATTTTCAAGCCCCGCGCAACGCTGTAATCGGGTTTCGGAACAGATAAATAGAGCTGCTCAGATGTTTTACGCAAGCAGTATCAGTTTATTGAAAACCTTCTCGGCAATATGGCCATCTACAGCTTTTTGATAGGCTTTGAAACCCTCTGTGGTCATATGCTTTTCCAGCAGTGCCTGGCTCTCCCATACTTCATAAAACATAAAAATCGCAGGGTCGCTGATATCCTCGTGACATAAGTACGTTTTGCACCCCTCATCCTCTCTCGCAAAAGCAACAAGTTTGAGTAATTCACTCTTGACCAGTTCAACTGACTCTTTTTTTGCTACAACTTTTGCAACCAAAAACAATTCTGACATTGTTATCCCTCTTTGTCTAAATTTGTTCATTCTACCGATTCCAATAAAAAACCTTTTCGAAAATGGCTGAAAATAAAACGTTTATCAAGAATATTCTGATTTGGAATAGATAAAAATTAACGCACTTCAGACGTGCCTCCGTTTATAAGACCACTTTTTCTTGGCAAAAATCCGTTTGCTGAACCAGAAATTTTTCCGGTTTGCCAGGCAAAAGAGCTTTTTTATGAAAATTCACTATATCCCGTCTTTAATAGCCAGAATATAAAACTACTACATCCAGGAGAAATGAAGATGAAAACATGGCAGCTTCAAGAAGCAAAAATTCATTTGAGCGAAGTCGTCAGGAAGGCTATCAGTGATGGACCCCAAAACAGTACGCTGCACGGTAAACCTGCTGCGGTAGTAGTTTCCTATGCTGCTTATTTAAAGACAACAGCTAGAAAAGGTCCACAAAAGTCACTTTCAAAGTTTTTTGAAAGTTCGCCATTGAGGGATATTGAAATCGACCTTGTGCGAGTGAAAGAACTCGGGAGAGAAGAGGTGAAACTATGATGCTTAAGCACAGGTTTCTTCTGGATACCTGCGTTATTTCAGAGCTGATTAAGCCTTCACCCTCATCGAATGTAGTACGTTGGGTCGACGATCAAGATGAAGAGGGTTTATATATCAGTGTGATCACCGTTGGAGAGATAGAAAAAGGTATTTCGAAGCTACCGGAAGGGAAGAAAAAAGTACAGCTGCAAGCGTGGCTATACAGTGAGTTGACCGATCGATTTAATGATCGTATTCTGGATGTTTCTCTGGATGTTGCCCATACCTGGGGCAGAATTTTTGGTGAAGCTGAAAAGAATGGCCGTTCACTGCCGGTTATTGATGCTCTTATTGCTGCCACAGCAATAACCAAAGGATTAACCGTGGTCACTCGGAATACAGATGACATGAAAGAGAGCGGCGTAGCACTCCTTGATCCATGGGAAGAAGAAAGTGCTGAGTGCTGAGTGCTGAGAGAAGATGGAGACGTTGGCAGTGGGCAGGGGGCAGTTGGCAGTTGGCAGTGGGCAGTTGGCAGGGAAGAAAGATAGAGCGCTCACAGGAGTTCGGGGTGACAGAAAGAGTGGAGTGAAGGGTGCCATCCGGTTAATCGGCTCGGTTTTTCTGCCTCAGTCTGATAAGAAAAAGATCGGCAAATAAATCGGCAAATAAATCGGCAAATAAATCGGCAAATTATATAGATTATTCTTTGTAAGTTGTTTTTATAAAGAAAGTAATGATATTTAATAACCGGCAATATTATGATCTTTGAAACGCCGCCACGTCTTGAACCCTGTATCCCCGAGTCATTGGAGTACAGTATTGTCGATCTGATTGCGTCTCTTTCAACAGCCTCCGAACGCTTGGGTAATCGTCTTCATCCAAAATCAGCCGCAAGTCTGGCCGAACTTGTCAGAGTGATGAATTGCTATTATTCGAATCTCATTGAGGGACATAACACAAGGCCGAGGGATATTGAATTGGCACTGCTGAACCAGTTCAATAAAGATGGTGATAGACGAAATCTCCAGATAGAAGCTGCCGCTCATATAAGGGTAGAGCGAGAAATTGATGCCATGTACGCGGCTGGATCACTTGAGGATGCCGCTTCACGCCATTTTATACATTGGCTGCACAAGGAGTTTTACAAAGAACTTCCAGAGTCGATGAGGTACACGGAAAGAAAAGATCTGAAAATACTTATTCTGCCCGGAGAGTTTCGGAGTGAGCTGATACATGATGTCTCTGTCGGCAGGCATCAACCCCCGGAGAGTAGTGCAGTTGAGACCTTTATGGAATATTTCGAACAACGATACAGCTTTGATGCTCTTGGAAAAGGAATGCGCCTTGCGGCTCTCGGGGCCGCACATCACCGGTTTAATTACATTCATCCATTTCCCGACGGCAACGGCAGGGTCAGCCGGCTCATGAGCCATGCCATGTCGCTTAAGGCGGGTGTCGGTGCGTATGGATTATGGTCGGTATCAAGAGGCTTGGCACGTGGCTTGGAAAGCCGACAAGAGTATATGAGAATGATGGATCATGCAGACATGCCTCGTCAGGGGGATCTTGATGGCAGAGGGAATCTTTCGCTGAAAGCCCTCAATACTTTCATTACATGGTTCCTGCGCGTTTGCCTTGATCAAGTAACCTTCATGGGGAGTTTGTTTTTTCTTGATGCGCTACTTGATCGGCTGAGACTGTTGAGTGAACGGCAAAACTGGAAGCCGGAAGCATTCTCTGTTCTTGAGGCTGCATTACTCAAGGGCGAAATTCCACGTGGCGATATCAGCAGGATAAGTGGCCTTAAAGAAAGAACAGCAAGAACATTACTTGCAACATTAACCGACAACGGGATACTTGGGTCTGAAACCCCAAAAGGGCCGGTTTCACTTCGTTTCCCGGTCAGCGCTGCGGAAATATTGTTCCCAAACCTTGTTCCCGTGCTATAATATTCACACCACAACTATTTTTTAAATAGATAGCGGTGCTCTTTAGTGGAGCTGGCCTGTTGGCCTGATGAGGATGTCGTTTACATCGACATGCGGTGGCTGGCTTACTGCGAACATGACGGCTCGGGCAATATCGTCGGCCTGTAGCTCTTTGGCGGAGTCGGGTTTCTGTAGATTATCCCAGAAGGGGGTGTCAACGATTCCCGGTTCAACGAGGGTAACGCGAACTCCGGTTCCGACCATCTCGTTACGGATAGCCTGAGCCATACCGGTAACGGCCCACTTGGTTGCCGAGTAAAGGTTCCGTATAGAGTTAACCCTTCCTACCACAGAGCCGGTGATGATAAGATGCCCTTTGTTTTTTACCAGTTCAGGAAGCGTCAAACGAGCCGTTGCTGCAGCGCCATAGACATTGACCATGACCATCTGCTGCCACTCTTCAGGCTTGTCTTCACCGCCATAAAATGTTGAGCCTTTTGAAAAACCGGCATTTGCAAAAACAACATCAATTCTGCCGAAGTGTTGTATTGTGTGCGTTACCATTTCCTGCTGTGATTGCCAGTCAGCAACATCGCAGGTAACGGCGAGTGCCCTCTCGTGGCCAAGCTGATCCCGCAGGCGTTCAAGCTTATGGGTTGAGCGTGCGGCAAGCACAACATTGAAGCCTGCTTCTACTGCTCGCCTCGCAGTTGCTTCACCGATTCCGGTAGAGGCTCCGGTAATAAGAAATACTTTATTTTCCATCTTGCAATGACGGTTTGCTCTGGTTCAATACACTGTGCTTGCGGCCATAGAAAAAGTAGATGACAAAGCCGATAAGGAGCCAGCCGACAAGCCTTATCCAGTTTTCGGCAGGCAGGGAGAGCATGAGAATGACACAGGTGAAAATTCCGGCAAGAGGAACAAAGGGAACAAAGGGCGCTCTAAATGGCCGGTCTGCTTCAGGATGTTTTTTTCTCATAATGAGCACTGCGCTGCAAACAATGACAAAGGCGAAGAGGGTGCCGATATTTACCAGTTCCGCCAGTAATCTGAGGGGAAGCAACGCTCCAAGCACGGCTACAAAAAATCCGGTGAGAATGGTTGATTTCCAGGGAGTTCTGAATGTTGGATGAATAGCTCCAAAAAAAGATGTCGGCAGCAGACCATCGCGGGCCATGGCAAGAAAAATCCTCGGTTGGCTGAGCATCATCACAAGCAATACAGAAGTGATGCCGGTGATTGCTCCAAGGGAGATGACGAATTGTGCCCAGCCAATACCGACCTGCTTGAAGGCGTTGGAAACAGGTGCATCAATATTGATCTGATTGTAGGGTACCATTCCGGTTATGACCATTGCCACAGCAATATAAAGCACGGTGCAGATAACCAGCGAGCTGATCAGGGCAATAGGGATATCTCTCTGGGGGTTTTTGGCCTCCTCGGCATGGGTTGAAATAGAGTCGAAGCCTATATAGGCGAAAAAAATCATGGCAGCTCCGGCAAGCACGCCTACAGGGGCACCGCCGGTACTTGCTTCGCCGAGAATGGTATGACCGAAGATGCTGAGCCCTGAATAACCAAATGGAGCGAAGGGCTTCCAGTTTGCAGGGTTCACATACATTGCGCCGAGGACAATGACCAGGAGCACAATTGCAATTTTGACAATGACCATTCCGGCATTGACCCTGGCGCTCTCCTTGATTCCCTTGACCAGTATAACGGTAACTGCGAAGGTAATCAGCACTGCAGGGAGATCAAACCATGCACCGGTCAGGCTCATGACGCCTGTATTTGGATCGAAGTCGAGCGGGGCTTTTGCAAGGAGTTGGGGAACTCCCAGGCCGAATATCCCTATAAAATCCTGAAAGTAGTGCGACCAGCCATGCGCAACCGTTGCCGAAGCCACTCCATATTCCAGAATCAGGTCCCATCCGATAATCCAGGCAACGAGTTCTCCGAGAGTCGCATAGGCGTAGGTATAGGCAGAGCCGGCGACAGGTACCATTGAGGCAAACTCCGCATAGCAGAGAGCCGCAAAAATACAGGCCAGACCTGCAAGAGCAAACGAAAGGCTTACAGCAGGGCCTGCCTTGTCATGAGCGGCGACACCGATGAGCACAAAAATTCCAGTGCCGATAATGGCTCCTATGCCTAAGCTTGTCAGTGCAACCGGCCCGAGAACCCGGTTTAATCTATGCTCGCTCTTCAACTCCTCGAGCAGAAGCGCAAGCGGTTTTTTTCTGAAACTGTTTTTCAAGGGTTTATAATGGGGTTGATTAGCTTGTTAAGAGTTTCGACGGTTCATGACCGTGAGAAAGTACAGCAACTGTGTAATGGCCTGGGCAGCTGCGGCAACATAGGTAAGCGCGGCAGCGTCCAGCACAGCGTTGACCCCTTTCATTTCGGCACTCGAAACAATGCCCTGTGAAACAAGAAGTTCCTTTGCACGACGGCTGGCATCGAACTCAACAGGCAGTGTCACGAGAGCAAAAAGTGCAGTAGCAGCAAAAAGCAGGATGCCGGCCCATGCGAGGGTTGTTCCAAGCGTTCCGGCAAGAAAGATGCCTGCCATAAAGATAATCGGGCCGAGATTGCTGCCGATAGAAACAGCAGGGACCATTATAGAACGCAGTTGCAGGGGCATATAGCCTGACTTGTCCTGAAGTGCGTGTCCGGCTTCATGAGCAGCAACGCCAACTGAGGCAATGCTGGGTATGTTGAACACATCTTCACTCAATCGCAGCGATTTGCTGCGCGGATCATAGTGGTCGGAGAGCATGCCCTGGGATGTTTCAATTGTTACATTCCCGAGTCCTCCCCGCTGAAGAATGCGCCTTGCCGCTTCTGCTCCGGTAATCCCGCTCTGGGTGGGCACCTGTGAATATTTTTTAAAAGAGGATTTGACTTTGAACTGTGCCCATAAGCCAAGAAGCATGGGGGGCATCGCAAAAACAAAATACATTGGATCAAAATACATGTCAGTATAAATTATCGTTACCAGTAAGTATCATCAATAAACTTCAGCATATAGATCCAATGTCCACAATATGAGTGAAAAATCAAAGCTGGCAGAGTTTTTTTTGGCTATGGAACTGGATAGCAATAGCAGCGAGTAATTACTTGCCTTGAAATCTTTATGAGCACTCTATGGGGGGTAAAGTTTTTTCAGCGTGGCTCGATTTTTTCCTATGAGTTTGTACATTATGTTGTTAAGGCACTTATTGTGCGTTCAATTATTGAGTTGAATGAATCCCTGTCAGCGTTTCTCTGGACGTTAATTATTCTTGCACATATAAGGACATTGTATGACGAAAAGTCAGAGCGAACAACAACAGTGGCAGCAACTCGAAAACCTGCTGTTGACCCCTGAACAGGAACAGCTGTTCAGTAAAAGCGTTATTGATGCTATAAATGGCTCTTTTTACATGCTTGACGCTAACGGGCGACTTGTAAGGTGGAACGCATTTCTTCGCGATGAAATAACAGGGAGAACGGAAAGTGAAATGGCCGGTGCTGACGTCAGAGAGTTTTTCCATCCTGATGACCGGTCGCTCATACATCGAACCATACAAAATATACTCATCACCGGAGCTTCGGAGATTATTGAAGTTAGAGTACTCGTTCATGGGGGGCCAAAAATCTGCTGGCGACTGATCACTGTCAGAAGAATACTATTTGATGACAAGCCTTTTCTTATCGGCATGGGTTTGGATATTACCGAACGGAAGCAGGCTGAACTTGCATTGTATAAAAGCGAAAAACGTTTCAGAAAACTCTTTGAACAAAATGCTGCAATCAAGATCGTTCTTGATCCCGAAACCGGCAATATTATTGATGCCAACAGGGCGGCAGCGGATTTTTATGGATGGTCAATTGAGGAGCTGAAGGAGATGCGCATTCAGCAAATAAACCCACTCCCTCCTGATAACATAAAAAGGAATTTTGAAAAAATCAGGTTTGCCGAGCAAAACCGGTTTTCATTTCGCCACAACATGGCAGATGGTTCCATGCGTGATGTCGAGGTGTTCAGCAATTCAATAGAGATTGAGGGGAAAGACTTTCTCTATGCGATTATTCATGATATCACTGAGCGTAAGCGCTATGAATCACTTGTTGCTTTCCGGCTCAACCTGCTTGAGATTGCGGAGACCAATTCTGTTGAAAAAATGCTGAAAATTACCCTCCAAGAAGCCGAACGGATGACCGGAAGCAGGATCAGTTTTTGCCACCTTGTCGCGGATGACCAGACCACAATTTCAATGCAGATATGGTCCTCCAACGCCATAGTTCCCCCTCTTATAGACATAGAGCTCTACAGTGAAGCGTTAACGGAACAGAGGTCGCTGATATATAACGATCAGGGTAAGCTTACGTCGTTATACGGTGATTGTGAGTTAACATCTGCTCTGGTTGTTCCTGTGATTCGGGGAAATAAGGTACAGGCAATTGTCGGGGTGGGAAAGAAGCAGGGGAAATATGATGAGGAGGATGTCAAATTGATAGAATCCCTTACCGATACAGCATGGGATATCGTAGCCCGTAAACGTTCAGAGTTATCGGAACAGGATATACGCGAAGCTTTGATACAATCTCAAAAAATGGAGCTGATAGGTCAACTCGCCGGAGGTATTGCCCATGACTTCAACAATATGCTGGGAGTCATTATCGGTAATGTTGAAATAGCAATGGAGCGCCACTCTACTGAAGAGCCTATGCTGGAGAACCTCAGGGGTATCCTCAATGCTACCGAACGCTCAGCCAATCTTACCAGGCAGTTACTTGCTTTTGCCCGAAAGGAGCCTGTACTGCCAATAGTTCTCGATCTCAGCAATTTGATTGAACGGTCGCTTTCGATGATCAGACGAATGATCGGCGAAAATATTACCGTTGTCTGGATGCCTGACAGTCATAGTTCTCAGGTCAAAGTTGATCCCTCCCAGGTCGACCAGATGCTTATCAACCTTTGTGTCAATGCTCGGGATGCCATAGGTGGTATCGGAAAAATTACCATAGAAACCGGGATAATACGTGTTGATAAAACAACTTCTTTCACAGATTCCCCCTATAAAATACCTGGTGAGTATGTATCACTCTCTGTTACCGATAATGGTTGTGGTATTGAAAAAGAGCATCTAGTCCATATTTTTGAACCCTTTTTTACAACCAAGACGAAGGAGAAGGGATCTGGCTTAGGTCTCTCAACAGTTTATGGTATTGTTAAACAGAATAACGGCTATATCGAATACCAGAGTGAGAGGAACAAGGGGAGTACGTTTACAATCTATCTGCCTCGTCATAGAGGGTATGGTGATCCTGATGAAAGTGATCAACCGGAACTCCCGGTCAAACGCGGTAAGGAAACAATTCTGATTGTTGAAGATGAGCCGGAAGTACTTTATATCAGCCAGCGTATGCTTGAACACAACGGATATATGGTTCTTTCATCAACCAAGCCCCATGATGCCATTGAGATTGCCAGCAAACACAATGGCGGTATTGATCTGCTATTGACAGACGTTGTCATGCCGGAGATGAATGGATCTGACCTTGCAAAAATGCTTCAATCCACTATTCCCGGCCTTAAAACACTGTTCATGTCAGGGTACACTACCAATGTTTTTTCACCCGATATCGAGGAACATGACAGAATTCATTTTATCCAGAAACCATTCTCTTTCAAATCGCTGATAAGGAGTGTTCATGAAATACTCAATCCTGATGAGTTATGATGCAGTGGGAAAGAGCGGTTATAAACGTAACTTTTATTAAAGGAAAATAATCATGACGGGCTTGTTCGATCCACTGACAGTCGGAGACCTTGTTCTGCCAAATCGTATTCTGATGGCCCCGTTGACGCGGTGCCGGGCAAGTGAAGGTCGTGTTCCAAATGCCTTGATGGTAGAGTATTACGTGCAGCGGGCCTCGGCCGGGCTTATTTTTTCAGAAGCCACTTCCGTTACTCCAATGGGAGTTGGCTACCCCGATACACCTGGTATCTGGTCACGAGAGCAGATTGAGGGGTGGAAGCTTATTACCAAAGCGGTGCACGACGCCGGGGGAAGAATACTCATGCAGCTCTGGCATGTCGGGCGCATTTCTCATCCCTATTTCCTGAACGGTGGAGAACCCGTGGCACCGAGCGCAATAGCCGCGGAAGGTCATGTGCGGTTGATGGATAAGTCTGTTGCCTATCCGGTTCCCCGTCCTCTGGGGCTTGAGGAGATCCCTGGCGTTGTCGAAGCTTTCCGCAAGGGTGCCCGGAATGCCATGGAAGCTGGTTTTGATGCGGTGGAGATCCATGGCGCAAACGGATATCTGCTTGACCAGTTTTTACAAGACGGCTCAAACAAACGTACAGATCACTATGGTGGTTCAATTGAAAATCGAAGCCGGTTAATGCTCGAAGTGACCGATGCCGTTATCTCAGTGTGGGGAGCGGGTCGTGTAGGCATGCATCTGGCGCCTCGGGGTGACACACAATCGATGGGAGATTCCAACCCGGCAGCTACGTTCGGTTATCTTGTGCGTGAGCTCAACAAGCGCAAGATAGCGTTCATTTTCGCTCGTGAACATCTCGGCGAAGATCGCCTTGGACCAGAGCTCAGAAAAGCGTTCAGCGGCGTTTATATTGCAAACGAAGGCCTCACCAAAGCAACGGCAGAGCAACTGCTGGCTGAAGGGGAGGCGGATGCAGTTGCTTTTGGCGTTTTGTTTATTGCCAATCCAGATCTTCCAGAGCGCTTCCGATTGCATGCAGCACTCAACGAGCCTATACCCGCTTCATTCTTTGCCAGTGGTCCGGAAGGATATACTGATTATCCGGCGTTGACGAAGCAGTGAAGATGAAGCAGTGGGCAGTGGGCAGTGGGCAGTTGGCAAGAGAAAATAGTGCTGAGTGCTAAGTGCTAAGTGCTGAGTGCTGAGTGCTGAGTGCTGAGTGAAATCAAGAAAAGTTGCCGACTGCCGACTGCCGACTGCCCACTGCCAACTGCCAACTGCCAACTGCCAACTGCCCACTGCCCACTGCCCACTGCCCACTGCCCACTGCCCACTGCCCACTTTACTCT
>CAIVSG010000221.1 GCA_903908555.1 uncultured Chlorobiaceae bacterium | reverse complement strand
CCCAACCCAAGGAGAAATATCATGTCACTTGATCAGGCAAGAGCGTTCCTCGAAAAGATGAAGTCAGACGAGGCATTCCGCAATCGCATCTTTGCAATTGAAGATGTCGATGCAAGGCTTGTTGCGGCAAGCGAAGCAGGATTTGAGTTTACCGAAGAGGAGGTCAAAGAGGTGCACTCCGAGTTGAGTGATGACGAATTAGATCAAGCAGCGGGGGGCGCGTATGGGGGGGGCTATAGTGGCCTTATACAGCTTAGAGTATGTTATTAGACTCGCGCCTCCGGTAAACCCCATGAGAGGGGCTGATTTTCGCCAGGCTCCCTTTACGATGCCGGAGTGGTCATAAACCGACCCGGCATTAGGTGAGTACCATGGCCCCGGTGATGTGAAGATATTTCAGGACATAGACCAAGTATTTAGTGATGCAACCTTTCGTTGATACCATGCCATCCAAACCGCCATGGAGCCAGCGGTGCCATCGGATGACGTACTGCCGGAGTCTCTGAAGAGAGGCCCCTTGCTCATAAAGCTGGCGAGCACGCTCCGACATGCGATGCAGGCTTGCCCGCTGAGCTGCTTTTGCATTTGCCCGTACCCGCCGCGCCAACGCCAAATGTGCCGATAAGCAACGCCAAGCGCCAGTCAGCGGAGGGCGGCTGTACAACCTGGGGCCATCGAACCGCTGAAAGCGCCAAATGCAGCTTGCTGCACCAAATGCGAGCGGCTGAGAATGCGGGCTGTTCATGGCTGAGCGAAGGCTGAGCTGCGCAAATGGAGCCCGGAGGGCAGCACTTGCAGGGGAGCTTATGCCAAGAAGTGTAAAAGGAAGGAGGTTATATAGAGATGGCTGAAGCTATAGCGGACTTCCTGAGCCGGAACGCTGCGAGAAAACCACCAATGCCCATAAGTGCCCAGGTGCTTGGTTCGGGGGCAGGGGCGGAAATAGACACAAGAACTACATTAGGAGTGTAGTAGATATCTCCATTGTCCCAATTCCTTATTGCACCTTTCATTCCTTCTCCTACCCCTATCATCGCAAAGTACGTGTTCGTATAATCCTGACTTCTAATAGCGTCACCTGATACAGAACCAATTTCACCGCTTCCATCCTTGTAGATCAAAATACCTAAATTTGTATAGCTGTGAGTAAAGCCACCTATAGCACTATTACCAGTGAACGAAAGTGTATAGCCAGAAACTTCACCATCAACTGAAGAAATAGAGCCGTCAATATTACTGTCGACTCCTGTGAATGTGCCGCTGATTGTGCCGCCGCCATCAAAACCTGACTGTGTAAAATAATAGACCTGAGCCTGTACCGGCTTTGTGAGTAAAACCATACCCAGTAAAACCATTGCTGAAATAACTTTTTTCATAAATTCCCTTTTTTAGCTTATGAATCAGCAACTTCTTATTCCTAACCGATCCATTTCTCTCGACTTAAACACCATCGCCAACGTTGCTGCCATCATACCCTGATTACGGGTTTTCAGTGCTCTGCTTACGTGTGCATAAAGTCAATCTACCTCTTCCATGCAGAAGTATCTCGTTATTTTACAATATTTTATATCATTTCTTTCTTAGGATTTCACTAAGAACTTGGTGTATAAAACAGAGTAAAAACCATTTTTATCCCCTTTTTTTAATCTTTCGGCAAGAGTTCTGTGAGATTCTCGTGATAATTCTGTGCTATTTGCATTTTCTGCCAGCAGAATGCTCTTCAACTGCAGAGCAGCATAGCAGAAGGCTTTTTTTTTGCCCCAGCGGGCGGTAGCACGCCGCGGGCGAATGGCGCGCTCGGCTAATTTGCGCGGCAGTGAGGCAGCGAGGAGTGGAACGCAGGAAAGCGATGGGGGGCAAGCAAGCCCAATGAAAACAGAAATTGAATTGCAACGAGCTGTGCTTATAACTGAACTGGAATGTGCTGAGGCTACTCTCAGCTTAAGGAGACTAGGTAGTTCTGCTGGGTGTTATAACATTTTGATGTAGAGAACCCCTCTGAGAGCTGAAATAAAATCCCAATGTCCTTTAGAGCAGGTAAGTTTACTGAATATTACTTAAATATATACAGGTATTCCAACTATCAGAAACTGCTGAAAGTCAGGGAATCAACGTTGTTTTAATTTAGATTTTCGTCTTATAAGCGATCTGCAATAAGTAACTCCGTAAGCGTTTCTGAAATGATTCGGTATTTGGTTGAGGACAACCACAAGGGTTGCCCCTACGGTGCTATCATGGCTAATCTGTTTTTTCTCTGGCATGTTTTATTACGGATTCATTTTCTGTGAAGCGCTTATATGTTAGAAATCAAAAATCTGTGGTATATGCGGATCCATCTAATTATTGTTAGCTCGAACTATTCAAAAAAATAAATTCGCAAGGAGATACATACATGCAACAAGAATTTCCCAAAAAAAAATCTCTTGTAGATAAACGAGCCCTCACTGCGCTATTCATGTTTTTTTCTTTTGTCTGGTTAGTGCCCACAGGGATTACGATGCACTTTACTGCATAATCATCGTTTGAATTGATTCGACATATTGTGATGTCTTTGCATAATACTGCGGCTGTGATTTTCGTAACCTCTGCTGTTGTGCATTTGACTCTCAACTGGAAGTCCATGAAACGCTCCATGGCATCCAAGATAAACGAGTATTTCCCTTACCGAACCGAAGCGATCATTGCTGCCATTGTTGTAACCGGGTTATTGCTGTTTATCGGATATCACCCACTTCACTTACGATGAAAGTCTGTTATGTAAAAAAAGGTAAGATGACACTCCGGCAACGCTCTTCAATTGCAGAGCCTGGGGCTATTACAATCATTGATAATGTTACGCAAATGTAGCCCGAAGGGCGGAGAGCAGCGCATTGGCAGTGATGAGCGCTATGTTTGCTGGATGGAGAGCTACCGGATGTGAATGCATATTAATGCATGAACCGGCAAATCAACGAAAGCACAGATTCAACTTAGTGAATGATGTTATCGCTATATAGCAAGGTACCTTACCTATAACTATAAATAATAAAAATATTTATACCTAAAAATCTTAGTAAATGCATTGTTTATTCGCTATAGTTCGACGTGATAAAAAAGAAAGTGCGATGTTTTAATCGCGCGTTTTATCAGCTCAGGCAAATTAGTTAACTAGTGCAAACATGACGAGTAAGACGATTAATACAGTAAAGTCAACGGAACAGTCTGAAGAGGATATTAGACTCATGGCTTATTACCTATGGGAAGAAAAAGGTTCTATTGATGGCTTAGATATTGAGGATTGGATTGAAGCGGAATCATACTTGAATAACTAAATCACTTCTTCGCACAATAAGATAAAAGGCTATTCTTCAGGGAATGGCCTTTTTTTATCCTTTACTCTGTAGCATTTCACCATACCGCAATGCAAATGCAAGCATTGCTGCGAAAGTGGAGCCCTAATTGCTGAGTGCAGCACCTGGCAGGTGTGAAACATACTCAAAAGACTCTTGGGCGCTATGGGACTTTCGCCACGATTACTGAATTCCGAATCAATTTGCACCCATTTTGTGTTTCTTTTATTACGCTAATAACACTTACAAGGATTGATCTTAATTTTGCCTCCATGAAAAAGCAACTCTTTTCCATGTTTGCTTTTCTGCTCTTGCAGACGCCTCGTGCTGCACATGCAGAGCGCTTTCAGGCTGTGTTGGCACTGCTGATGTGTACTTTTCGCCGTGAGGCGGGGTTACTGCAGCTGCAGTCAGCGAGATAGTGGTGCAGGCATATTCATTCACTTCAGCACCGATTGCAAAAGCGCTGGATGATGCAAGCAAAAGAGGGGTCAAGGTTGTGGCTGTCCTGGACAAGAGCCAGCGAAGGGAGAAATACACTGCGGGTGAGTAAATACAAAGGCTTTCATGCCCATAGAACCAGATTGAACTGAAAAGCTTCTCAAAAAAGTGGTACTGCCAAAAAAAGGCAAACTTTCAAAAATCTACAAAGTGCATGAATCCGAGCCGGAATTCAGCAATATTGCAAGCCATCCCTGATGGTGTTTTCGAGTTTGCTTCACAGAGTTGCATGAAGTGGCTCAATTATTGCATCCCCAGAGATTGCAACATGTTGCGTCCTTTTTCAGTGAGACGATATTTCTGTAAACGGCTGTTTGGTTTCAGGCAGGGTCATTTCGATGTAACCAGCTACCAAAGCAGGCTGTAGATAGCTTTGATGTATATGTGACCTGTCTTTTAGCCCTAATGTCTGGCGGATATCCATACTGCTGCACTCTCCGTTTTTCTGCAGCAACGCAAGCAGCATTCTCACTGTAGGGGAGTGATCTCTTTTTTCCGCATGCTCTGCTGGAGGTGTCTCAAAATTCGGGCATTTGACAATTATCCGGAAAATGTCACCTTCAATCATTTGCGGATCACTTCCCCCATAAGCTTTACCATATTTTATAAGCTTGCGCATCCCGGAACCGAGTTCATCCGCACGTCCGATCTCACGAAAAAAACGGGCGATGACAGGGTTCTTGGGATATGGTGAAAGCCAAACTTTATCTGAATAGAAAGAAGCGGGTTAGTGCGAGAAAAAGGCGATCAGGCCGAAGGAGAGAAAAAGAGCGGAGGCCAGGAGAATGGTGAAGTCACTGATTTTGCGCATGAATGACTCCCTGTTCTCATCGTACATGCTGGCGATGACTATCACGGCGGCATTATTTACAAGAAGGAAATAGGTGGAGGCTGGAAGAATATTCGTGAAGGTAAAATAAAACAGGAGAGCTCCCGATATCAGGCTTATGATGATGAGAAACTGTTTTGTATGCGGGAAGGAAAATGTGTTGGCAATTGTTTTGATGTCGCTTAACAGGTCGCCCCGGCGGTCGCGCATGTCCCACATTACTTCGATAAAAAACGCGCAGATAAACATATATCCCCAGCAAATCCAGGCCTTGAGAGAGAGAGGCTGACCTCCGTAAATCAGGGGGAGAAAGATAAGTGCGGTTGCCCAATCGAGGGGAGGTGTGAGGTTTTTTACGATGTACATATCCTTTAGCCGCTGTGCGCCGTTCAAACGTTTTGACAGAGACTCCGGGAAGCATTTATGGTTATACAGAAAGCCGATGACAATGATAAGGGCTGTTGTCCAGAATGCCGATTGCCCAAATTGAAAAGCTATAATGAGTGAAATGAATGAGACCAGGTAGAAGGTTACGTAGGTGATAAGTTCCTGGTTTTTAAGGGCACTTTTCAAGCCTTCGGGGTCATTGGTTGCATCTTCGATATTGTCGGTGAGCCGGTTGTCCTGATATATTGAAAAGGTCAGCAGGAAGACGGTCAGGATCGCCCATCCATTAACAGGGATATTGAAATACATAGACCAACTTGCAGCTCCAAGCGCAGACAGGATCGAGAGATGAAGTTTATTTCTGAAGAAATAGTTCGGCACGGTATCTTTCTTTTTAACTATGACCTGACTATCGGGGCGTAAGAGACAGCAGTACAGTTTTAATTTCAACAGATTTTTCTGATTATTCCGTTCCTTGCATGTCAGGTTGTTACAGGAAGAGCCTGCTCCGGGCTATTTTTCGGGGCAGCAGTCGCTTTCTACGAAGAGGGCGTAGAAGGCCTTTATGCTTCCGGGCTGGTGGATGGTTGTTTTACGGCCGAATGTGGCTTCGATGGTGGTGGTTGCCAGTATCCTGAATATTTCATCCATTTTTTCGGGGGAGTGGGGCATGTTGTTGTCGAGCCACCAAGTCATGAGGGAGAGTCATTTTCCGGCAGAGTTGATTGCGGCGCAGCCTCTTCTGAAGGAAGTTGCCGCCCAAATGAACATACCGATGAGTGAGCTGCAGCGGATTGGCAGTAATGTCGTCAGTTTGAAGGTGGCAGCTAGGGGGTGGGTTATCATTCAGTATTTGCTTAGGGCGACCACAAGGGTAGCCCCTACGGAGAAATCATGGAATAGTCTGTTTTGTGTCTGGCATATTTTATTACGGAATCATTTTCTATGAAACGTTAGAAATTGCAAAAAAGGAACTCCTGGCAAAGAATCCTCACAATCCATGCGTAAATTGTTTTCAAACATATTAATGTAAACGAGTCAGTAGTCAGCGTGTTATGCAGATTAGTATAAGAAGCTGAAATACAATCGAATAAAGAAACCCGCCGCAAGCAGCGGGGTATTTTGAAGACAACTCTATAATATCTTTAAGCCTCAAGAGGCGGGGAATATGACCCATAGAGATTAAATGGAATAGCCTTTTCTATATATGAAAAAATCAGTCACTGTGCGAACATCACATGCTGCCGATTATATGAGCACCGTAGAGGCATTTTATCGGGTCTTTTGTGCGTTACCGAAAAAAGATCGAATGGACGTTGCAAGCTATATTTTTCAGGATACAGAGGTTCGACATCATCTGGAGTTAACCGAAATTCCGAATGACCAGACACTTAAAAGTTTTGCTGAAGATAAATCTTCAATGTCGGTTTTTAAGACCGTTCAAGCATTACGCGAAGACTTGTTATCGTGATGTATCAGATTCGGAGAACCACGCAATTTAAAAAAGATATCAAGCGTGTATTGCAACGGGGAAAAGATTTTGAACAGTTACTCAGTGTTGTTCAGCATCTTGCCGAAGGAGATCCTCTGGATGCAGTTTTTCATGATCATCCCCTGAAAAGGTAATATCAAGGAAAACGAGATTGTCATCTGGCACCAGATTGGATTTTGATTTATGCTATTGAGGATCAGGAATTAGTGCTCTATCGCACTGGATCTCATTCTGATTTGTTCAGATAATGAAGTTTTTACCCCTACCAATTTTTTAAGGATCAACAGTTATTAATAACGGCATAGAAGCGGAACCTTGCGAAAAAATAGAGTCTGGCCCTCTTTGATTGCGAGTATTGCAGGCAAGGTCAAGGGTGATAACCTCCGCCGACCGGCATTCCAAGACGAGTTCGGCAAGGTAATAGCTGGATGGGGGGATCTGGTTATTGTTTAACCTCTGCGTTTACAGGCAAGATCAGTGAGGGGCGACGAGGCCGAAATGGGTAGCCAGGATGGAGGCTCGTTTTTCGGGGGAAACGAACTGTTTCGTTGTTATGCCATTGCTGACGGTTTTCAGGGTGTCGCCCATGAGCACGACTTTTCCAGTTGGGTTGTGCAGGACGACCAGCAGTTTTTTTACAAATATTGCGTCGGGGTGTGTTGAGTTAAGGTGGTTGGCGGGGACGAAGTCAATCCATTCCTGCGGGTAGAGGTCGAATTCGTATTGATCCACCCACTCTCCTTCGACCAATGCCTTCAGCCGATAGTTGCTCTCATCGGTTTTGCTGAGCATAAAGCGGTCGGTATCCTGCAGTACTTCGACGTCGAGGAGATTGAGACGCATCGGCTTTCTTATACTGTTGCTCCCAAATCCCAAATCGATCAGCCACTTCTCGCCATCCACTTCAGCCACAATGGCCATGTGTGTTTTAGGGCGCCTCACAGGATAAATCATAGGTCGTGCTGCCACAAACGTGTAGTCCACTCCAAGCTCCTCGAGTGCCATTGCAAAAAGGCCGTTTACTTCATAGCAATACCCGCCACGATTACGAACCAATATTTTCTCAACTATCTCCTCTGGAACCAGAGAGACAATTTTTCCAGCCTGAACATCGAGATTTTCGAAAGGAACTGAAAATAACTGGCACTGCATTATCTCAGATACTGTTGAGATATCCGAATTGATTTTACTTTTATAATTAATCCGAATAAAGTACTTTTCAAGTGTAAAGTTATCTGCTTTCATCTCAGCTTTTGTTCAAACGATTGATTACATGAACAACAATCTAACAAAAATGAGCTTGATTCGCCACAGGAGACTACATATCTATTAACCTTAAGGGTTAATAATAATTTTTATATCGATTCCGGTTTATTACCTTTCTGATGAAGATTCGCTACCAAACCCGCAAGTTGGAGAAGAGTGTCGAGAGCCTTTCAGCCATCAAGAGGCATTATGGGGACAGGGCAAAAAAGCTGTCTCAGCGACTGGATGATCTTGCTTCGGTTGTAAATCTTGATGCTATGCGTTCATTTTCTTCTGCCCACTGCCATGAATTGACAGGAAACCGATTGGGGGAGTTGGCGATTGACCTTACACCAAACCATCGAATCATTTTTCTACCTGATCATAATCCTTATCCCAGAAAAGAGGATGACGGGCTTGATTGGATGATGATTACCTGTATTGTGATTGTGGCGATTGGTGAAGATTACCATTAAAACGGGAGTAAAGCCCATGTATAAGACAAAAGAAGATATTGCAATAGCCCGTGAAGTAATCTCATGCCCCGGTGATACGCTTGCTGAACATATCGAATATACAGGTATGACGCAGGCTGAGTTGGCCGAGCGGATGGGCAGACCGAAGAAAACCATTAATGAAATAATACAGGGTAAGGCGCAGATAACCCCGGAAACAGCTCTTCAACTTGAGCGTGTTATTGGCATCCCTGCTGATTTTTGGGTAGAGCGTGAAAAGCGTTATCGCCTGAGACTTGCTGAAATTGATGACGCTGAAACTCTGCTTCAGGCAAAAGAGTGGGCAAAGCGGTTTCCCTGCAATGCAATGAAAGGAAAGGGTTGGATTGCTTTTGAAGGCAGTTCGGCTAACGCAGGGAAAGCACTCCTCTCCTTTTTTAATGTGGCGAGTCCTGAGGTGTATGATAAGTTTTATCATGGGCAGGTTTATGCAACAGCGACCGGTAAGTGCGAAAAAAGCAGCAAAGACCCATACGCGGTTGCTGCGTGGCTAAGGCAGGGAGAGCGGCAGGCTGAATTGCTTAAGGTGCCTGATTTTGAGAGGAGTGCTTTTGAGAAAACCTTGCGGGAGATTAAAAAGCTTGTGATCAGCGGCAGCGATGATTGCTTTCCTGAACTCGAGGAATTATGCCTGAAAGCCGGTGTAAAGGTTGTTCAGACACCTTGCCTGCCGAAAGCGGCTCTGCAAGGTGCAACCCGGTGGGTGAAAGGCAATCCGTTGCTTCAGCTTTCCATTCGATTGAGGGGGAACGACATTTTCTGGTTTACTTTTTTCCATGAAGCGGCTCATATTTTGAAGCATCACAAAAAGGAAATTTTTGTAGAGGGAATGGATTATTCCGGTGATGGGAAAGAGAAAGAAGATGAAGCTGATATGTTCGCGGAAGAGTGGCTGAAAGGCAGCAAATACAAAAATGAAATTATTGTGAGGGGTTCAATTGAGAAACAGGATAGCAAGCGTTTTGCAAAAAAAATCGTCCCACAACCCGCGATTGTTGCCGGGCGGCTTGCCAATCATGGCCTGCTACAAGAAGATGCTGGAAAGACATTTTGAAAGTTGTGAGAGTGGAGGGTTGTTGGAAATTTTTGAATTGATTTACTCATGACTACATAATTTTTTACATTTTCAAACTATGGGTAACAAAAAGTGTGTTACTGAAGAACAGTAGTCAATATATAGAGATAACAAGACAATCAAAGGGATAAGAGTCATGCCTACGATATCGATGTTTTACGGGATTCTTATCTTGATGTATTTTTATGACAACAAAAAGCATGCTCGACCGCATATTCACGCAGAATACGGAGACCACCACGCCTCTATAGCTATAGACGATGGAGAAGTTCTTATTGGGAGTCTGCCGCCGGCCAAGATGAAACTGGTCCAGGCATGGATTGAGATTCATAAGGAAGATTTGATGGCTGATTGGCAGTTGGCAGTTGTCGGTGAGCCCGTTTTCAAGATAGACCCTTTAAAATAAGAGGAGAGAGATGGATAAAATTATCAGCGCTATTCCGCAGGATAACTTCCTTATCGAAATTGTGACGAGTAGTGGCATTTCGGGTACATTTGATGTCAAACCCTATTTCGGTGGCAGTGCGTTTAAAGAACTACAGGACGAATCGTATTTTCGCCTCGTTCGTCCTGCTCACCATGGTATTATGTGGCCGAACGAACAGGATTTTAGTTCCGATACTATTGTGTGGGACATACAGAATTCCTAATCTTGTCAATCTACTTCTCTCCCTGAAGAGTCAGGGGGTTTATAGCTTACAACCTGGGGTCATTGTCATCGACGATATCGGCTTCTTCGGCCTGCAGTATTGCCTGACTGCGGATTTGAGCGAGCAAGGCGGCGTAGGGGTGGTGTTTATTGCCCTGAATGTTCAGCGGTATGGAAGAGGCGTGCAGGAGTTTGTTTTCGAGATCCCAAGGCTCTTCATTCTCAATCCAGGTCACAAAGGCGTTTTCGTGCATCCACCGGTCAAGCCATTGCTCACCCTTGTTCGTCAGAGTCATTTTTTTGCCACTGCCAACTCTTCGCAGCGGATAGCCACTCTCTTTGGCAAGCAGGATGCCGAGTGAGCGACGCAGGGTTGAGCCATCAGCATTCCCTTTGAAGTGGTAACGAACCCGCTGCTGCAGTGTTTGAGAGGCATTGGCTTTTCCTTTTTTATCAGGTGATCCCGCGATATAAAGTAACGTCAACCCGCCATGGGTAAAGCATCCTTCAACAGGGACACCAAGTGGCACCTCCTTAAAGAAAAAGGCATAGACACCATTTGCCTTGGTAACCGGGCATGGGTTGGAGAGGACTTCATCCCTTGAGTAGAGGTGTTCGATATTCGAGAAAACGGTGTCCATATAGTAGTCGTTGTTGGTTTTGGTTTGTTCGGGTAATATAGCGAAAAGATGCAGGGGCTTTGAAATATTGAGTTATCTGGAGAAGTGTACGATATGAATGTCGTCCCCCTTATATTTCGCTTGATGTAAAAATAACCTATTCTCTTGAGATATTTGATAGGGTAAGGAAAGAAGCCGACACCGGGTAATATCGAAGGGCTGTGATGTAGAGAAGCGGAATGTACTGTTTTCGCTTGTTAATAGTTGACGAAATTGTTAACATTGTTTTGATGCGTGAAATCATTTTTTATAAGAACTCTTCTGGACAGTGTCCGGTTAAAGATTTTATAGGGGAGTTACCTGCCAAGGAACGAGAAAAAGTATTGTGGGTTCTAACATTGGTTAGAGATATACCGATGGTGCCGCAAGAATATTTCAAAAAGCTGCAAAATACTGATGGAATCTGGAAGATAAGAGCTCAGCAGGGAAATAATGCATTCCGGCTTTTGGGTTTTATGGATGGCGGGAAGCTTGTTATCTTGACCAATGCCTTTTCCAAGAAAACCCAGAAAACGCCACAACATGAAATTGCTTTAGCAGAACAACGAAAAAAGGGATATCAAGAGGGGAAAAAACATGGATGAATTACAGGAATTTATTGACGAACAGAAAGCTATTGATCCGGAGTTTGCGTCATCTTTTGATGAAGGCTATAAGCACTTCAAGATTGGAGTATTGCTGAAACAGGCAAGGACTGATGCCGGTATGACTCAAGATCAAATTGCTCTGAAGCTCAAAACTCATAAGTCGGCAATATCGCGTATTGAGAACCATGCTGAGGATATAAGGCTTTCAACGCTTTCACATTATGCCGAAGCCTTGGGTAAAAAGCTTGAGATATTCATACAGTAGACTTTTTCATGGCACACCTCACACCAAGCTGCTTTTGTTAGTAGCGTTATTTTGGGAAATGTACGATAAGAATATCGTCCCCTAAAGCAAACTTTTCAGCAGGCGAAGGAAAGCCAGACGGAGACAGGCGAGACGGCAAGTGCGGAGCTGGCAGAGTATTTGAAGGAGTTGGGGTATGAGTGAATAATGCATCGTGAACGCATTTCCTGAAATGAAGAGGGCTTCCTTAAGCCATATAAATATATTGCTGCATAAGCCATATAGTGGTAAATTAATCTTATGAAAAGTGCGCGTTTTGAGTGGGATGCAGAAAAGGACAGGGAAAATCAGGAGAAACACAATGTGCCTTTTTCATTAGCACAATACGCCTTTCTCGATCCAAAGCGTATAATTGCCGAAGATATTAATCACAGCACTGAAGAAAGTCGATTTTTTTGTATTGGGCGCGTTGATGAAGGAATAATGACAGTAAGGTTCACCTATAGATGTGATATTATCAGAATATTTGGAGCCGGATACTGGAGAAAAGGGAGAAAAATATATGAAGACCAAAATTAAATATACTGATGAACCACTTGGTGAATTAAAAGTAATTAAAGACTTTCTGCCTTCACCTGCTCAATTAATCCTGAAGGAAGAAAACGTCAAGATTACGATAGCTTTAAAAAAATCGAGTGTCGAATTTTTCAAGAATGAGGCAAAGAAAAATCATACCTCTTATCAAAAGATGATAAGACACCTCATAGACTGGTACGCATTACATAACGAAAAAAGCGCTTAACACCGACGCAGATTTTTGCAACACGTGCATCCTGAAGGAATTGTAAAAGGAATACTGACAGATGCAGAAAATGCGCACTGAAAACAACCGGTAACCCATCCCGTGACAGAGAATGAATTGTAAAAAACAGCATCATTCAAGACCATGTAAGCAAGCACAAACAAAAACGAACATGACTGCCAACTCGGAATGATTTTCATGTATTGGGATATCGGGTATATGATCCGTTTTGCCAAAGAATACAGAAGATCAATTTTGCAACAGGCCGTTGCAAAATTACCGGAGTCGGCCTTGCTTGCTGGTATCAGATATGTTGAGCTCAACGCTCCGATTTTAATGAGCCAACAGCTTGTTGGCCAATTACCTTGAGCAAATAACCTTGTCTGGTAAAGAGAAAATCTTTTTCATACCTCAGACAGTTTTTGACCCAGATCCCTTTTTAAACTTCAACGGATATATCCGGCGATTTGGATCAGGATATTCCTTTTATTTGCAGTGGTTTAGGTGTAGCGTTATATTCATTGAGACCATTTCAGTATCGAGCCCATCATTTTCTCTCTGGATGCTGCTGCAAAGGGCAACGGGGAGGTATAGCGTAATACATATTTTAAAGGGGAGTATCCATTGTTCGAGCAGACTTTCAAGAATATTGATGACATCCTTCACAAAGATGCCGGTTGCGGCAGTGAGCTGGATTATATAGAGCAGACCTCGTGGATACTTTTTCTCAAGTATCTTGACGACCTCGAGCAGGACAAGGAGACTGCGGCTGCACTTTCGGGGAAGCCCTACGCACCGCTTCTTGATTCATTTTACCGCTGGGAATCATGGGCAGCTCCAAAAACTGCCGACGGCAAGATTGACCACAACAATGCTTTGACGGGAGATGATCTTAAAGAGTTTGTAGATCGAGAGCTGTTTCCCTATTTGAAAACTTTCAAGGGTTCTGCTGAGAGCTCGGCTACTATCCAGTACAAGATCGGGGAGATTTTCAGTGAGCTGAAAAACCGTGTTCAGAGTGGTTATAATTTGCGAGAGGTAATTGATCGGATTGATGAGCTTCGCTTCCGGACCAATGTGGAAAAACATGAGATGTCGCATCTCTACGAGAGCAAAATCAAGAATATGGGCAATGCCGGTCGCAACGGTGGGGAGTACTACACACCACGACCGCTCATTAAAGCCATTATCAAGGTTGTTGCTCCCGTTATCGGTCAGAAAATCTATGACGGGGCGGTCGGTTCAGCCGGCTTCCTTGCCGAAGCCTATGAGTATCTGAAGGCAGGAGAAAACCTGACCACCGGTGATTTGGAGACGCTTCAGAAAAACACCTTCTACGGTAAAGAGAAAAAAGGACTTGCCTACATCATCGGTATCATGAACATGATTCTGCATGGGGTTGAGGCTCCAAACATTGTGCATACCAATACCCTGGCCGAAAACCTTGCCGACATTCAGGAGCGCGACCGGTACGACATTGTTATTGCCAATCCTCCCTTCGGCGGCAAAGAACGGGCTGAGGTGCAGCATAATTTTCCCATCAAGTCAGGGGAGACTGCATTCCTCTTTCTCCAGCACTTCATCAAAATTCTCAAGGCCGGCGGCAGGGCAGGTGTGGTGATCAAAAACACCTTTCTCTCTAATACCGATAACGCCTCAGTCAGCCTGCGAAAACTACTGCTCGAAAGCTGCAATCTACACACCATACTTGACTGTCCCGGCGGCACCTTTCAGGGTGCAGGGGTGAAAACCGTGGTACTCTTCTTCGAGAAAGGGTTGCCGACAAGGAATATCTGGTACTACCAGCTCGATCCCGGTCGAAACATGGGCAAGACAAACCCGCTGAATGAGAACGATCTGGCGGAGTTTGTAAAGCTTCAGAAGACCAAGGCTGATTCCGATAAGTCATGGAGCATCAGCATCGATGATGTTGATCAATCCACCTTTGATATTTCGACAAAAAACCCCAACAGTGGCGGGGAGGTTGTGCATCGTAGACCGGAGGATATTATGGATGAAATTGCTGCACTGGATGTGGAGAGTGCAGAGGTGCTGGCTAATATCAGGGAGCTTTTGAGCAATTAATAATGGACAATGGAGTGGAGTAAGATTTTCTGAAATCAGTCAGTATTTGCTTGAGGGCAACCACAAGGGTCGCCCCTACGGCGCAATAATGGAATAATCTGTTTTGTGTTTAATGCGTCCCATTTGAATGAAGAGAGGTGCCCTTACGTCGGGCGGGGAGTTGTTTGTAGAAGTGTACGATAAGAATAACGTCCCCCATTCGGGGGGATTAGTTATAAACAGTTATGCAATATTGGGTTACATCAGATTTAAGGGTTTATAAGAGCGCAATAGATTTGTATATTTTTTGATATTACATTTCGGTATGCAACAATTTCAAAATTCAGCTACACCGATGTGGTGCTTTAGGTTATAGTAAGTGTCACTCTTTGAATTGTTGGAGTCAGAATGATAAATGCAGGGAGAGGTGATCTATGAAAATTGAGTCCATTCGGTTAAAAAATTTTAAGGCATTCAAGGACGCAGAATTGAATGATCTGCCAAATTTCTGCGTCTTTGTTGGAGCAAATGGAACAGGAAAGAGTACGATATTTTCCGTTTTCGGTTTTCTGAAAGATGCTATTACCAGTAATGTCAACACAGCTCTGGCGAAACTGGGGGGCAGTCGAGGGTTTTCAGAGGTGCGCAGCCGAAACGCCACTGGGCCGATTGAGATTGAATTGAAGTTCCGTGAAGGGAGCGAAATGCCACTGACCACCTACTTCCTGCAAATCAATGAGGAGAACGGCCGGGTTATTATTGAGCGTGAAATTCTCAAATACCGCAGAGGGAGTGGTGGGCAGCCGTGGCATTTCCTCGATTTTTCCGGAGGTAAAGGTACTGCTGTGACTAATGAATTGATGTCGTCGGTAAAAGATGTCAAGGATTTAACCCGCGAAGAGCAAACGCTTAAATCACCCGATATTCTTGCAATTAAAGGACTGGCACAGTTCAAGCGTTTCCCTGCCGTGGTTGCACTTGGTAACCTTATTGAGAACTGGCACGTTTCTGATTTTCACATCAGCCGGGCTCGCCCGGAACAGGATGCCGGATATGCGGAGCATTTGTCGCGTGAGGGAGAAAATTTATCGCTTGTCATCCAGTATCTACATAATCGTCATCCGGCTGCCTTCAGTCAAATACTTGAATTGCTGAAGCAGCGTATTCCGGGGATTTCCCAGGTGGAATCAAAAACTACTGAAGAGGGTCGTGTTCTGCTCAAATTTCAGGATGGTTCATTTGAAGATCCCTTTTTGGCCCGCTATGTTTCGGACGGCACTATCAAAATGCTTGCCTATTTAACCCTCCTGTATGATCCCGCTCCTCATCCTCTGTTATGTGTAGAAGAGCCTGAAAATCAGCTCTATCCAAGGTTGTTGCGGGAGCTTGCAGAGGAGTTTCGCAACTATGCTAACCGGGGCGGGCAGGTATTTGTTTCTACCCACTCACCTGATTTTTTAAATGCGACAACTGTCGATGAAGTCTTTTGGCTCGTCAAGAAAGAGGGATATACGCAAATCCGTAGAGCCAATGAAAACACCCAGATTGTTGCCTATATGAAAGATGGCGATCAGATGGGTTATTTGTGGAATCAAGGCTTTTTTGAGGGGAGTGATCCCCAATGAAAACACTTGTTTTTTTTCTTGAAGAACCCTCGGCCCAAAAGATGCTTGAGGGTGTGTTGCCGAGACTTATCCCAGCAGATATTTTTGTTCGGTATGTGGTTTTTCAAGGAAAAAGCGACTTGGAAAAACAACTTACCCGAAAACTTCGCTATTGGCAGCTCCCTGATTCAGTTTTTGTTGTCATGCGCGATCAGGATGCCAGTGATTGCCAGGATGTCAAGACGAGACTTGTAGACCTTTGCAGGCAAGCAGGGAGAAACGATGCTTTGGTTCGTGTTGCTTGCCGTGAGTTGGAAAGTTTTTATCTCGGCGATCTGGCTGCGGTTGAACGCGGTCTTGGTATCAGGGGATTGGCTGCGAAACAAGGTCAAAGTAAGTTCAGGAATCCTGACAGACTTGGGTCGCCTTCTGAGGAATTGAATAAACTGACGAACGGAATGTATCAGAAGGTCGCAGGTTCCCGTGCCATCGGGGGGTATCTGAATCTGGAGAACAACAGCTCAAGGAGTTTCATTGTGCTTCTTTCAGGAATACAAAAAGTGCTTGGAAATTGACAAAGGGTGTATGGAGGCGTGGCCTTTGTTAATTCTCCAACCATTAGTTGGAGAATTAGAACTGGTCAAAATAATTGATGTTTATGGGGCGCGCTGAAAACTGCAATCCTTTGTTGCATAAAAGGAGTCTGGCTTGTGAAGCATGGATGGGAAATAAAGAAGTTGGGGGAAGTGTGCCAAACCGGTGCTGGTGGAACACCATTAAAGTCAAAAAAAGAGTATTACGAAGGTGGAACTATACCGTGGCTTCTGAGTGGAGAAGTTAGCCAAGGCGAAATTTGCTCAACCACTAACTTCATTTCTAAAAAGGGATTAGACAATTCATCAGCCAAGATCTTTCCGGTAAATACTGTCTTAGTTGCAATGTATGGTGCAACTGCTGGTCAGGTAGGTATTTTGCGGTTTGAGGCTGCAACTAATCAAGCGGTGTGCGGAATTCTGCCGACTAAGCGCTTCCTTCCGAAATTTCTTTTTTACTTTTTTTTATCAATAAAAGATGAGCTGGTGTCGCAAGCAGCTGGAAATGCACAACCCAATATTTCACAGCTCAAAATCAAAAATACTGACGTTCCGATTCCTCCAATTCCTGGTCAGGAGCGCATCGTTGCTATTCTTGACGAAGCATTTGAGGGTATTGCTACCGCCAAAGCCAATGCCGAAAAGAACCTCAAAAACGCCCCCCAGCTTTTTGAATCGCATCTGAATTCCGTTTTCAGTCAGCGAGGTGACGGGTGGGTGGAGAATAAGTTTGGTAGTATATGTGGGTTTGTTCGAGGGCCTTTTGGTGGAAGTTTAAAGAAATCGATATTCGTTGAGCAAGGT
>CAIVSG010000220.1 GCA_903908555.1 uncultured Chlorobiaceae bacterium | reverse complement strand
TCTCGGATCATCTTATTGTGAAAGCGTTTGTCGATGAAACTGATATCGGACGGGTGAAAATAGGGCAAAAGGCGTTGATGGGACTGGACGCCTATCCTGACATTCGAGTTAACGGCGTTGTTGAGCATATCTACTATGAGTCACATCTGCAGAATAATGTGAACATCTACAATGTCGACGTTATTCCAGACCGCATTCCTGATGTATTCCGTTCAGGCATGAGCGCCAATATCAAGATTATCATTCAGGAAAAGAGTGGAGTTTTGCTGTTGCCCATCGCCGCTGTTCTCAGCAAAAACGGTAAAAGTGTCGTGCTGCAAAAAAACGGAGCAAAGCAGCAGCCCTTCCGTTATAGCCCTGTTCAGATAGGACTTCAGGATGAAAGCAATATCGAAATAGTTGCAGGCCTGACGGACAACTCCCTGGTATTGCTTCCCGATACCTCTTTTGTGTTACCAAAAAACAGCACTGGCTCAAACCCGTTCACACCCCAAAGGAGCAGAACAAAAAAATGAAACAGATGCTTGAACTTATCGATGTTCACCGGACATACCTGATCGGTGAAAGCACAGTTCAGGCGTTGCGTGGTGTTTCCGTAACAATAGAACAAGGTGAGTTTGTTGCTATCATGGGAGCATCGGGGTCTGGCAAATCCTCACTGCTTCAGATTCTCGGTCTTCTGGACAACCCCGACAAGGGCGAGTACCGGATTTTCGGCAATAATGTCAACACGATGACGGAGGATGAGCAGGCAGGAGTGCGCAATAATGTTGCCGGCTTTGTGTTTCAACAGTTTCATCTGCTTAAGCGAATGAGTATTGTTGAAAACGTGCGGCTTCCACATATCTATAGCGGTGTTGCAGGTGATTTTCGTCAGCAGGCGGTCGAACGCCTCCGGCAGGTTGGACTCGAAGAAAGAATCGATCACACCCCCAATCAGCTTTCAGGGGGCGAACAGCAGCGTGTGGCTATAGCAAGGGCGCTCGTTCGTGATCCGTTGATCATTTTTGCCGATGAACCGACAGGAAACCTGGACACAAAAAACTCGGTGGAGATCATGAAGATCTTTAAAGGACTTCATGAAGAGGGCAAAACCATCATCATGGTCACGCACGAACCCGATATCGCTGCGTATGCCCTGCGTGTCATTACCATGAGGGACGGCGTCATTATTTCTGATGAGCGCAAGCCGGGATTTGAGGCAGCAGCAGTTGCCGAAAAAGAGAGCGGCTTTGACATCCATGGGTCCGGAAAGGCCTCATTATGGCAGGATGGGCGATTTATAGGATTTATCGCACAGGCATTTCAGTCAATATTAGCCAACAAGATGCGCTCTTTTCTGTCTGTACTTGGCATCCTTGTCGGAGTTGCGTCAGTCATTGCCATGATCGCACTTGGCGAAGGCGCAAAAGCTGCCATGCAGGAACAAATGAAATCAATGGGTTCCAATCTGCTTTCAATACGAGGAGGATCAGCCAAGATCAGGGGTGCCGCCCAGGGGGCTGGTGCTGTTGCCCGCTTTACCTTTATTGATGTTGACGAGATTACTTCACTCCGCACCTTGGTGAAAAGTGCTGCCGGAGTAGTAACAGGAAGCGGCAGGATAGTGTTTGGAAACAAAAACTGGAGCTCGAGTCTTACCGGTGCAGGATTTGATTATGGGATGATGCGAGCAATGATCCCTTCGGTTGGTCGATGGTTTACTCGTGAAGAGATTCAGACCCGTGAAAAGGTCGCCATTATCGGGGTAACTGTGGTCAAAGAGCTTTTCGGCTCAACCAATCCGCTGGGGAAAACCATAAAAATCAACAGAATAAATTTTACAGTTATCGGTATTGCTCCGGCGAAAGGATTTTCCGGACCACAGGACGAAGATGATGTGGTGATTGTCCCGGTAACCACCGCCATGTATCGGGTGCTTGGTAAAGATTATCTCAGCAGCATTTTTGTAGAAGTCGCCTCACCTGCATTGATAGAACAGGCTAAAAGCCAAATCAGTACGCTGATCATCAAGCGGCACCGATTAAAAGAGGGAGACGACTCTTTCAATATCAGGGATATGACCGAAATTCAGAAAATGCTCAGCAGCACCACGCAAACCATGAGCCTTCTTCTTGGCTCCATTGCCGCTATATCTCTGGTGGTTGGGGGCATAGGTATTATGAATATCATGCTGGTTTCAGTAACCGAACGCACACGGGAGATTGGGCTGCGCAAGGCTATTGGTGCCAGGAAAAATGACATTATGCTTCAGTTTCTGGTAGAATCGGTTGGATTAACCATCAGTGGAGGGTTTATCGGAGTTCTTGCTGGTATTGGCACCTCTCTTGTCCTCTCCTATTTTGCAGGTTGGGCAGTAAAAACATCCCTGATGTCTGTTGTTCTCGCAACAGCCTTTTCAGCGCTCATCGGAATATTCTTCGGACTTTGGCCAGCAAGAAAAGCCGCAGAACTGAAGCCGTTAGAAGCTCTGCGTTACGAGTAAACAGGGAGTTTTTGAAATCTATACCGGTCAATAGTGTATCGAATCAATTCCAGAGTAATTCAGATTGATGGAATGCAATGAAAAGGTCTCTCATTATAGTCGGGCTCCTTATTTTTATTACTATCTCGAGTCTCTTTTATTTGTTCAAGACACATCAGGCAAATAAACTGAAACTGCCTGATGCGATACAAGAAGTATATACTATCGAAATCCCTCCCTCTACCTTCAATTTCAATATTACATACGACATAAAAAATCTCGCTGATTACTTAAATAAAAAAATAAACGGAAGCTTTTTAGTAAAAGAGTTATTTATTCAAAAGGAAAAAAAAGAAAAAATAAAATTAACGCTTACCAAGTCAGAAAAAATTATAGTTAAAGCTAAAGGCAAAGAACTTGTCTGTATGTTCCCAGTGATTGTAGATGTTGAAATCAAAGATAGCCGATTTGGAAAACTTTTAACCAGCCTGGTAAAGCCGGTTCATACAAGTTTGATGATAAACTTATCAACCCCTGTCAAAATAGATAAAAACTGGTGCATAGTTACACATTTTAAAATCAAAAGCTATAGATGGGTTGTACAACCTGTTTTACAAATCGGACCGTTTAAAAAAAATATTGAAGCCCGGCTCAATGAAGCCATACAAGAAAATGGCCCTGCATTAACAAAAATGCTTGATTCAGAAATTTATAAGGCAGCAACATTAAAACCATCATTGTTGACGATTTGGCATGATCTTCAGGAACCTATTTTTATTAGCAGCACACCGAGTAATGTATGGATAAAGTTTATTTGTGATGATATAAGCGGCAAAATAAAAACCCATCCCGATTTTATAACAGGCATAACAGCTGTGCATGCAAAAATGTATATTATCACTGATACTACAGCTACAGCAAAAGCAAAATTCCACTCAAATCCATTGCCGGAATTTAAATTATTAAAAGAAAAGGATACTTTAGATAAATCTGATATATACATATACGCATTCTCTTCTTTTCAAGAAATTAATCAACAGTTAAATGTGTTACTTAAGGGCAAAACTTTTTCAGCTAAAGGGCATGCCGTTACTATAAAAAAATTATATGCATATTCGTCAACAAGCGGTTTATCTATAATAATAGTTACAGATAAGAATGACCATCTGTTATTAAGTGGCAATCTTGTGTACGATGTACCAACTCAAACATTAAAAATAGATCATTTCGATTTTGCATTTAACCCAAAGCACCGGATACTGAATGCTGGAGTAAATTTATTCCACAATCAAATCAGGGATTCAATTGCAACAAAACTTGTCGTTAAATTTAACACACTAATTCAAAATGCCCCATATATTATTCATAAAGCTATTGAAAAAGAAAAAACAGGGAAAGTAATAGATGTGAATCTTAATAACATGCAGATCAAAAAATGTATTATTATTATGGGTAGAGAAAAAATACACCTTATAATAAATGTTGCTACGGATGCAAATCTAAAATTAAAAAAAATCCAAACCGGAACAATTATAAGAATTAAAGATAAGCAAAAACAATAAAGCCGCTATTCAATCTTCTGACTGAAATACAGTTTTACCATTCTTGGCTGCGCCACAATTCCAATATTGATCCCTAACAACCTCACCATCTTGCGCGCTAAAACAACTCTACCTATATCCAGGTATAGTAATAAATGTTTACGCCCCCCCTCTTGGAAACACTTTTCCTTAACCATAACGAGCCCTCTTTAAACTGCAGCACCCAACACATCAATCATACAACATATATACGCACAACCATAAACTATAATGACTTACAATAATATTATATATAATAAGCTTGGTTGACGTGAATTTATATATATATTTAATATACTCTATATGTGTGATATGATTTTTAGAACTAAAACTGATACGAAAGAAAATGAAAAAAAATTATGCACTTCTTGCCGCAGGGTTGATTACCGGCCTATGGGCCGCTCCTGTTTCTGCCATGGAGCAATACGTTAGTGGAAATGTAGGTATGTCCTGGGCAAATGAAATTAACGATGGGGGGGCCAGATATTCATTTGATGACGGTACAACATTACTTGGAGCAATTGGTCTTCGCTGCCCCGAAAGAGATTGCCGCGTAGAAGCTGAGGTTGGATATCAGACCAATGCTATAAATACAGTTTCCAGCAGGTTTGGATCTTCAGATTACCGTGGCGATGTTCATGTATGGTCGCTGTTGGCCAACGGCTATTATAACATCTATGACGGAAAAGGATTTAAGCCCTACCTTACCGCGGGCTTAGGAGCAGCTTGGGTTAATTTTGATAACCTCCGCTTTGCCGGTTCCAGTAATGGCTACAGCGAACATGAAACCGCATTTGCTTATCAGGTCGGTGTTGGTGTTGCAGTTCCTATCAGCCCTGGCGTAAAGCTTGACGCACGTTATCGCCACTTTGCCACTGCTGATTTCCGTCTGGATGATGGCTTCGATACTCATTACGCAAACAATAGTCTGCTGCTTGGCCTGAGAGTCTCGCTTTAAATAATTCAGGCAATACAAAGTGAACGGATTAAATATCCAACTATTACAATTCAAGGGTGTTAACGTTTATTTAACGCCCTTGAATCGTAAAATTCAAAACCGCCATAGTATCACTGTTTTTTTGGATCTGGCTATTGATTATGCCTCAATAGCTGTATTTTGACAGGCCAGACCAGAAGGAAAAATGATTCAAGACGGATAGTTTCATTATCGGGGTGCATGTATTGTTATTTTGGCGCAATAGCAAGTTCTGCGAAAAAGTTTTTCAGATGACGGTTACCATAAGCAGGTGAGACATGGTCAAATTTGACATCTTCAACAGCAAATGACATCAATTCGGCAAGATTACTGTTAAAAAACCTGACTGCCATGTGTATTCCATCCACAAGCCACATTGGAAATTGGGTTATCCAAGGCGTTTTACCACATGCATGAAACGCCATCTCCATGATTTCCCTGAAGGTATAGATATCGGGACCTCCCACGGTGATTTTCCGGCAATCACCATTGACCGCATCGGCACAAACCTTCGCAATGTCAGCACCGTGAACGGGATTCATTTTTTTATCCCCATTCCCAACCATGAACATATGCCCGGTTCGGGCCATTGAAAAATAACGGCCCATATCCGAAAAATAGCCATTAGGACGGATAACCGCCCATGAAAGACCTGAAGCTTTGAGATCGGCAACAAACAACTCATGTGCCCGGTTTAAAGGGAGATCATGCACTTTATCTTCATTGAACGCGGAGACATAGATAAATCTTGAAACTTTTTCGACTACAGCCTGATGAAGAATCCGTCTGTTATCAAGGTAATCAACATCGTAGTTGTTACGTTTAGAATCGGGTGATGTCATTTCAAGTGATGAAAAAACAATATCAATCCCTTCGCACAAACCGTCGAGGCTTTCAGTACAAGCTACATCGCTCAATATAATCTCGTCAGCGATACTGTAAACCGCAGGCTCACCGTAAGGACCGGGTGTTTTGATCTTTTCTGGATTTCTTACCAAAACCCGGACATAATATCCTCGTTCCTTGAATTCATTAACCACATATCGGCCTAAATATCCCGATGCACCGACAACCAGTACTTTTTTCATAATGGTCATTGGTTTATCCGAGTTGATCAGCGAGATAGTTCTGGATACCCATTTGGCCGATCTGGTTAATCTGTGCTTCAAGCCAATCAAGGTGTCCCTCTTCATCTTTGAGAATTGATTCCAACAGTTCCCGTGTACCGCTATCACCGACCTCTGTCGCAAGCTTTATGCCATTATTGTACATGGCTATGGCTTCGATTTCTGAACTCATGTCGTTTTTGTGCTGTGCAACAACATCTGAACCAATTGAAATATTTTTAAGGTGGCTGACGACCGGAATGCCTTCGAGGAAGAGAATCCTTGCAATAAGCTTTTCAGCATGCTTCATTTCGTCGATCGCACGTTTTTCAACAGCTTTGTGCAATTTTTCATACCCCCAATTGCTACACATTTCAGAATGCACAATGTACTGGTTAATTGCTGTCAGCTCATCAGATAGCAAGCAATTAAGAGTTTCAATTATTTTCGGATTTCCGTTCATTCTACTCTCCTTGAGATTTTATGGAACCATTGGCTTTATGTAAGGCCTGCACTCTCTGTTCGTTATCGGGCTTGAAGCCACCGAAGCCCCCACAAACAATACATACACATATATTATATATATAAACTCAATATACAACCAAAAAAAGCGCTTATCCTGAAAATAATAGTCATTTTTTGAACTAAATATACATGATTCTTGTATATAATAGACTAGGTTGATAGACACTGGTCTATGTAGTCCTGATTCGTGTATTCACAATCAAAAGGAGAGAGAGATGCTTGAAACTATCGCAGTGATCCTGATTGTATTCTGGCTTTTAGGCTTGGTTACCTCTTACACAATGGGGGGGCTTATTCATGCTCTTCTGGTAATCGCAATCGTGGTAATCGTGATTCGTGTTATTCAAGGACGGCGTATTTAACGGCTCATAAAGAGTAGTCAGTGGTGCACTATGCATACAGACTTCAGGGGATAGTATGAGAACAATCTTCAACTATGTTTAAAAGGAGAGGAGAGATGAAAAAATTCATTTTGCTGACTGCTGGAATCACAGGAATGCTTCTTGGCGCACCAACTGCAGGTGCTCATGTACAATTATGCATGAGCTCACCAGGACACAGGCCGACTTTTATCATTGATGTACGTCCTGATTTTGTTGAGCTGACGGATCAGGGCTTTTCAGTTTCAGTTGGAAGCCCTTATGACATTATCACCTATGATAACTGGTACTATATCAACCAGAACGGTTCATGGTACCGCTCATCTGACTACCGTGGTCCATGGGTTGATATCAATGAGAACGCACTTCCTTCGAGGATAAGAAGGCATCGCCTCGAGGAGATAAGAGGATACCGAGATACTCAGTACCGTAACAGCGAAAACCGAAGGAAAATGGATCAGCAGCGAAACGATTCGAACGACAGAAGAAATCTGGAGCAACAGCGCAGTGATGAAAACAATAGAAGAGTTCTTGAGCAGCAACGTAGCGACGACAACAACAAGAGAACCCTTGATCAACAGCGGACTGACGACAACAACAGAAGACTCCTGGAACAGCAGCGCAGTGATGAAAACCGTAATCGATAAGACTGTTTTGCCATAAAAATGGCAAAAGCGACTAATTGCATCATACCCAAGGAGGTCCTATGATCAAGGCACAAAGAACACCGCTGGATTTAATGGATGATATATACAGCCTTGCCCATTGGCTGACTGGTTCAGAGACAAAAGCCACTGAACTGGTAAACAGTACGTATCTGAACGTTGATAAGAACAGTTCTGAAACCGAGGTTTTTACAACATTCAGAACCTGTTATTTAGACAGTATAGATCAGGATGATGCATACAGCCTGCCCGAAACGCCCTGCTTCTCTAAAGAAACCCCTGCATCTACCCGTCAGCAGGATGCAGATATACGTCTGTCAGTCTTGTTATCCGCAATTTCCGGACTCAAACACCGTGCTATTTCCCGAATAATCGGAAAGCCAATCGCAACCATAAGAGTATGGTTATCCGAAGGGCGTAAGTCACTGGTACACAGCACTCGTTTTGAAAGACTCTTTTTGAACGTTGACTGTTACATAAGGAGTGAAGCGTCATGAAAAAACTACGCATTGCTCAAATCGCCCCACTGGTAGAACGGGTACCGCCTAAAAAATACGGAGGAACAGAACGGGTTGTCTATCATTTGACTGAAGGTCTGGTCGATAAGGGTCATGACGTCACCCTGTTT